>CAZPTT010000170.1:10363-12993 GCA_964589435.1 uncultured Pirellulaceae bacterium
GAGACCAAACGAAGAGACCAAACGAAGAGACCAAACGAAGAGACCAAACGAAGAGGCCGAACGAAGGGGTGCCAGAAACTCTCACACCTAAAGCATGCAAGTACCAACCGTCCGCAATCATCATCCACTGCGATTACTGATCGACACCATCATCGCTACTCAATGACACTTCGAATGAGCACGGCTCGATCGACGTTATGATTGCGACCGGGCTCAAACGCGACTGGGATCGAGCGATCGAAGATGTAGAACCCCCGATTACGTTTTACTTTGCCTTCATCCAAACCGACTTCACGTCCGCCCACTCCCATCGCTCCGGTTTTGAAAGTCCCGTCGGAGTTCATTTCGAAGTAACCGATCGAAATCCAAATCGCAAACACGCTGGAACGGGTCGTCACCAGATTTCCCAACCGCTGTCGTTTGTCGTACTTGAAATACGCGGCCCGATCGTCGTCGTTGTGAGGAGCCTTGGTGGATGGGCTGTAATCAAACAACGGATTGCCGCCGCTCTCTTCACGAAACAAACCGCAATCGGCTGGATCGACGACCAAACTGAATCCGGGCGGAACAAGGTTGGCTGCTCTTGGCGAACGAAATGGGTTTGCAAAATCAGATGGAGCTCCGACAACACCTGCCCGAGAATCTTCCCAATCGGTGTAGCTAATCGGATCGTCGAATTCCTGCGTGCCCGAATAGTACCAGTTCAATCCACGCCAAACTCGGGGATCCAGCACTGTATTGATATTAACCTTGCCCGGATATCGGTAGTTGGAAATCGTATCAAACGGCGGAGCCAAACCAAACGACAATCCATGTTTCGAACTGGCGAACTCACTGGGATCCACATACGACTCGGTGCCCAAAAACCGAGAAGGAACCTCAAGGTAATCGAACGCGCGGTGAAGCGACGCCGCCGCTGAACCATCACTCAATTCATCGGAATAGAAATTTAAGAGATGCGGAAAATGGGCCGTGTAGTTTCGCGCCTCCGTCTCAGCCTGCTCCTCGATCGGCGGCTCATAGACATCCCGAGCCGGATCGGAATTGACGTTAAATAATCGAGTCAACCAATAGCTGGATGTGAAAGGTACATTCGCCATTTCCAACTCACTGGCAAACGGTCGATTGTTCCAAGTCAGCCATGAAAAACCTTGCAGCTCAAAACGGTTCGCATTTGCATAAGCGTGATTCAAACCACCGAGTGATTCCTCAAAATTCTGACTGAGAAAATGGTCGTCTCGATCGTTCATCAGCGTCGCGGAATCAGCCGGCGTTTCGACATGCCCAGCACGATCGTTTTTGAAGAGCATTCGAAAACGGCCCGACGCTACGTGCTGGCCATTGTGAATTGGGTCGCCGGTGCTCGCGGTCGCAGATCGCCGTTCAAATGTTCCAAATCTCGGATCCAACGTATCGGCAGTTCCGTCGCCATCTCCATCCGGTTCGTTTAATGGATCTGGAAACGCGACATTGTTGTTAACTCCATTAAACACAAACAGGTCAATCGAACTTGAATCAATCGTTCGGTAGGGGTTCGAGCGGGCGTTAAACGATTGCAGCGGATTGGCAAGTCGTTGCAAGTGAACGGTTCGATAGCCGGGCTTCAACCCATCGTCCTTGAGGTATTCGTCATAGTGTGCCGCATCAAGCCTACGGTCAATGGGTTCATCAAACGCGTGATCAGTACCGGCCGCTGTCACGTCTTGAGTGAACTTAAAACCATCCGCATCTGGCGTCAGCTCGATATCAGCCCGCGTTCCGTCCGCGAGAATGTCGGTCAACTCAACATAGCCATCAACAGGATCGCTGACTCCAAGGCTGCGTTCCCAACCACCATTGTGGTAACCGATGGGCAGGCAAACGACTGACCTCATATCCGCCAGGCTCGCCGGATACTCAAGAGTCGTTTCGGCCGGATCATCTGGCCAACGGCCAATTGCCAACTTACGCTCACCGGGAATCATCGTAATCCGCCGCGTCTCAGCCAACTCACTTGAGCTAAGATTAGCCGGCGTCGTTCGTCTTCCGAAATAAGTTGTATATTCGGGGCCATTTCTTACACCCGCCGAACCGACGACCGCATAGGTTCCCGGCGGTACAAAACGAGTCGTGATCGACGGATCGGGATAGTAAACGTCGGGCCCCGAATCGACCACGAATGACGGCTCAACGAAATAGATGCGGCGGGAACTGGTCACTTGCTCATAGTTTCCTGGCGAGATCTCCGGGTTGTTCGTCGGATCATCTGGATCCAGATCGGCTTCGTTGTGCCCGGTCACCAACAGTCTAAAAATTGGACTCGTTCCATCCGGCGACGTCTTCTGCAGATCGACGCCTTTACTCTCACTATCATAAAATTCGCTTGGCCGAACTTGATTCAAATCGTTCGCCACCCAGGGAACATAGAGCTCGAAGAAAGCCGACGCAGTTGGAACCAGATGACTGTCAAAATCATTGTCGGGTGGATCCGACGCCAAAAAAGACTCCGTCGGATCAATATCGAGATCCTGCGTCCGACGGTCGTGCGTTGCAAACGTTTCGGTGATCAGCATTTCAGGCCGCTCACTGCCCCAAAAAACTTTTCGCTCGTCGCCCAGCCCACTTTCGATGCGGGTAATGTCACCATCGAC
>CAZPTT010000171.1:0-4005 GCA_964589435.1 uncultured Pirellulaceae bacterium
GCTCCGCCGATGAACAAGTTTCCGCCGTAGCGAGACAAGCGGTCTTCGCCTTCCCAGTAGACTGGATTTTGAATAATGCAAACACAGTCAAACGCATATTGCAAACGTTTTAGTTCGACGCCTTGAGCACCCACCATCAAATCGGCGATCGCGATTTTGACGTTGGTAAGCTGATCGAAGCAAGTAACGACCTGTGGGCAGTTACCTGTCGAAACATTATCAAAGGCAACAGTTGAACCATCTGCCGCCGTGATCTTCACTGACGAAAATGTGGTTCCCGCTGGAGCGACGAATCCGAAAAACTGAAATGCGTCGTTGGCGTATTCTCCGTCATTGTTTCCAGGAGCAGTCTGATCCGTATTCGGAATGGCCTCGCTGACGCCGACTGCAGCGCCCACTGCATCGAAGAACTCAATCGAAACACCGTCGTTAGCCAAGATATCAAGGCCAAAGTGGGTGGATGGATCTGTCAAATCAAAAGTCACGCAGTAGCCTTCCGATCCTGGCGACCCAAACGAAGCAAACGTTGTATCGACCAAAAGTTCAAACGGCAGGACGCTCGCATCCAACACGCTAGAATCAATATTCGTCAAAGCGGGTGAAGTCGGATCGCCGGTGACGCTTAGGGTTGAATTGGCTAACGTGAGATCCTCGTCGATCGGCCCTAAGGAGATCCCAGGAATAAACTCTTCGAGAGTGAAACCCTCAAATGTTTCGGTGACTAAGCCGGCGTCAGCACATTCTGCTTCAAACGCAGCGCGATCATTGGTGACTTGACCCAAACAAAGGCTTGCCGAACCAACGGTGACCATTGCGGCCAACGCCAGATTGAGGATGGAGGTGAAGTAACTTCGCATCAATTGCTCCAGATAGCGGGGGATTGGTAGAGACAGACAACACAAACTGGGTATCGTGGTGGAGATTTGCCAGCTTGGGGAAAGAAAGTCTAACCAACGTGTCCAAGAACACAAACTATTCCCAGCGTTAGTAGCTTCGGATTTCCGAAGCCCCATTCAACTGCAGCGACCTGGAAGTCATTTAGCCACGAAACGGTCAGACTTTTTCTTATCCACCAATAGAAATGCGAGAAATCCGAACGTTACGACATTCGGGCTGACAAAAAAAGAGTACCCAGCAAGCGAGTCTGAACTGACGTTTGTGGCGTCAGAAATTCCAGTTTGAAGTGCGAGCGTCGTTGACACATTCATCTGAGGCTTGGGCTGTGCGACAACTCTGCTGGGCCATTCGATCTTGTGGAGCCATTGATTCGGGCCGCGCAGCAGCGAACGGGCTCATTGATCTGGATTGATCGGGCGAAATGCAGTTCGCCCGAGCTTAAGAAGAAAAGAAAGCCTACTTCTTGCGGTGGCGAATCTTTGCTCGCATCCGACGTTTCTTACGGCCAACTTTACGGCGACCCTTTCCGGTCTTTTTCGTTCCCACGCGGCATGACTCCAATTTAAGGTGTTGTACTGATTCGAGCCTCGGATTGTAGCCTAACTTGACTTACTGTCGCAAGGCGAAAATTCAAAAGCGGCCACTCACACCATCGAACTGCCTTGAATTCGAGAGGCCAGGCCGACCACGAAACGACACATTTCCTCGCTATGGTCGAGCAATTGAGTTACTTCCGGCGGAACAACCAGACAAAATCGCCCGTTCTCATTGGATCTGGCTGAATCTTCCTCTTTTCCGTGATCAGATCTCGCAACTGAGTTTGTAATTTGTCGCTCAAAGCTATTTTCTCTTGATCAAGATCATCAGCTTTTGCATCTTCTTCCGCCTTCGTGTCTCGAAACAGCTCGCTCAATTTCTCACGAAGCTTCTTAAGTTCGACTTCAATTTCGGCCACCCGCTCCAACCGTTCATCCGAAAGCGGCTCTTGTCTTTCAGGTTCCCACGCACTGCGGGCACCGACCAACAAATCAAGATCACCGTCCTGGTCGAAATCAACTGGTTCAATGTGATAGGAGGAACCGGGCAGCATTGGATTGTCACCAACACTGGGCACCCGTCCGATAAACGCCCCCTCTTTGTCCGGCGCATCAATCAGAGTTTGTGACGCTGCAAATGTTGGCTTTGATTTTTCACCAATGTTCTGGAAATAAAATACGCCACCTTTGGCTCCACCGCACAGGATGTCAAATAATCCGTCACCGTTCCAATCAACGATACGTGGGGCCGCGAGCCCTTTGGCAATGACCATTGGTTTGCCGTCGGCCTCAACGATTTGATTGGTTGCGGAAAAGCTCGGCTCCTTCGCGGTGCCTTCGTTTATACGCAGCGCTAAACGACCTCCGTAATAATCGCCTAACAGCAAATCGAGATCGCCGTCGGCATCCCAATCAACGGCCGAAACAGAAGTACAGTGGCCCTCAGTTTTTGCCCGATCTGTCGAGTCCCATTTCTCATCTTCGTAGTTCCAAAAATCGGCGAGCAAGACGATTTCACCGTCGGCATCTAGGATCTTCACTGGATCCTGATAGCCATCTTTACTGCCAATAATCTGATACGGCACGCCTTCAAAACTACCGGTGAGGATATCGTTGTGCCCATCCGCATTGATGTCCACTAACTGTGAACTCATGCCAACGCATCACCAATTTGAAACTTTGATTGCTTTGCCTTCAGTATTGGTAAGTGCGACATGCTTCGCCCAGACAGGATCGCCAGCTCCAGTTTCGTTCTCATTTTCGTAAACATTCAACGATCCAAAAATATCGCCAACGACAAGCTCGACCTCGCCATCGTTGTCGACATCAAACATCGCGGGCGACGGGTACATTTGGCTTGCCTTCAAATTCAACGGCTCGCTGCCGACCGTAAGTCGCACGGGCGCATCAAAAAATTTGTTTTCAAATTTTGGTAGTGACTTTGGGTTATTTGCTTTGGCGGAATTCATCGCAGCAGATTCCATCTTGCCAGCATGGCCGCTTGCATTTTCACCTTCGGGTGTCGCGGACGCGGGTGAAATGCGTTTCTTAGTTGCGGCAGGTTTTTTATCGGCAGCCTCAGTTGAAGCCGGCACCGACAGGGCGATCTTAAGTCGCTTAGGCGGCAGGCAGGATTTGTCATTGCAGGCCTGGTAATTAACCTGGACGCCGATCGTTCGCCGCTTGGAGCTGGCAGTGATTTTCACATCGCGTGTCAGTTTTATCTTGCCTTCAAAAACCGTCGTGCCCGGCTCTTTGGCGTAGTCTTCACCGGCGGGAACATTCCACTCACCAATTGCCTCAACGCCTTCGGGCAAGGTCAATTTTGCGGCTGTTGCCATGGACGGGCTATCGTCTGGCAATTGAGCATAGGTGTGCCAGCCGTCTTTTACATTTAGCTCAACAGTGATCGTAGCAAGACCCTTTGATTCTTCGCTCGAAGCAATCGCGGCTTTTACAACCACTACTTTGCCACCTTGAGCCTGGAGCGGAACGGCGATTCCAGTTAAGAACATGAAAACGCTGATCGCTTGTAGAAGTTTCCCATTCATCATTTTACCCATCCCAAAATCCCGCCTATCTCAAACCTTCACCTATTCGAATCTTCATCCCACATGATTATTCATTCTTCGAGCTCAGTTCTTTATTGCTTTTTAAAACAAAACTCAGGCCAAATCCACCGACGACCCACAATCCAATCAGCAACGATGATTTCCAAAGCCCCTCTTTTGACCACATATATGTGTAAGCGCGATACGACATAAAAAGACAGGCTGCGACGAAAACCAAAGGCAATATCGGAAAAAGAGGGACTCGGTACCCCGCAAATTGCCCTCGATATCGAAATCGGCAAACGATCAGGCTGATCACCGTAGCGGTCAGAAACAGCCAGAAATAGGGTGCGGTCGCAACGACAATATTTTGAACTCCGCCACTTCCGCTCCAGCCGAATCCAACCACAAAAATGATCGTCACCACGGCCTGCAAAAGCATGGCTCGCCACCAGCCGCCGCGGGAGTCAGACGCACTGCGGTCACCGGCAACAGCTTGATCGCCTTTTTTTGTTTGCTCC
>CAZPTT010000171.1:4105-8609 GCA_964589435.1 uncultured Pirellulaceae bacterium
TTGCTCCTTCGTTCCCGCTTGCTCCTTCGTTCCCGCTTGCTCCTTCGTTCCAGTTAGCCATCGCAGCGCTGGATAATCCATCGCCGTCGCCCAATAGATTCTTGGGCTGGTAAAAATCATCGCGTTGATGGCTCCCAAGCAGGACGTGCAAACTAACAACGCGAAAAACGCCAGCCCAGCTTGTCCCATTTTCAATCCGACCAACTCAAGCGTTGGGTTTCCGAATTGACTGCCAATGGAAGCCATCGTCTCAAACCCAAGCCCGTAAGCCAAAGCAAAATTAATCAGCAGGTAGATGGCCAACACCCCAAGCGTTCCAATCAACAGCGAGCGAAGCAAGTTCTTCTTAGGTTCTTGAACTTCGGTCGCCACGAATGCGATGTCGTTCCAACCGCCAAACGCGAACATCACATATACCATGGCCAACCAAAATGAACTCCAGAATGAAACTGGATCAGGTTCGCTTTTTGACTGAGTATCCTGAGAATTGTCGACGTCTGAATCAGACGCGTTGGCCTCGACGGGATTCTCAGTATCGGTTGAGCTCTCTGCTGCGATTGCCTCTTCCGCGATTGTCTCTTCCGCTACCTCAGATACGTTTGCGACGTCTGGCGAACTCGCATCGGATGCATGAGATGCCAGCACGAATGCAGCACCAACAATCAAGAGGATCCCAACGACCTTCGCAACGGTCAGGATATTCAATACCGTTTTGCCAAACTTGATCCCCATCAAATTGGTGCCAGTAATCACGACAACACTGAGAACTGCAAAGGCAAGCGGCGACAGAGTAGCGGGGAAAGCTTGCGCGGCGAACTTACCAAAAATCATTGCCATCGCACCGATGTTGCCAGGGCGAATAACCCAAAACGCGGCCCAAGAAAAGGCGAATCCGATTCGCTGGTGATATCCCCTTTTTAAATACCCGTAGTCGCCGCCACGATCAGGATAGGTCGTTGTCAGCTCCGCAAAACAGAGGGCTCCGATCAGCGCGATCACTCCGCCAAAAATCCAGATCGCCGCCAGCCAATAAACGTCTGGAACATTCGAGGCAACCATGGCTGGCATCTCAAAGATCCCAGCGCCGATGATCGTGCCGACGATAATACATACGCAATCAAATAGCGTTAGCACGCGCGCAGAATTCACGTGCCCACCACTTAGCGATCGAAGCGATGGGGCCTCGCCGATACCTGCGAGCGATGCGTCATGAGTGGAAACGCCACTGGCTTGCGGCTTACCGGCTTGTGTCTTGTTTGAGTCGTTATTAATGATCTTGTCTTTGACTACTAAATCATTCTTTTGTTAAATGTCCGATGAAAATTCCGGATCGTTTTGAGTTTTTTGCAACCAAATTCGATTTCGACACGTTCAGAATTGCTTCTCAGCGTTGGCTGTCGCAGTCGATTGGAAGCTTCGATTTTAGCGGAGAATTCACCAGAAAGACGCGGCGGGGCCCAAGGAAGTCTTCGGCGCGGGTCAATCCTCTGGGAATCAAAACAAATTAGCCGAACTTTCATCGGATAGGATTTGGGTTGGTCTGGATTTTGACTGATTCTGTGGATAAGATACTGCGGATCTTTACCAAAACACGCAAATTTCTTGTACCGAAGGGTTTCATGCCAAAAGAAGAATCATTTGAAGTCGAAGGCACCGTCACGCAGGCGCTTGCCAACACCCGTTTCCGAGTCGAATTGGAAACCGGAAACGAAGTCCTCGCACACGTTGCGGGCCGAATGCGGAAACACTTTATCCGAATCGTGCCTGGCGATAAGGTTCGAGTCGAGCTTTCGCCTTACGACCTGACTAAAGGCCGTATTGTCTATCGAGAACGTTAATCAAAAGCCGTTAATCACGAGCTGTTGTTTCTCGGAACTTTCCCCAGAACACATTCGATAGCGTTCCGTCCAGCCACGTCGCCTTTTTAGTGGCGTGCCATCTCTGAATGTTCGGCGTGTTACTTTACCAATCTCGCCAGCGGTAACCTCGATGCTTGCATCCCCAGCGTTAGTTTTGGTTGCGCGATCCGCTGCGCCATGCCGTGCATCGTCACAAAGATTCCACAAAGGAATGATCGCAGATAGGGCAAAACACCCATTCATGATTTGACTGACGCACCCCCTTCCGCCTGGCAGGGTGGAAGTCGTTATCAGCGTAATGGTGCTTGTCGCAAGGTGCGTCAACAACCGGACGGCTCGCCCCGTTCTGCTACCAGAGAAGCAGATTTGCAGCTCCCTCGTTCCACTCGACCGCATTTTTGCCCGCCAACGTTAGTTTTGGTAAAACTATCCTCCATCCGGAGAGGTAATTGATAGAGCGGAAGACATTCGATGAAGTTGAATCGTCGGGTTCAATGCTGACGCGTTACTTTAAACCGATTACCGACGGAGAGCCGATTTCTGATTGAGCATGTGCCAATTGAATTCCTGATGGATTGGGAACACCGACGCGTCCGAACAGGCCATCCAAAAAACTCATTTTGTTTGTGAGAATTGAAGGCAATTCGATCTTTCGAAATTGGTCGATAACGGATTAAATTAGTCGCGAATCCGACGGAACGAATGACAAACCAATTGACCCGCAAAACGTTCGACCACAATTTTCGCTTATCTATTTGAAACCATTCTGAAAAAATCCGCTGAAGCTTGTTTGCTTTGGCAAAACTACTAACTAAATACGAATTTGGATTTCTGTGCAGACATTCGTCGGCGACCGGAGAATCAGATTTACATCAAACTTACTGGAGATAAATGTGAACAGACTTCGTCGTCACCTGCTTGCAGGTTTCTTGATCGCTGCAACGGCCGTGATCGCGCCATTCAGTCAGGCCAAAGCGCAAAGTGCTCCTGACCCAGCAGTTGTTATTTCGATCGCGGACTTTACTCAGCATCTAAGTGACGTTGATTATCTTGCCGAAGCCGCTGGCTATGGCAACATGAAGTTCTTTGCCCAAACCATGGTCAAGCAATACATCAAAGGTATCGACGAGGGTTCGCCCTCCGGCATCATGTTGTATTTCAATGAGGGATCCGAAGAGCCAGATTTTCTGGGATTCGTACCCGTCACCAATCTAGATGATTTGCTGGACACAATTTCTGGAATGGCGGAAGTCGATGAAGGCGATGACTTCACAACAATCATCACTGACAATGATGACGAGTTATTGGTTAAGGAGATTGGCAGCAACGCTTTCTTTTCCAACAAGAAAGAAATGTTCGACAACGTCCCATCGGATCCTGCGGGGTTACTTGGTGACATGCCGGCCACCTACAACTTGGCAGCTCGCATCTTTAGCCATCGGATTCCCGAGTCGCTACGAACACAAGCACTCGACGTTATCCGCGAAGGCTACGAAAGAAGCCTGGAACAGCTTGGCGAAGTCGAACCGATGCAGGCCGAACTGCAGCGGAAGAACTTTGAATTTCAGATGAAGCAGTTCGCTTCCTGGATCAACGAAACAGACAACTTGATGGTCGGCATGTGTGCTGACAAGGAAGCTAAAAGCTTGTACATGGATTTCGCCATGACGGCGCTTGAAGATTCCGAATTGGCAACGCGATTCAACGCATCGGTACCGACTGAAAAATCCCTGTTCCCGGGCTTCCTGATGGAAGGCGCTGCTTTCAATCAAGTCACCAGTGTTCACTTGTCTGAAGGCGAAATTGCTGAATACACCAAGATGCTTGAGGAAGTCGAAAAAGCCGCCATCGAAGGAATGAATGAAGATGGTGATTTAGAAGAAGACGAAGCCGAAATGGCGGAAAAAGCTCTTAAGAACATGGTCGAGCTGGCACGAGAAACGCTCGCGGAAGGCAACTTGGATTCTGGCCTAACGGTCATGCTTGGCGATGGCGACATCAATATCGCCGGTGGCGTTCGCTTGGCCGACCCCAAGAAGCTGGAAGACACAATCAAGGAACTTGTCGCGTTCGCTGAAGAGAAGATGGGCGATGAAATTCAGGTGAACTTGAATTCTGGATCTCACAAAGACGTTACGTTTCATCAAATCATCGTTCAGATTCCTGAAGACGAAGAAGAGATGCTGGACTTCGTTGGTGACCAAATCACGTTGCTAGTCGGAATCGGCGAGAAAGCTGCTTACATTGGTGTCGGCAGTAATCCGATGGAAACGCTAAAGAGCGCGATGGACGGATCTGGAACAGGCACATCGGACTTGATTCAATTGAACATCTTCATTGCTCCGATTCTAAGATTCGCCGCTAACATGGAAGGCCAACCGATGGTCGAAGCTCTCGCTGATGCGATGGAAGAGAATGGCGAGGATCGACTTCGCATGACCACTGATTCGATCGACAACGGCTTCAAAATGCGTTTCGAAATGCAAGACGGAATCTTGTCGTTGATCAAATCCGGAATCGAAGGCATGGGAGCCAACGGCGGTGGATTTCCTGGTGGCGATAACGATTTCTAAGTCGCTCTCAACACCCTGAAACAATCCAAGGCACCACGATCTCGTGGTGCCTTTTTTTATAGGCGTCTCTTT
>CAZPTT010000171.1:8709-12957 GCA_964589435.1 uncultured Pirellulaceae bacterium
TTTTTATAGGCGTCTCTCGAGCCATAGGCTAAATGCCTGTAGCTCTATCTGTTGGGGTCGATCTGTTGGGGTCGATCTGTTGGGGTTCATCTGTCGGCAAAACAGGCCAGTGGAAAATCCACTTACGCTACGTGAGTCAATTTCGTAACTCGTCCGGTCGCGACCCATTCGGCGACGAAAATATTGCCATCGACATCGAAGCAAGCATCATGTGGATGAACGAACTCGCCATCATTCCACTGATCCGGCTTCTCTCTCAAGCCTTTGATTTCGCCAAGCCGTTTAATTGCTTCACCAAGTTGGGCAACGACTTCGTTCTGCTCGTTCAAAATCGTCAAGCGAGATTTCAGCTCCGACACCAAAAGCAAATTCTCTCGCGTATCGAAGTTGGCGGGCAGGCCATAACCCGTCAATGTCTCGATATACTTTCCGTCCATCGTGAAATACTGAAGCGTATTGTGAGCCCGATCGGTGACGATGATCGACGGTTCACGTCCGGGGCGATTGTCGATCCAAACGCCATGGGCCGTCTTGAAAGTCCCTTTCCCTTCGCCGGGGCCACCAAAACTACTGACCCAATTTGCATGCTTGTCGTAGCGATGAACATGGAACGATCCGTAGCCGTCGGCCAGCAAGAACCCTCCATCATCAAGGAAAGCGAAATTGGTTGGCAAAAAACCTTTGCGCGTCCAAGTCGCTTCAGTCGAGGTGTCTTGGCCATCGGCATAGACACCGGACTCCATCGGAGCTTTTCGGTACCAAACAGTCTCACCGGTCAGCGTCATTTTCGCGAATGCTTTGACCTGTTGATACGCTGCCACGTACAGAAACTCTTCACTGCCTTCTTGGCGCACTTCGATTCCGTGCCCGCCTCCTTGAAACTGACTTCCGAATGCTCGGATAAATTTGCCGGACGAATCGAAAACAAAAATTGATGGATGACTCTTGAGACTCTTCTTGCCTTCATGAATCACATACAGGTTATTGGCAGAGTCAACCGCAACGTTGTGGGTGGTTTGCCATGAAAATTCATCCGGTAACTGGCAAAAGTTGTGATCGACCCGATACCTGAAATCGCCCTCGCCAATAACCAACTCATCTTGGCTTCCGCGTGACGGGGTATGAATTGCGGGTGCCGCCCAACTTTTCGATGCAGTTCCATTCAGCGCTGCGGTTCCAATTAACGCCGCGGAGGCGACCGACGTACTCAGGAAACTTCTTCTCGTTGCCAATTGATTGCTTGGTATTTTTTCCATGGGTTTCTCACAATGTAGGTGAAGTCAATCGTCAAATTGTGACTGGTGGATCGAGATGGCTAATACTAACACTAACCGTGATACGCGACGATTCGATCCGCGCCAAACAATCGAATTCTAACCTTATCTCAAATCGACAAGCGATGCTTCCGAAACCTGGCGATCGACTACGTACTTATTGCAGTGAAACCATTGCTCAGCAGCGTCCAAGATCACGCCATCGGTAGACACCACCACTTCGTCGATGCGTTTCAATTCTGCATCCGGACTCTGACATAGCTCAACCTCCCAATTCCACTCCTGCTCGGCAGCAAACTTCCTCATCGTCGTTGCCAGCCGTCCACTATTGGAAACTGGGCGATCCAACAACCAGTAGGCTCGTCTCACTTTCAGTTCATTAAGCGCCATGCCAATTTGCTTCAACGCGCCTTGCGTTTCAACCACCCGTTTATAGGTTCCGTGGACGCTCGACAAATCGCGATAACATCCATCTCGGCCGATGAAAATGAAACCACTCGACAACGCTGCTTCAATCGTAATCAACAGATTGAATCCGTCGATATACAAATCCCGACCGGTCAGTGAGTCTGCCTTCAATTGATTTCTTGTGCGAAGCGCCAATTGATCATCCGTGCAGGCACATCGCATCAGCAAAAGCCGTTGCCGTTCGGTTAGTTTGAATTTGTCACCGACAATTTTGAGTGACGAAGGGCTGGCATAGCCTTTACTGAGCAACCAACAATAATCTGCAAGCGACTCGCGCAGCTTGTCACGTTGGGCTTCACCAAACAAATCCGTGTCGGCTTGATGCTTTCCGCGATGCCGCTTCTCATGGCCCATATATGCTGCTACTCCGCGCCTAATTACTTGAAATTGCCTTCACCAAAATTACCTTTGCCCAACCTAGAGACCGAAAAAAAAATCGCTTGGGTCATTGCTGCAGGTGGTGCGATGACCGCCAATGACCTGGAGATCCTGGTGAGTCATTTCGGCATCACTTCGAAGCAGGCTATTTTCTGGACTTGGAGATCGGTAGGAAAAGAAAAAGCCAGCCTCATGCTAACATGGGCCGGCTTTGAAGATTAAAGAACAGACTGGAAGTCAGTTTGATGGTGACTTAATTTTGGAATCCATTGTAGTTTCCGCCACCACCACTGATTCCGTTGCCTCCATTGCCGTAGAAAGCCCGTTCGAATGTGCTGTCGGCTCGTTCAAGCGAACCGCGAAGATCTTTGGCGGCTTCGCTCAAGATGTAGCCGCTGCCGATTTTCGTATTCTCGTGCTGGTTCCGGCAATTCATGGCCCATTCGCGGAACGACTGGCACTTGGAAGTGCAAAGCCCAGTTCCGTAACAAGTCTGACAGCCTGTACCACCACAAGTATCGCAATACTGATTGTCCGCTGGATCGGGACGGCGCGGAGCCAACAAGTTGCGACGATAAGCAACTTCGTCAGCGTAGTGGTTCAGCCAGCCGACAGTTTCTGAAGAAACGATCGTAAAGTCGAACAGGTCACCTGACGAATCAGCAAGCTGACCCAAGTCATTCATTCCAGTCGAACTTCCAACGTTAATTCCGATCAAGCCCATGCCGTCGACGCCAGCAGCAACCAAACCATAGGCTCCATCGGCAATGTCTTGAAATTCAAAGACCCCATAGTTGTCAGTGTTGGTCGACGCGACAACATTGTCACCTTTGAGCAACATCACTTTGGTCGTACGAACATCAACCGGTCGACCGGTCAACGAGTTGAGCTGATGGACACGGCCAAGCAGACGACCATCAGCCGTCTTCGCCACGTTACGTCCGCTGATTGAAGTCGCCGGGCTGGCTTTTGGCTGATATCGAACAAGCCCATCAAATCCGTACAAAGCTGCCGGATCTTTTTGGCCTTCGCCTGAACGGTAGCGACCGAAAACGCGGTAGTTGACTCGAGGAGCGAAGTACTGAATCCAGTCGGTGTTAATCGTTGAGGCATTCTGAAAAGCCGTGACATTGATTGATCTCGGAGTCGAAGAATTCGCATCCTGGTTATAAGCAAGAATATTCAAACCATAAGCAAAGAAGCCTTTGGAGCCCCAGCCAATGATTGAGTAAGCGCCTTGACGCACGTTGGTGAAATTGAATCGGCCTTCAGAATCAACCGTCGTTTCTTTGACCAATCGCCCCATGTTCATCAAGTAGATGTTCATGTCTCGCACGTCGACGCCTTCGCCAGCACGAACGAGGCCTTCGAATCGACCATTGTCATCAACCATGATCCAGTTGGCACGTAAGTCTTTGCCAACACGGTTCTGCTTCACTCCCAAACCCGCCTCTTGCCAGCCGGCAAAGTCAGCATTGAGGAGCACTGTTTGATCTGGAGCGTCTTCCTGGTCGGCAGGATTTCGAAATGGACGAGACGGAGTCCGATCCAATCCAGGCCGAACGATCAAAGGCTCTTCGTCATCAGATGCGTCTTCGGCATCCGTGTTTGGAAGTGCGTCAAAAGGCTGTTGGGCGACGACCGCTCCCGACAACGTCGACAGGCAGACGGCGACTGCCAGGAATGTCTTGAATAGTTCATTAATTTTCATCGTTATTTCTCATCCTGACGTCGAATACCAACGGCGTTACCAGCAGCTCGTGCAGAGCATCGTTGCGGGGTTACTTCAATTGGAATCGGCTGACGGTCAGCACAATGCAAGTCAGAACCTGAAACTTGGTATGCATTTGCCAAGATTGATGTCCACTTGCAACAAAGCGCACCGTCTTTTCGGTTTCAACCATTAACGCGTTGGGCTTGAGTCTGACGATTACCAAGAGTGTAGGCTCAGCGCAAACCACGCAAGCCTGAAACAGGTTTGCTGTTTAGCAGACCTTACCGGCAAACAACTCGGCGTAATCAAAACAGATTAACAGACGCGTTGATTGATAGACGCCCTCTAATAAAATCTGTATCGCTATCAATCGACAAATGGCGGATCGTAAGAAAGTAGGCCGTAACAAGTGAA
>CAZPTT010000172.1:0-12810 GCA_964589435.1 uncultured Pirellulaceae bacterium
GCCATCACCATCGTTGTCGGCACCTTCATCATAAAGGCTGCCATTTCCTGTTCGGCTTGGGCCAGCTTCTTTAGAGCCTCCGATTCAACGGGTGAAAATCGGCTTGCGAATTTTGCGTTCAGTAAATCGGATTGCTCTTGAGTTCGCTCCGCTCGATCAAGTAACGCTAACTCCCGAATCGGTTTGCGAAATAGATCGGCAATTTCATCGGTGGACAACTGCCGATCAAAAATTCGCAAGTCTGTAATGGCTCCGGCATAGAACGGCGTGTAGGAACGGTGACCAATCCAAAAGGGGTGATCGGTGAGCGTTGATCCAGTCAGATCATCATTGTTAACCTTGTGAGCCATCAGTTCTTCATCAACGAAAACGCTTACACCACTCGCTTTCTGAGACCCGTCGTAACTGACAGTAATGCAGCTCCATTGATTTTTTGAGACCACGTGGTTTGTGGTGATCTTGATCGCATTGGTGGGCCACTTGTGAATTAAGTGAACGTTAACCTGTCCTTTTTCGGTTAGCAAAATGTCGAATCCGCGATAATCCTTCTCGGCATCCATGCGACTCAAGATAGCGCCGTACTTTTTCGGTTTGATCCACAGCGAAACGCTAAACGGTTTTTCGCCATCGAAATCAAAGTTGGCACCGAGCGAAACATGGCCTTCCTTTTCGCCTGAAAGCCTAAGTGCAGGGAACGTCGATTTACTGATGACAAAAGGAGAGTCAACCAACTTGGATTTCAATTCGTCCCGCCGCGAAAGTTCTGAGACGGACTCCGGGCGATTGGCGTTAGAGGGCAAGGTTGCAAAAAAGCCAACTGGGAAATCTGTCGGCTGAGAAAAAGATTGGTTGGCGAATTCGGTTTCCCAGATTTTTAGATCCTGCGTCCTGACCGACTCTAACTTGATCAACGAAATCTTTAGCTCTGAAATCGTCTTTTCCATTTCATCAATTTTGGAGCGATGGTTCGGGCTCGGAACATGTACTACCGGCCCAGCATTTCCTCTCTTTTCCAAATAGACACCTTTGTCTTTGGAGCTATTGAAATAGGCGTAGAACTCATAGAATTCCTTGTGCGAAATTGGATCGTATTTATGGTCATGGCACCGCGCACAGCCCATCGTCAATCCAAGAAACGCAGTCGACACGGTTTCGACGCGGTCAATCACGTTTTCAACGTGCCATTCCTGCTCAATGGAACCGCCTTCCGTTACTGAACGGTTGTTGCGGTTAAAACCTGACGCGATCTTTTGTTGCAGTGTTGCATCAGGAAGCATGTCACCAGCTAACTGTTCGATCGTGAATTGGTCGAACGGCATGTTGTCATTGAAGGCTTTGATGACCCAGTCTCGCCACGGCCACATGGTTCGAGAGAAGTCATTTTGATATCCGTTAGTGTCCGCAAACCGAGCTGCGTCCAACCACGCGCTGGCAAAGTGTTCGCCATAATGAGGCGACGTCAGCAGCCGATTGACGACTTTTTCATAAGCGTCGTTTGAGTCGTCTTGCAAAAATGCATCGACCTCTTCTGGCGTTGGTGGAAGACCGGTCAAATCCAACGAGACTCTGCGGATCAATGTCGATTTATCAGCGCGCGGCGAGGGAGTCAGGTTTTGCGCAGTGAGTTTATGCAATACAAATGCGTCAATCGAATTGGTTGCCCAAGATTCCGACAGGTTCAGCTCGCGCCGTAACGCTTTGGTGTCAGGTGGCGAATGATGAACGGTCGATTCAAACGCCCAGTGCTCTTGCCATGGTGCGCCGCCGGCAATCCAGCGCCGCAAGTGTTCTTTCTCCTGATCGGTAAGCTGTTTTTGCTGGTTCTCAGGCGGCATCTGCGAATCGTCGTCCGCGAGGATGCGTTTTACCAATTCGCTTTGATCAATTGAGCTGGCAACGATCGGGTGTTCGCCAGAGTCGGCCTCTCCAAAGGCACTTTCGCTCACGTCGAATCTAAAACCGCCTTCACGAGTCTGTTCATCGGGCCCATGACAGGTGTAGCATTTATCAGAAAGGATCGGGCGTATATGTTCGCGGAAGTAGTCGCCGTCAATCTTGGGTGATTGGCCGTGTGCGGCGTTTGTCCAGTTGAAACCTACAGCAAAAAAAAACGCCAGAAGGAAATAGAGGCTATGAATCGTTCTGCTGTGCAACTTGGCAGGTTGAGTCATCGAGTTTGGCAACTGGTTCATTTTCGAGAGAAGTTTTGGGAACAAGTACAGTACCTCGCGTGGTTTCCATGGTATCACCGCACCGCATCGTTCGCCATGTTAAGTTGAGTTTGTTACGTCGTCAGGAGCCAGAGTTTACAGCCATCACTATTGGTAAGATCGTTTGGAAACAAGGCAGCAACAAAAATCGTTCGATCGAATTCTTGCAGCCGCAAAATATCTATGCTCCTATTCCTGTATGAGCAATCCCTGTACGAGCAATCGCCCAATTAAAATTCAATTTGTTTGACATCGAAATTGATGCCATCCTCATTTCAAAGAAAGTTCAACATGCAATCTTGGTTGAGAATATCCAGTTTATTAGCCGCGGTACTCGCCTTGACGGCGATCACTTCGCTGCGGAGCGAAGCTCAAGAACGACCAACTGACGCTTATGTGCGGCCGATTGAAGGTTCTCGCATGGTCGTCGGCGATGGCGAAGCTCCTGACTATTTACTGGATTGTTTTCTCCATTTGTGTCGTGACGCGTCACCGAATGTGGTGGTGATCTGTTTAGACGGTACCGCGCGAATTGCAGAGAGTCGCTGGAAAGCAAGGGGCGCTGGATCAGTCCATCTACTCGACGCCATTCCAGACAGTTCCGAAGCGTTGACGATTCGATTGTTGGCGGCTGATGGTGTTTGGATTGATGGGAAACCAGATGAATTAAAAAAACATCCGCTAGTTCTCGCGTTGCTGAAAAACGTGACGGCGCGAAATCGAGTGATCGCGGTTGGGGCTTCTTCTGCTCCGCTGCTTGAGAGCCTCGATGAAACGAGTGTCACAAACGAGCGGATTCAGTCAGTGTTTGCCAAGTGCAAATTTCATTTTGGCAAAGGGCAATCTGGCGAATTCGACATTAGCGACAGGAACAGCCTCGACATAGTGCACTGGTCGATCCCGAACTCGTCAGCACTGATTGTGCACGGTGGACGGAGACTTACTTGCTACGGAGAAGAGGACGTTCAGATGCTGGTTCAGGCAGCCGGCGGTTGGCCCATGCGGCGAGGCTCCATAGAGTCAATTGACGTGTTCGGTGCTTCGGATGTGCTTGGGTACAACACCGACCTGCTTTCATGGGTACGATCTGCGGCTGAAAGAAGCCGCACCGTGTTTCCGCCTGAATCTGTATCGACGCCGGTGGTCGAGAAAGGAACCCTGTTCCTGCATGGCGGCTCTAAGATTCATCATGACGTGATGAAGGAGTTTATCAAATCCGCTGGTGGCAAAGATGCCAAATTCGTTTGCATCCCGAGTGCTTCCAGCTTTGACACTTTTGAAGAGCCTGACTCTTACAGTGCCGAAATACTGACTGAACTGGGTTGCAATGATGTTACGATCCTTCACACAGCTGACCCTTTGGTAGCCGATCAAAACCTGAAATTTTCTGAGCCATTGTTAGACGCAGATGCAGTTTGGATTGACGGCGGTCGAACCTTTCGGTTTATGGATTGCTATGAGAATACCCGAGTTCAAGAACTGATCGCCAACGTACTGAAGCGAAGCGGAGTTGTCGGTGGCAGTTCGGCTGGCTGTCAGGTGCCCAGCGATTTTCTGGTGCGTGGTAATCCAACATCGAATCAGGACATGACTTACGGTGGGTACACACGGGGTATGGGGTTGATCAAAGGTGTGATCATCGACGCGCACTTTTTGCAGCGAGGTCGTCACGAACCGCTGTTGGGTTTAATGAAGCAGCATCCACAAATGCTTGGTATCGGAATTGACGAAAGCACCGCGCTGATCGTGAAACGCCACGAGGCAACTGTCATTGGCCCTAATGCCGTTTCTTTTTACGACCTCACGGCTGAGTCGGATGGTGAGTTTGCGCCGGTTATCCTCCAATCAGGTGCGACTTACGATTTCAAATTGAGGAAAAGCCAAAAGTAGAACGGCTTGAAATTTACACACCGCAATTTTATGAACTTAGTGAGGGATCTACCAAAGCTGAATCGCTCGAACCACGAACGGTGCCGTCCAGCATTGGAACTTCAATTGACGTAAATGGACAATCGAATTTTGGCAATTCACCATTTGCAGGCCATATCATCAACCTGTCTAGGTCAACATCACAAACCGAAAAATCAAACAGAATGTACTACGTTAAATTAGCTGCTTGTTTCTTCGCCCATGCCTTTGCATTCGCCTCTGCGATCGGCATCTTTTGTATGGGACTGGCAACGATTGCCAGCGGTGATGAAATCCGGGCACATTCATTGCGAGTAGGAGAGAACTTTGTGAACCCGATTGGGTTTTACGATCCGTCACCATTGCTGTCGTGGAAGCTACCAGCCAACAACGGCATCGAGTCACAGTCGGCTTATCGAATCGTGGTGACAAATAAGCCAGCCAACGATGCAACTGCGGTCACGGTTTGGGATTCCGGAAGAAAGCTTTCGGATCAGTCCGTTTGGGTGCCTTATGAAGGCCCCGATTTGCAATCAAGGCAACGCGTTTTCTGGCGAGTCAAATTTTGGGATAACGAAGGGCGGGAGTCAGCTTGGAGCCATGAAGCACTTGTTGAAATGGGTTTGCTCGCCAATTCTGATTGGAACGCAAAGTGGATTGAAGTAAGTCGGCCTGCTGCGATAGACGACAAAGTGAAAGTTCTCAAAGCTGATTTCGGCAACAAGGATGGTGATTCTCCGCAGGTCGCTGATGTTACGCAGCGGCTTAATCAAGCCATCAAAAACAGCGGTAAACCAGTTCGCGTTGTTGCTCGTCGGCTTGGCGTAGATCCGGCTCCCGGTAAACCAAAGAAGCTGTGGGTTGACTATGAGGTAAACGGCGAAAAGAAGTCTGACGTCGTTGGCGAGAAAGGGCTTTTTGATCCCTTCCCGCCAATCGTCCCTCAGCCGGGCTACTATTTGCGTCGCGAGTTTGATGTGCCTCGAAAGGTAGTCAAGGCGCGGTTGTTCGCTTCAGCGCTGGGAATCTATTGTTTCTACATTAACGGGAATCGAGTTGGTGACGACGTACTTTCACCCGGTTACACAACATACTCAAAGCGTGTTGAAACATTGACGTACGATGTGACGGCGATGCTTCGCAATGGCAGCAATGCGATCGGCGCAAGACTGGGCGAAGGCTGGTACGCAGGCAATCTCTTGCTGCGGGATCGTAAAGAGTTGCAAGGGCTGACACCAAAGTTGCTTGGCCAATTGGAACTGACCTATGAGGACGGAACGGTCGCGACTATATCAACGGATCAAACTTGGAAAGGAACCGACGCTGGTCCGATTACTGCCGGCGGACTCTATCACGGTGAGGACTACGACGCACGTAAGGAGTTGGGTGATTGGAGTTCTGCAGATTTCGATGATGAATCTTGGAAGGTTGTCAAATCGACTGCCGTTGCTGGCAAACGGTTGCTCTCCCCAAAGCGTTTGCCTCCTGTCAAAGTGATGAAGCAAGTTCGAGCGGTAAAGCTTTCAGAGCCGGAGGCTGGAAAGTACGTTTTTGATTTTGGTCAGAATTTGGTTGGAAATCCGTCGGTTAAAATTCCCATTAGCGCCGGTGAAAAAATCAAATTTCGATTCGCCGAGATGCTAGAAAAAGACGGGTCGCTTTACACAACCAGCTATCGGAGTGCTCGTTCGCAGGCCAGTTTCATCGCTGCGACTGAAGGCGAAATCGAAGGCGAAATCGAATGGGAACCGTCGTTGACGTTTTTTGGTTTTCGCTATCTGGAGATAAGCGGATTGTCACGCGGGAGCGAACTAAAGCTGGATTCTGCAATGGCAAAGGTTTACCACACAGATTTCGAATCAACCGGAGCGTTCACTTCGTCACACGCAAAATTGAATCAACTGCAAAGCAACATTCGCTGGGGGCAGATCAGTAACTTTATTGATATTCCAACGGACTGTCCGCAGCGTGACGAAAGACTCGGTTGGACGGGAGATGCGCAGGTTTTTTGTCCTACATCATTTTTCAACTACGACGTTCATTCGTTCTGGTCGAGGTGGCTGCAAAGCGTTCGCGACGACCAAGATGAAGAGGGCAAGATTCCTCATACCGTTCCGGCGACGAATTTTGGCTACGCCAGTCCCGGCTGGGCGGACGTAGTCGTGACGGCTCCTTGGGACGTTTATGTGCGAACCGGCGATAAACGGATTCTGAGCGACAATTATGATGCGATGAAGAAATGGGTCTCCGTTTACCAGCGTGAATCTGAAGGATTGATTCCAACAGCGAAGGGTTTTGGTGATTGGTTGCAGCCTTACACAAAGACAGACAACAAGGGCGACACGGCTCAGGATTTGATCGCAACGGCTTATTTTGGCCGTGACGCTCGCATTCTTGCTTGGGCAGCAAAAGCTTTAGGCAATGCTGACGATGCGGCTAGGTATGTAAAGCTTCATTCGGATATTCGCGCTGCATTCTCCAAACGATATTTTTCGGCTGAGAGTGTTTCATCTGGCGCTGACACACAAACGGCATGCTTGATGGGCCTAGCCTATGATCTGATCGAGCCGGACTTAAAGGATGTTGTGGCCGATCGGTTGATTAAGAAGTTTGAAGAGGCCGACCGTCATCTGCGGACCGGATTTCTTGGTACACCACTTCTTGCTCCTGTGTTTGATGAGCTTGGGTATCCTGAGATATGTTTTGAGTTGCTGTTCAAGGAAAGCTATCCATCGTGGTTTTTCCCCATCAATCAAGGGGCCACGACGATGTGGGAGCGTTGGAATAGCTACAGTCACGCCGATGGATTCGGGGACGCAAACATGAATTCATTCAACCACTATGCTTACGGGGCGATTGGTCAGTTCATGTACGAGCGCGTCGCTGGTCTCTCGCCTGACCCAGAGAACCCGGGCTACAAACATTTTTTCATTCGCCCACTGATCGGCGGCTCTCTGGAATCGGCTTCAGCAGAACTTGAGACGCCGTATGGTAAAGCAAAGAGTGGTTGGGAAAATTCTGGCGGGCAACTTACAATCCATGCGACAATTCCACCCAACACAACAGCGACCTGTGTGCTTCCGACAAGCAAAATCGCGGCAGTGCGCGTCAATGGAATGCTTCTCGCCGAGAGCACTCTCGAGTTCGGCGATGTCACAAACGGAAAGTTAGAGGTCAAAGTTGGGCCGGGAAGCCACGACTTTCAGATCGCAGTATCGATCGAGTAGGAGCCGTTTCTTCATTCGTTCTCCACTGCCACAATAAATTGATGCTCTAATCTTAGTACATGGAATCTTGCGTAGCCCGTTGCTGCCGCTCGGTTCAAAATGGCTTTGGGTACAAGATCAAAGCGGGGCTCACCGCCTAGGTCGTCAATTCAGCTTCAATTTGCTCAAGGGTTTTGCCTTTGGTTTCCGGCAGGATTTTTAGCAACACGAAAAAACCGACCAAAGCAATTACGCCAAAAATCAAAAAGCTCATCGAGTTGCCAAGGTTGGACAACTCCCATGGAAAAATCTGCGTCACCAACCAAGCCGTAAACGAATTGACGAAACCAATACACCCGATGGCGAGACCGCGAATCTTATTGGGATAAAGCTCGGAAAGTAGAACCCACATGACCGGGCCAAGCGAGAATGCAAAACAAGCAATGAATCCCAGCACGCCGCACAATACGATAGTTGCATTCATATCGATGGCGGCTTCCAAAATAGCGCCTTCGTTTTTGCCGTATTCCTGGTTCCCCAGTAAGTCCTTCATTTTGTTTTTAAACTCAACGTCAGATTCAAATACGACGTCCGACACGGTAGCCAATTTGTTTTGCTCAACGTCCTCTAGTGTCGCAATTTTTGCCGGCGTCAGTTGATATTTGGCTTGGCCGAATCCGTAAGCACAAGTTAGCAGACTGATCGCAATGCCCAACACACCCAGCAGCAACAATGGACGTCGACCAAGTTTGTCAATCGTTGCGATTGCCAGAATGGTAAACACCACCGAGGTGAAGCTGAGTAACACGCCGGAAGAGAAAGCAGCATCCGATCCGATGCCAGTTTGTTTAAAAATCGAGTTTGCGTAAAAGTAAACCGCGTTGATGCCTGTTGCTTGTTGAAGTACACCAATCACCAATCCGACGATCAAGATAAAACGGAGAGCCGGTTTGAACAGTTCGGATACCGATGCTTTTTGAACTGACTTTTCTTGATTCAGGCTGTCTATGATCGCGCGGCCTTCGACCTCTGCGACTTCGCTTCCGTGCAGCCGGACGAGAACTTTTTGGCCTTCTTCCACCCGATTGTTCGCGATCAGCCAACGTGGGCTTCTCGGGACAAAGAACAAGAAGACAAAATAGATCATCGCCGGAATCAGTTCGACGCCCAGCATCCAGCACCAAACGCTTTCGGTGTCAAAGTACTCGTTGGTTTTCGTGTAATAGTTGAAGACGTAATTGCTGAGGAACGCCGCAAAAAAACCAAGCACAATATTGAGCTGTTGAATGGAAACCAGTTTGCCACGATTGGAAGCACTGGAGATTTCGGCGATGTAAGTCGGTGCCAAAATCAAGGCCGCTCCGAACGCTAATCCCCCGATCATGCGGGCGATGTAAAGCATCTCATAGGATGTGGCCATTGCCGACAGCAGAGCAGAGATTGCGTACATAAACGCGACGATCAACAGGATGGGCTTCCTGCCGAGCATGTCGCTTATTCTTCCGGCGAACAGCATGGCGAACATCGCGGAAAACGTGGCGCAACTGGTCGCCCAGCCACTTTGGACGTCACTGAAATTGAAAAATGGTGCCGCATACTCCATGACACCCGAAATGATTCCCGCGTCAAATCCAAAGAGGAATCCACCAAGCGAAACTACGAATGCAATTAAAAGAGTTTGTTTGTTCATCTAATCTCGAACCGTTATTGAGATGGGAGACGTTTTGAGGGAAGAAACCGGTTTCAGCGTGCGGCATGATCGCCTAGAGTTTGATGGATAATGGCTTAAAAGTAAATGAGCCAAATTCAACCCATTCGAACGCGAAGCAGGTTTTTCGCGCCTATTTCAACGTAAAAAACGCAATTTCGCAGTTTCTCTCTCCAGTCAAAACCCAATTCCATTTTCCTCTGACGGAGCTTTGTTGGGCGATAGTTGAGGCTCGTCCGTTAGCACCAACGTCGAAGGATCCACTGAACGATCGCCAGAATTTCAGCCACGGATCGGATCCGCAAAAGTCAAAAATCGAGAGGCAAAATCCGGTGGAAACCCATTTTGAAACCCATTTTGACAAGACTGTGGCAATCCGATTAAATGGAGATTCTGTTTGGGCAAGAGAGTTGCTCGCAAAGTTTGCGGGACGACCATCTAGCCACTGGTAAATTTTTTACGATTCGAAATGTCTTTTGAATACAACGACTCCGATGATGATGCATCGGATCCCCTCATCATCAGAGCATCTGACCGCGGCGACCTTGACACCATTCAACGCCTGATCAAAGAAGATCCCGAGGCGGTTCACGAAACGAGCGTGCGCGAAGATCAGCCGATCCATATCGCCTGCCTTCACAAGAATGACACGCTTGTTCGATTGTTGATCGCAGCCGGCGCCGACGTGAACGCACTTGGCGATTTTGGCAAGACACCTCTTCACTATGCCGTATTCGAAGGCGATGACTATTCGACGAAAATCGTAAAGCGATTACTTGATGCGGGTGCTGACCCGAACATCGAGGACAAGCGTTCGAATTCAACTCCGCTGAAATTTGCTCAGCGAGAGCATGACGATCGCTTGGACCAGGCAATCGAGCTGCTGAAGAAGCACATGGGTTGAAACGTTGGTTTGGTTGCACGAATTTCTAGCAATCCATCTCAACCAAAATCTCGGGTAAAGGACGAATTTTCGAGTCCTGGAGTGCCAAGGATTCAGGGATCCGTAGCCTTCGTAGCCTCGTCCACTACAAATTCTCTTCCGGATAATCGAGCTGTATTTGACTACTAATGGTTTGTCAAAGTTTAATTTTAGGGTAGTGGACGAGGTTACGAGTCCTTTTAGGAAGCAAAAGACATGGGACTCGTTACCTCGTCCATTACATTGAATCCCAATCTTTGTGCCTGACAAACCACTACCTTGGACGTAGAGCAAACGTTGAATGAGTAACCAATTCATTTGATTAAATCGCACGCGCGGTGAACTCCCAAACTAGACTGCGCTAGTTGGTTTCGACATCAACCACTTGGATGAGCATGCCCACGCAAGCGAGGGCATGGCACCCATAAACTAGTCAATTCGACATTGACGAGCCACTCGTTGAACGAGCTTAGATCGAATTTGAGCCGTCGACCGAAGTTATCAGCTTGAATCCCTTCAAATCGCGACCGCGAAAAAACTTGAAAGATTTTCCTTGACGCATGTTTCGTGTACCATTACGGTAGTACACACTGTACTACCGAAACAGCACACTAGTCCAATTTGGAAGTCGAGCGTTTGGGTGTTCAACCAGAAGCAAGTGGACTAACTCCTCAAGAACTGGGCACACAAAACTGACGAATTTCCAGTTTGCAGATCGAAAAGGGACTTCGAACATGTTCTTCGATATCAATACTCAAAATGGAGTACCTGTCTACGAACAGGTGTTCCGGCAGATTGCCTTCGCGGTCGCCAGCGGCGGAATCGAACAAGGCGAATTGGTGCCGTCGGTGCGAAATATGGCTCGTGAATTGGCCATCAATCCAAACACTGTTGCCCGTGCCTACCGTCAGCTTCAAGACGACGGGATTGTCGAGAATGTTCGAGGTTCCGGTTTGGCAGTCACGCGGACCGCCCGGACGAAATGCAAAACTCTTCGTGTCAAAGTCTTCAAAAAGCAAATCTCGTCTCTCATCGAGGACGCCAATAACAGCCAGCTTTCGTTGACTGAAATCGAAGAGCTGATCGACAGCGAATTTGCTCGGTTGAAAAAGGCCAAGAAGACCTGAGTGGGTGATAATTGAGACCGAACTCTCCGCTCTTTTGTTTCACCAAAGCTTCAATTTCAGCCTGATTTCTCATCCACAATCAAATTATCGAGGAACCGATGGACTACGCAATCGAAATCAAGAACGTTTCCAAGAAGTATCGCCGAACTGTCGCACTCGACAATGTCTCACTGAATGTTCCAGTTGGAACAGTGTTTGCTTTGCTGGGAGAGAACGGAGCTGGCAAGACGACATTGATTCAGAACATTCTTGGATTGACCGCGGCTGACACGGGATCCGTTTCGGTGTTGGGACAGGATCCCAAGCGGAAAGCGGTTCAAATTCGCCGGCAGGTCGGCTACGTTCCGGACTCCCCGGCCCTTTATGACTGGATGACGGTTGAGCAGATCGCTTGGTTCTCATCGGGGTTCTATTCTCCCCATTTCTTCGCCGAATTTGAGAAGCTGGCCAGCGAATTTCAATTGGACATGAGCCAGAAAATTAAAAACCTGAGCAAGGGTGGTAAAGCCAAGGTTGCACTTGCACTTTCGATGGCGCATCAACCAGAGTTATTGATTCTTGATGAACCAACATCGGGGCTCGACACGCTCGTTCGCCGACACTTCCTTGAATCGATGATCGACGTCGCTTCCGAAGGTAGAACTGTCTTTTTGTCCAGCCACCAAATCGTGGAAGTCGAACGTGTCGCGGAATGGGTCGCGATTATCAACCAAGGCCAAGTCCTTGCCTGTGATACGCTTGAAAACCTGAAGGCGAATTTTGAACGATGGGTGGTCACGATTGAAGATCCGCAAAAGGAACTCACGATCTCCGGAGCCACGGTTGTCAATCACGAAGGCAAATCGAAACGCCGGCAACAACTGGTGGTTCGCGACTGTGATCCGAATGCACTTTGGCAAATTCGAGACCAGCCTGGAGTGCTGGATGTTGAAGTCCACCCGCCGACGCTTGAAGAGGTCTTTATTGCGTTGATGCGACCGGCGAACCCAAGCTCCAAAGTGGAGCATTCTCAAGCCGATAATACGACCACGTCGGAAGGAGCAAGCCAATGAGTGACGCAACAATGGCTCAGCCGGGCAATGACGCTTCCAGCCAACAATCGCCCAGCCAACTCAAGGTGCTCGTTTGGAAGCAACTCCACGAACTGGTTCCTTTGATCTTGATCGTGATTGCGTTCATGGTGGTGGGAGTCGCGACGATTTTCTTAGTTGACTATAAAGTTCAGCAAAGTCTATCGGTTCTGTTTACCGTGTTGAGTATTGGCCTTGCCGCAGCGATTCCGATTCTGGCTTTTGTTCAGGAAAAAGAAACCGGCTCAAGCGACTTCCTTGCTCGATTACCGCTGGAGGGTCGAGTCGTTGGACTCACAAAGTTGGCAACGTGCGTTGTGGTTTTCTGTGCCTACATGGTCTTTCTAACCGTTGTCGCGACAAGCACTCGGCAAATCGAATGGAATCGGCTGCAATTCATCCTGGTCCTTTCATTTTTCACGTTGGCGTCCAGTTGCGTTGCTTCGGTCATGACTCGAACCGGATGGTCAGCAGTGATTGGCACCGGAATTGTCTGCTTGTTTGGTTACTTCTTCACCGCATTGATCAGCGAAGTCACTGGGCAATCGGAAGCGTATGAATTTCTTGATGCAGAAGTATTTGATCAAATCATCTTGGTTGTATCCATGCTAATAATGGGATTCGCGGTGACAGTCTCAACGGGTTGGCTGCGCCGAACA
>CAZPTT010000173.1:0-4347 GCA_964589435.1 uncultured Pirellulaceae bacterium
TCAGGCTCAGCGAATCAGTGGCATCACGCCCGCCGACATCGCGTTGGTGATGCTTCATCTTGAAGGTAAAGGCGATCGAAGCCAACGAGGTCAAAAGAAACGCGATTGGAAGCAAGAAGACGGACAAAAGAAGCGTCAAACTTCCAATTGAAAAGACGCGGTGGGATGGATTGCCGTGGGCTCGATAAAGCTTGTAACACATCCAACCTGTAAACCTGAATGAAATAATGCAGCGCTTTCGGTAGCGCAAATGACGTCAAGGAGAAGCAATTTTGAACCAGCCGAAAACCAATCGCGAATTACCAGCCGACGAATCTGGAGCTTTCAAGTATTTCAGAAATGACTTACTTGCATCGGTCGTCGTTTTTCTTGTCGCGCTGCCGTTGTGTATCGGCATCGCGGTCGCAGTCGGTGTGAACCCGGCCCGCGCTTTGATAACCGGTATCATCGGCGGACTGGTGGTCGGATTTATTGCCGGATCTCCCCTGCAAGTTAGTGGGCCGGCCGCGAGCTTGTTTGTGATCGTGGCTGACATTATTTTTGTCAATCGCGACAAATATCTAACCCAACTGGGCGAGAACGTCGCTGGAGCGGAACAATCCGCAATGGCCTACGCGCTGGCCGCACTTGGATGCAGCGTTGTCCTGGCGGGAATTATTCAAGTGGCTGCGGGCAGAATGCGACTAGGTCGCTGGTTTCGGGCCGTTTCTCCGGCAGTGATCAAGGGAATGCTCTCGGGGATCGGAGCCTTGATCTTGATCAGTCAGTTCCATGTAATGCTTGACCACACGGCAATGTGGGGCGATAAACCGGCACGCGGTGGGCTGCAGTATTTGGCAACCATCCCGACGGCGATCGCCAAGTGTTTTTCTGAAGGCAACGCCAACCACCATCTCGCGGCTTTTCTTGGTGTCATCACCATTGCTACGATCATCATTTGGGACAAGTTTGCTCCCAAGTCCGTTAGCTTTATACCGGGAGCCCTCATTGGAATCGTTGCTGCGACTTTGGTCGCCATGGGCGCAGGGTTTGAAGTCATCCAGCTTTCTGTTCCCGACAATATGTTCAGCGAGGTTTCCTTTCCGGCGATCTCGTGGCTGACGTTGATCACCGAACCGGCAATCTGGGTTTCCGCATTTGTCATTGCCTTCGTTGCTAGTGCGGCAACGTTGCTGACAGCGTCAGCCGTCGATGACATGTCGCGTGACATCGGCGTCAAAACGGACTATGACAAGGAACTAGTATCGCAGGGAGTCGGCAACTTGCTTTGCGGACTTGTTGGTGCGTTGCCGATGACGGGAGTGATCGTTCGAAGTTCCGCCAATGTTCATGCTGGGGCACGAACGCGCACATCGACAATCTTGCATGGTGCTTGGCTTTTGCTATTCGTTTGTTTCCTTCCGCAGTTGTTGTCTTACATCCCCAAGTCTGCGTTGGGTGCCTTGCTGGTTTATACGGGACTCAAATTGTTGAATCCTGTTCAGCTCAAAGGCCTACTAAAAGTCGCGAAATCAGAAGCCGCGATCTACTTGATAACTTTGGTGATCATCGTTTCAGTTGACCTCTTGATTGGAGTGGTTGTCGGAGTCGGACTTTCCGCTGCCAAACTTCTTCATCGGTTTAGCCACCTGGACGTTGAGCTCGTCGCCGACGAAGCCAAACACCGGTACGAACTAAAACTTAAGGGTGCGGCGACGTTCCTGCGATTGCCGATTCTTGCCGAGTATCTGGATGAACTTCCTGGCGACGCAGAATTGCACGTTTGCCTAGAGAAAGTTGACTACATCGATCACGCGTGCTTCGAACTTTTGATGAATTGGGCGGATTCACATGTTGAGGAAGGTGGTTCGTTGGTGATGGACTGGGATCGACTTCACGGAGCGTTTCTGTCCGAGGCCAGTTCCGATGATGAAGCCGCAATTGCTGCGAAGATCGCGACGGCCGCTGACGAAACGGGTAACGCGTCAGGTTGAATTTTTCTCGTAGATACTCCGTGTATCATTCGTCATCGCTGGTATCAAAAACATTGAACATCATTCTGTTTGAGCCTCATGAGATCGGCTCGCCGCTGTGCCGCAACGATCGCCGAGTCATCCACATCCTAGATGTGCTGCGACGGCAGGTCGGTGACGAAACTGATGTAGGATTGTTGAACGGTTCGCGTGGTAAAGCGATTCTCAAATCTGTTGATTCGGAGGAAGCAGTCTTTGAGTTCGTCTGGGGTGAACCGCCGGCTGCCTTGCTGCCGATCGATTTGATCGCCGGTTTGTCGCGGCCGCAAACCAGCCGGAAGATTCTTCAAGAGGCAACCAGCCTGGGGGTTCGCCGAATCTTTTTTGTCGCCACCGAACGAGGCGAACCATCGTATGCGACTTCGAAACTTTGGACGACCGGCGAATGGCAACGCTTGGTACGCACCGGCGCTGAGCAAGCGTTTTCGACGCGAATTCCTGATGTTCGATTCGGCATCAAGCTCGCCGACGCGCTAACAACTTTAGCCAAGAATCAATCCACACAAGCTCGCGTTTGCTTGGACAATTACGAGGCCACACTTGGATTGTCGGATGCGATCGATTCGGCTGATTCGGTCATATTATCCGTCGGATCAGAGCGTGGCTGGACAAAGGTCGAACGCAATCAATTTCGCGAACATGGATTTACATTGGCCCACATCGGCGACCGACCTTTAAGAACCGAAACAGCCGCAATCGCAGCGATTGGCATCACGATTGTAAAATTGCAGCGATAAGCATTCAAGTGATTCGTCAATCTAAGCTGATTGAGCTGCTAATTTCCTGGGTGCCATGCCCTCGCTTGCGTTTGCGTGGGCATGCTTGCGCGAGTGAGAGCGTGGTACCAATCATTTCATATCCGATGAACCACGGGGCAAAAACTTCACTTCGCGGTCGTTGGCAACTGGATTGCCAGGCGTGCATCTTCCGTTTTCGACTTCTTTGCTAAGTAGTTGCAGCAGTCGTTCGACTTGCTGCGGGTTGTCTTCCACCAAGTTCGTTTGTTCGCCGCGATCAGACCTAAGATTGAACAACTGCATTGATGGCAAACCATTCTTCTTAGCGACTGGCTCACGCGGTGCACTCCAACCGCCGCTTCCGGCTGACAAGCATAACTTCCAATCGCCTTGACGAATGGAGAACGAGCCACCAATCGAATGGCTGACCAGCGAAGTGCGACCATTTTGTGCTTCACCCTTGAAAATTGGCAGCAGACTAAAAGAATCTTCGCCGCCTAGATCCTCGGCGGCCTGTCCCGTCAGCTCGCGCAACGTACTGTACAAATCGGTGAGGCAGGTAATCGCATTTGTTGTTTGACCGGCTTTGATTTCAGTCGGCCAGCGAACAATGAACGGAACTCGGTGACCGCCCTCGTAGATGTCGGCTTTGTGTCCTCGAAAACCAGCGCTTGGGTCGTGCCCGTGATTTTTCAACACTTCGAAATTCGCTTCTGGAGAGCAGCCATTATCGCTGGTGAAAAAGATGATCGTGTTATCATCGATGCCGGCGGCTTTCACTGCGGCAAACAGTTCTCCCATGTGGTGATCCACCTGCATCACAAAATCCGCGTAGGGATTCATTCCACTGGCGTTCTTGAACGGAGGAACGGGAACGATCGGCGTGTGAGGAGCTGGCAAAGGCAGATACAAAAAGAAGGGCTTGCCTTCCTTCGCCGCAGCAGCGCGCTCGTTGATGTAGTCGATACTCTTTTCGAACAAATGCGGAAGCACACCATCAATCTTGAAGTCCGGACTGATCGGGCCTTTGCGATACCAGCCGTAAGGATCCTGTTTCTTGGTCACGCCTTCTTCGCGCTGTGGGATCGCCGTCGGTTTACCAGTGTCGACCCAGACATAGGGAGCCATATCAAGTGAACCGCAGTGGCCGTAATAGCCATCGAAGCCGTTGATGTCTGGTCCGTTTTTTACAGGTTGCGAGAAATCAATCTTCTTACCGTCAGTTCCAGAAACTTTGGCCCAATCCCAGCCCAGATGCCACTTGCCAATCATCTGGGTGTGGTAGCCAGATTTGCGAAGCATGTGAGCAACCGTTGGCCGCTCGGCGGGAATCAAATGGCGACTGGTTCCGCCCAACACACCACGCGCAAGTCGCGAGCGCCAGTTGTAACGCCCCGTCAGGACTCCGTATCGCGTCGGCGTACAAACCGCACTTGGCGAATGCGCGTCCAAGAAGGTAATGCCTTCGTCTGCCATCGTTTGCAAAGATGGAGTTTTAATTTTGCAGTCCGGGTTGGTCGGCGAAACGTCACCAATGCCTAGATCATCCGCCATGACGAAGATGATGTTCGGACGGTCTTTGCGAGCTCGAGGATGGC
>CAZPTT010000173.1:4447-12747 GCA_964589435.1 uncultured Pirellulaceae bacterium
GCCTGAACGAACGGCGCGAGGAACCAAAAAAGGAGAACAGCGACGAGGGTTTGGAATCGGAGGTTTGCCATGGAGTGCACTGTTCGCTGAATCTTGGTGGATGGACTTATCGAGAACCGTGAAGGCTATTGTATCAATGTTTCTCGTAGTCGGAGTCGGTCATTGTAAATTGCTAAACCAGTTCAACACTCATCCTCTTCGCTGACGGTTTGAAGGCTTCGATCGACAGTTTGGAAATTCGGAAAAGCAGCAGATTTTGAACCGCTAACGAACACTGATCGACGCTAATTTGACTTGTTGATCGCACAAAATAAATTCGTGTTCATTGGTGTCGATTCGCGGCAGTGTTAAGGCCCATTTCAATTCCCTGAAAATCGTGGATCGCTCCACCAATCGCAAAACAGCGAATGCCCGCGACGCGGTCACCCACATTAGGTTTTAGAAATACCCTTACCGAAACAAAACGGCCTATTGGGTATTCCCCGGTCTCTTGCGCCGTCCAAGCCTTTTACGTATCCCTGTTTCTTACCTTTCGGCTATTCTTGATGCCAGGAAGCCTATTCGATCTACTCTGACTTTCCGAAAACCCGTTTCCAGACGACCATGGTCAAAACCACGTTGGTCATGACCATTGCTTGGGTTGCACCCAAGAACCAGAGGCTGGGATTCGACAAGCTGTCCGACCAAACGAACCTACGCAACCACAACACGCCGAGCCCCGCGAAGACAATGCATCCAAGGCTCGCTCCATAAACGCGAAACGATCTCTTGGGAAGATTTCCACAAAAACGTGCGCCGGTCAAACTGATGCCAAGTGTCGACACCCATAGCAATCCAACGCCAAGCCAATCGGCGGAACAGATCAACATCAAAACAGGCCCAACAGCGACTAACAATCCGCTGCCGACAAACAAGCGTGTCTTAACTCCTCGATGTTCCTGATTGGCCACGATTGAGCCATACGGTGCGTCGGTATTCTCTTCAATTCGTAGTGCCTCTATCCGCTTCGCCATTCGATAGCTAGAGATAATCATGGGAATACAATAGACCGCCATGATCGCAGGAAAGATCAAGACACGCAGCACAGGTGACTGAACTTTGCTGTGCCAAGGCAATGTTCCAAATGCCAGGGCCGTCAAAGGAATCAAAGCCAGCCCCCAAAAGACTAGAAACCGCATCATGAGCGTCCGCTCGCGTGGAGAACGTGTCTCGTCGAAATTCACTTTAACTAGCCAGGCGATAAGTGGCAGCTTCGCAAACGGGATAAGAAACATCGCACCCAAGCCTGTTCCGATGCCTGAACTAGTCGCCGCGGTCTTCACAGCGATGGATGCCGCAACTGCCGTCGCCGTCTTGGCGTTGACGCTCGCCAGCCCCACCAACACGGCACCGGTAAACGCTTCGGAAGGCTTAGAGTTCTCCAGTGCTGACTCAACGGTGGCAGCCAGTTGTTCCTGCAAGAACTTGCGACCGCGCGACAGTCGTTGCTTAACTGCGTCTTGCGAAATTTCCAACGCTGCGGCAACCCGAGCCACCGATTGTTCTTCGCGATAGAAAAGAATCATCGGTTCACGGTAGTTCTCCGGAATGTCGGCGATGGCTTGCCAAACCAGCTGCTCTTGTTCAGCACTGATGGCACGTTGAATCGGGTTGTTTGCGATCGAAGCCGGTTCAGCAACCGAGTCCAGTCGAGCCGCCCCGGTGGCAACGTTGCGAGTCGATTTCTCTCGCGAACGGCTAGCTAAATTCCGAGCGATGGTGCAAACCCACGACTTGAATTTATTCGCGTCTGCTAAATCAGCAAGCTTCTTCCACGCCTGAATAAACGCCTCTTGCGCTAAGTCTTCGCTCATTCCTAAATCGCCACAACGACTGTAGGCAACAGAACAGACGAGTGATTGATACCTCTGCACCATCTGGCCATAAGCCGCTTCATCGCCATTTCGGCTCTGCTGAATCAGCTCAGCATCAGAGGTTGACGGGGAAACGTCCGCGGAAAAAGGAGGCAAATTGGCTGGCATCGTAGAACTCTCAAACAAACAATTTTGTTGAACCTACCTTAAGAGACCGAAAACTGTCGGTCGGTGACAAAAAATGTCGGTTTGCCCAATATTGATGGTAGATCCTGACATGGCCGGTTTACAGCCTTCGATCGACAAGTGGAAATCAGGCGACCAGCGAGTTCCCGTTAAAGAAGTGTTTGATATCGTGCTGAGGCGAACCAATTTTGGAGATTACGAATGCGATTCCACTCGTTTTACTATGACACGAATTCAGCCTGATAGGGCGGGTGGCTTGGGTAGGCGTGTGGGAACGCGAGTTTTCAATACTGCAGATTTTTGAACCGCTAATGAACACTGATCAACGCTAATTCGACATGATGGTCGTTCAAACAATTCGGTCAATGTGACCGGCGTATTTAGTTGGATCATCCCCCGTGATCTCATCCCATGCCGCTACTTAGACCAGTTCAATTGCACTGTTGTCCACCACAGTGCGGAGCTAACAATTGAAAGCCGTTAATTTGAGGATTCGCTCGAACATCGGTATAACCGGTCCAACTTGCTCAGAATGCAAGAATGGCCTTGCGGCAAGCCGACAACTACAATGTATTCAGTCTTTGCATCGCCAAGAACTCAAATTGCATATGGCAACCGTAGAAGTTAATCCCGACTTGCTCCGCTGGGCGATTGATCGTTCTGGTTTGTCGATGGAAAAGCTGTACAAAAAATTCCCCAAGCTGGATGCGTGGCTGACCGCAGAGAAGCCACCAACATTTCGGCAACTGGAGAATTTTGCCCGAACGACGATGACTCCTTTCGGCGTCATGTTCCTTAACGAGCCACCCGAAGAAAAGATCCCTGTCCCCGACTTCCGTACAGTCAGCGATGACACCGTCGATCGTCCATCGCCAGACTTGTCTGACACGATTCAGCTGATGCAACTGCGGCAAATGTGGATGCGTGAATGGCTGAACGAACAGGGGATCGAATCATTGACATTTATCGGGAGTGCCGAAGTTCGCCGCAACCCGAAATCGCTCGCTCAAGAGATTCGCCAAACGCTTGACTTGGCTCCAGAATGGGCAGAGCAAACCGCAAACTGGGAAGCGGCGTTAACAACATTGCGACGGGCGATGGAGCGAATTGGAATTCTCGTTTTCAGCAATAGTGTTGTCGGCCTCAATAACCATCGACCACTCGACCCGCAGGAATTTCGCGGCTTTGTGCTTTGCGACGACATTGCTCCTTTAGTATTCGTTAATGATGCTGATTCCAAGTCGGCAAGAATGTTCACATTGGCTCATGAACTGGTGCATCTGTGGCTGGGAACCGGAGGCATATTTAATCTGATCAACTTGCTACCGACCAAAGAGCCGATGGAACGATTTTGCAATGAAGTAGCAGCAGAATTCTTGGTGCCTGAATTCAAACTGACGGAATCTTGGCCGAAAGCTCGAAAAGGTTCTGATCGTTTTCTATTGCTGGCCAAACAGTTCAAGGTTAGCCCTGTAGTCGTAGCGCGCCGAGCGTTAGATCTAAAGTTGATTTCAAAGCCTGAGTTTTTTCGATTTTACGAAGCGGACAGGCAGGATTTCTTGCGTCGTCGCGAACAGGCAAAACAGAAAGACAAAAAGTCTGGCCCGGATTTCTACACGGTTCAAAACGCAAGGCTAGGTCGTCCATTTTCTGCGGCGATTGTGAGAGCCACTCGCGAAGGGCGGATCTTAATGCGAGAAGCATATCGCTTGACAGGAATGAAAGGAAAAACTTTCGATTCTTACTCGGAACGTGTTCTTGAACGAGTCAGGAATGAACGTGAGTAAGTACCTCTTGGACGCGAACGTTTTCATTGAAGCAAAGAACCGTTACTACGGATTTGAGATCTGTCCCGGCTTCTGGACCTCGTTAGTAGACCTTAATAACAACAAGACAATCTTCTGCATTGATCGGATTCGAGATGAATTAGTCGCTCAAAACGACGAAATCAAGGATTGGGTAGAGAACCGCAGTCCCGAGACGTTTTTTAAACAAACCCAAGACCAAGCAGTTTTTGACTCGTTCCAGGCAATGGTTAATTGGGTCTATTCTCAATCTCAGTTCGTACAAGCAGCCAAAACTGAGTTTGCATCCGTCGCGGATGGTTGGTTATTAGCTTACGCCCATGCCAACAGAATGACGGTTGTCACCCATGAAGAATTTGCACCTCAAGCAAAACGGAAGGTGCCTATGCCCAACGTTTGCCTAGAGTTTGGGATTAACTACGTTAACACTTTCCAAATGCTTGCGAACTTAAACGTAAAGTTCATACGCAGTACGAAAAATCCGAAGTAGTTCACGACGTCAACCTTTCAACAGGCGCTGCGGATCACAGTTTCATCCATTCTTGCAGTGTCAGCGGTCGAACAGCCACGCTACCCTCGCAAAACGCTTTTTCTTGGAGTGGGGGCGATTCGAAATCAGCCCGCTCCCTCCATCATGACAGTAGTAGACGACATCGGACCCAGGATCGCGTCGTGGACTTTGCGATTTGCATCCAGCGATTCTTCCGATTCGCCGCGGGCTTGCATCATCGACGTGCTTTGGGATTTGAGGATCACGCCACCATTGACTCCGGTTCCAGCCAGCAACACGATGAAGTGAACATCGTCACGAGCGGCGGCGACCATTGGAGCGATCAAGCCGCCTTCGCTGTGACCGATCAAGCCGATTTTGCCCGCGTCAATCTTCGGATGCTTCTTCAGAAATTCGATGCCTGCTTCAACATCGGTCGCGAAATCGGCAGAAGTAGCACCAGAACGATCACCAGTTAATTCACCCACGACTCGATCGTCACAACGCAGAACGGCAATGCCCTGACGCGCCATGTGATCGGCAACCACGAGGAACAGAGACGCAGAGAAAAAGAAAACGCTAAAAACTCTGCGCCTTAGAGGCTCTGCGTGAGAATTAGTGATGGTTGAACTTGAGTGCGGCCCCAGAACCTACTCTCAATGATCGTCATAAAGCGGCACTGGAAAATCAGCTTCACGTGTTCGCGTTTTTAAGAATGCTTCTTCCAATTGTTTAACGACAGCGGGATTCTCTGCCGCCAGATCCGTCGTTTCGTTACGGTCTTCGTCCAGGTTGTACAGCTCCCAATCACGAGGCTTCTTCTTTTTTGTGTCCCGACGAATCGCTTTCCATTTCCCGTCCCGAACCGCAACAATGCCTCCGTATCCGTTGAAGTCCCAAATCATGGGCTCGGTACGCTGGGGAGCCAGCTGACCCTCAAGAACGCCAGAAAGATCGATCCCATCGAGGACTTGATCCGTCGGTAAATTTCCGCCACCAATTTCTGCGAGTGTTGGAAACCAATCCGGGAAGTACGAAGGAACGTCGCAAATCGTTGCTGGCTTCGTTTTTCCCGGCCAACGTACGATGCACGGAATCCGAATTCCCCCCTCGTAGCAACTGCCCTTGAAGCCTTTCATGCCATCGTTCGATTTGAAAAACGTACACGCCGCTCCGCCGATATGAAAGTTCGGATCGCTGCCGCCATGTGTAGGTCCGTTATCCGAAGTGAAGACTACGATTGTATTCTCTTCGAGTCCATGCTGTTTCAATTTTTTCAAAATCGCCCCAACGTGTTCATCGAGATCTGAGATCATCGAAGCGTAAGCCGCGCGCGGACGCGGGTGCGGCAAGTAACCATTTTGACCGCGATAAGCGCCATGCTCTTCGTCCCATTCTTGCGGGTAACGATCCAGCCATTCCTGGGGTGGTTGCATGGCAACGTGCGGTTCAACAAAAGGGAGGTAAAGAAAAAACGGCTTGTCCTTGTTATCGTCGACGAACTTGAGCGCCTCTTTGAGAATCAGATCCGGGGCATAGTTTTTTGCTCGATAAGTCTCCGCCAAAACTTCTCCATCAGGTTGGCGGTGATGGCCCGGAATCGGGAAATCATTGGCCTTCACTTCCTTCTCATCGCTATCAAGAAACGGAGGATAGAAACTATGTGCGTTGCGTTGGCAGTTGTAACCGAAGAAACGATCGAACCCTTGTTTGTTCGGCGAGCCCGATGTGTTGGACGGCCCGAGCCCCCACTTTCCGAACCCGCCATTGGTATAGCCCGCGCCTTTGAGAACTTCAGCGATCGTCACGACTTGATCCGTGATCGGCCACTGGCCGGGAAAGACTCTGCCGTTTCCCGATCTTCGATTGCCGCGAACTTCCGCGTGTCCTAAATGTTGCCCTGTCATTAGTACGCATCGAGCCGGCGCACAAACAGGCGCTCCGGTGTAATGTTGCGTGAACCGAACGCCTTGCTGGGCCAATGAATCCAAGTTCGGTGTCTTGATCTTTTCTTGTCCGTAACAACCAAGCTCACCATAGCCTAAGTCATCAGCCAAAATGAAAACGATGTTGGGTTTGGCGGAACGAGTAACAGAATCAGGTCGAGCCAAACCATCGCAGGCCCACACATTGAATGAGAAACAAGCGGCGATCGTGAAAGCCAGGCTGGCGGTGGATTTTCTAAACATTGGACTCTCAGTAATTCTTACAGTTTAGCGGTCGTGGTAATTCAGCAACTTTGGCGATTCGAACACTTGGCGATTCGAACATTTGGCAATTCGAGGGCTGGACTAATAATAACCCGTTACCGGTAAAGAAGCTTCCGGTTTGAAACGACTTCTGTGAAATTCCTAGGACGAGAAGATCGAAAAATCGTTGAGCCTGTTTGATCGTCAGACAATATTAGCAGCATTCATTTCAACAATATTGGCAACTCGATATCGGAGGCTCCTGACTGAAAAACCGGACGGCTGGCGCCGCTAGTCTCAACGCGACAACCTCACTCAACGACCAGTACGCCAACTCATAGCGGTGCGGCGCAAGCCGCCCGGTAGCCTACCCATAACGGTGCGGCCCTTAGCCGGCGCGAGCCTTACCGCCAGCCTCGAGACCTTCTCGCATCGCTCACAGATCTTCGAGCAATTTTTGAACGATTGACAATCGCCGCCGGTTTTCTGGCACAACGCGCTCAAGAGCCAGCCAGTACTTTTCTTCTTCTCGCAATTGCCTCATCAGATTCCGATCAGATCGCTTCAAGAGCAGCGGCCCGAACAGGAGTGCGGCTTCCAGTTCTACATCCTGATACGCTGGATCAAATGTTGAACTAGCGGAAGCCCGAAATGACATGACCGTGTAGAGTCGATCGTCAAAAACCAGTTGCTCATCGACAACATGAAAATCATTTCGCAGTGCCCATCGTCTGATGATTTCTGGCCGTCGACCGGGTTGAAGTACCACGTCGCGAGGAACTCGATCGGGAAATTCCTCAAGAATTGAGACGATTGTTTCTGCTCCCATTCCACTCATGCTCAAACTTTGAGCTTCACGTGGCTTGAGCGCCGCCAATCCATCGCCCAATCGAACATCAGCTTGAAGTCCGGCCAATGCCGTTCGAGAATTTTCGAACGGCGGCCGCTTATTTTCAATGGCGATACCATGTTCAATTCGGTTGCCTTTCAGTAACGACACCAGCAAGCGAGCATCGTCCGAACCAACGTCGACATGAGTCGCGGAACGAATCTGATTCGCGATCGCACTAAGACGAGCGTCCACGTAAGGCATCCAAATTGGGACGAGATCGGATTCGACTCCGTCGGTCGTGACGAACTTGGCACTGGGCCGTAAGCACAACCGACTTGGCATTGCAGGACTTATCGCGGTAGAGCTCGAACCTGATCAAAGCCAGCTTACTTCGCCGCTTCGCAGGCCGTACGTCGCCGCGCAGACTTTAGCGTGCTTCATGGCACTTCCCTTGAGTGCTTTGCGTAGCAGGGACGCTTGAGCTTTGGCGTTTTTCTCAACCGCCTTTTGGATCTTTTTCTCTCGGCCGATGGATTCTTGAATCTGGCCGACGAGCCCACCCAACTCTTTGGGAGCGTCGTCCGGAGGGCTGATCGCTGCGCCAACGGCTCCACAACTTTCATGGCCCAGCACAACAACGAGTTCCGTTTTAATGTATTGAACGGCGTATTGGATACTGCCGATGACTTCGCTCGTCGCCACATTGCCAGCAATGCGAGCGACAAAAATATCGCCGATCCCTTGATCAAAAATCTGTTCGGGCGTGACTCGTGAATCAGCACAAGCGAGGACGATCGCGAAAGGCCATTGGCCGCTGCCAGTTTCCAAACGGCGTCGCCGAGTGGCGTTAGGCCGATGCATAAGATCCGAAACGTAGTTGGCGTTTCCGTCTTGTAGTAGCTCAAGCGCGGTTTGAGATGAAATTTCGTTTTGCTTTCCGGCCAT
>CAZPTT010000174.1:0-12595 GCA_964589435.1 uncultured Pirellulaceae bacterium
TATCAACAGCACGCATCAGGCCAGTGTTGCCTTCTTGAATCAGATCCAAAAAGCTCAATCCACGGTTGCGATACTTCTTAGCGATCGAAACAACCAATCGAAGGTTGCCCGCTGACAAAACTCGCTTGGCAGCGTCTTGGTGCTCTTGAAGGCTGTTTGTCTTCTTGACCCGGCGATTCAATGTGGCTGGGCTCTCATAAGTTTGCTGCATCAAGTAGTGCAGTTCGGCTTTGATTTCATCGTAGCTTCGTGAGCCGACGAATCCGGTCTCTTCGGCTTCTTTCAACAAAGCGGTCAAGCTCTGCATACGGGAGTTGATCTCTTCGAGCTGATCAAACATAGGTTGCAAACGACTGTAGCGAAGGTTCAATTCTTCGACCAAGCGGACACATTTGTTGCGGCGACAAGTCAGATCTCGCCAGGCAGCTCGGCGAACAGACATCTTGTTAGAGCGAGCGATCGCAGTCAGATAGTCACGCTTGTTGAGAGCCAACAGGTGTTTGAGCGTTTTCAGGTTGGGAACCAATCGCAGCATGATTCGTTTCTTCTCAGCCTTGTTGGTGACTGAAACTTCGATTGTCCGATCAAGACGCAATTTCTTGTCCAGAACTTTCTGGAGAGCATCGTAGGCTCCTCGCAACATGAAGTCCGTGGCAAGCATTGTGTTGCGGAATTCAAAACGTGCGTCTTCAATGCGGATCGCAGCGTCGACTTCTTCTTCACGAGTCAACAATGGAATACGTCCCATTTGCATCAGATACATTCGCACTGGATCGTCAATGGCCGCTTCGCTTGCCTTCTCGGTAACGACTTTGCTCTCTCCGATGGCATTTGGGCGATCGGCGGGATCAAGTGTCGCTGTTTGCGATTCTGATGAAGCTTGAGTTTTCGACTTCGTTTTTGACTTGGCCATTTGATTCCTCGTTTTCCGTCTAGGTGTGTTTCCTTGCTGCTGATCTCACCTATCGCGAACGGAGTGCCAAAGGTTTCCAATGGTACGTCAATCAGAGAGAACCTCGGTAAAACCCGGGTTTTTCTTGTGATCGGAGGAAAGGCGGGTTGTTGCAAAAAAGCAACTTGGAGGTGGAGTGAGTGTCTCATGTTGCCCATTTACATCATTTAGCCGGCTGGGCTCGAGTCAATCAATGGATTGGCTGGATGACGTTCAGGCGGCACAAATAGTTACCTGACACGTCCGCCGACGGCTTAACGAAAGTATGCGACTCTTGGGTGGAAACCAAGCAGCGGGGAGCCAGCAAGGCACGCTGATTCCCACGAATCAACATTTGAGCTCGTTTTGATGGTTGAACTGAAACGGCCTCAAAACGTAGAATTGCGATTCTGATTCAAGATTTCTAATAGAAACGGCTTTTCGAGTAATGGCGGACGACTACTACAAGGTTTTGGAGGTTTCCCGATCTGCATCCACCGACGAAATTCAAAAAGCCTATCGGAAGCTTGCGCGGAAATATCATCCGGATTTGCACGCCGACAAAGATGAGAAAGAAAAGAATCGAGCCAAACAGAACTTCCAAAAAGTCCAACAGGCTTACGACACATTAAGCGATCCTGAAAAGAAGCAGATGTACGACCAGTTCGGCGAAGGCTACGAACAGATGGGGCGTGGTGGTGGCAATCCATTTGGAGGAGGTGGAGCCGGCGGTGGTGCCGGCCCCGGCGGATTCGGAGACTTCGATTTCAGTCAGATTTTTGGCGGTGGTGGCGGAAGAGGACGTGGCGGAGGCGGCGGTGGATTCGAAGACATTCTCCGGCAAATGGGGGGTGGCGGTGGCAGAAGAGGTGCACCTCCGCAGCAACAAGCTCCCACGAAGGGAAGCGACTTTGAGCAAGAGATCACGATCCCATTCGCAGTCGCCGTTTTAGGTGGTAAGCACCAGGTTCGCCTTTCTCGGGGCAGCGGAAAAGTCGATTCGATCGATGTGACGATTCCGATTGGGATCGAGCAGCTACAGAAAATCCGGCTGCGTGGCCAAGGTCATCCGAGTGCTGGCGGCGGGCCACGGGGTGATTTGATTATCAAAGTAAAAATTGCGGCTCATCCAAATTATTCGCGGAACGGCCTGAACCTGAATGTGTCGGTTCCGATCACTTTGTTAGAGGCAGCGGAGGGGGCGAAAGTTGAACTGCCGACTCCGCACGGACGGGTTAGCCTGTCCGTGCCTGCAGGCTGCTCCAGCGGAAAATCGTTACGGCTAAAAGGCATGGGGATTCGAGGAAAAGATCGTTCAGGCGATTTGATCGCGACTTTACAGTTGGTTGTTCCGGATGAGATCGTTCCACAAGATATCGAAGCGATTAAGAGCTTGAGTGAATCGTGGGACAATCCGATGCGCGATGAGCTGACTTGGTAGTCCGCGCCGGTTCACACTGACGCGCGCTGCGGCCAAATGAGGCCAAAATGCGGTTGCCACTGCGATAAATTCGGGAATTGAATCGTGGCCGGAAAAGTGCAAAACCAGAATCAAGTAGATGCCATGAGCCGCCACCAAGCCAGTAAGCCAGAGGGATTCCCACGTCAGTTGCGTTTGCGCAAGCAGGCTGAATTCGATGCCGTTTTTGGCAACAACGCGTTTGCAGCTGATAACATGTTGGTGATGCACGCGATGGTCAACGACAAAGGATCAACACGACTTGGATTGTCGATCGGGCGGAAGGTTGGCAACGCGGTGGTGAGAAACCGCTGGAAGCGAACCATCCGAGAGGCCTTTCGTCGCAACCGCAGCACGCTGCCAACCGGAATCGATATCGTGGTTCGGCCTCGCAAGGGAGCGACGTGCCAGTATGAAAACGTGGCGCGGTCATTGGGTGGATTGACGAAACGGTTATCCAAGAAACTTGGCGTCTCCAGCGTCGCTGACGATCCTCGATCTCGTGGAAAGCACTCGTCATGAATCGGCCAACTCGCTCAGTTGCCGGCGCGGTATTGGCTTGGGTTGTTCGACTGCCCGCCAACACAATGGTGTTCCTGGTGCGTGGCTATCAGGTTTGTATCAGCCCACTGCTTGGGAAGAACTGCCGGTTCCAGCCGTCTTGTAGTGCCTACTTCATTGAAAGCGTAAACAAGTACGGCGCGATTCGCGGGGCCTTCAAAGGTGCGGTCCGAATCTGCAAATGCCATCCGTTCCATCCAGGTGGATATGACCCACCTTGAAATTGATTATTTCTTAAAATGCAAATCACATGTGCCGTCGTCAGAGCAAGCTTCGCCGTTCTTGTTCGCAATCCGATAGCGGCGTTTGGCGACTTGCTGATATCCCCATTGCCAAATCGGAAGCGAGAATGGCAGGTGCAGAAGCGGCGCGGCCAACCATAACTTGGGAAGCCGTCGGCTGAGGTAGCGAATCGCCTCCGCGCCGCCAAGCCGCAAATGGTGCTTGCCCGAGTTGATACCGGGAATCAGATAAAGCTGCTCCATCATTTGTTCGTGACTCAAATCGGGAAACATCTCGCCGATGATCGGATCGTGCAGCGAAGCGAACGCCAGCCGGTTCTTGCCGTCGAGCCATTTCAGGTTGCGAACCTGTCCTGTGCAAAAGACGCACTTGCCATCGTAAATAACGATGTCCGCCTCTGGATAATCCGTGAGCGATGGCAGGTCAGTGTTTGCGGGCAAGCTGGTATTGTCGTTCATCAATGAATGTCCTGCCTCAATGCGGTTGCTAACTGATAGATGTCGGTGCCGATGCGAGGTTCGAAATGACAGGCGATTTTTAAAGGAAGCTCAGGAGCGGATGAAAGCGTTCTCTCATATTGTTTCAACCGAATTGGGTGGAAACAATCAACTTAAATTGGGAGTAGGAATACAAACGAGGTGATCGTGCCGGATCCGCGCGAATTAGCAGGTTTTAACGCAGGCGGCCGATGTTCAAGAATGCGGCTGATGATATTGGTCGAAGTTAGTCAACTTACGCTGATCACGATAGATTTGTTGTTTTGGCTTCTAAATCCTGCTTTTTTGCGTGTTGTTAGAATTCCGGATAGCAATGGAGAAAAAAGAAACCATATAATGAGGTTTCGCGTCCGAAATAGACTGTAGGGACAAACGATGGGAAAAGAATTCGGCTGGCTCCGGTTCGCTCTCCATTGCTTTTGTTTTCTATAATTACGACCAAGCCGGGCGGAATCAATTCGACTTTAGTGGTCGACCGATTCCAAAATTTCTGATTCCAAAACGTGCGATCCAAAACTTTTCTGACATCAATCTCAGCGACCAAATCAGGGAGACGAAAATGAATGAAATCAACAAACAAGTATCACGCGCCAAACGGCGATTGATCACCGGTCGTTTCTTTCGCGTTTTGACTTGGTCGATGTTTGCGGGTTTGTTGCTGGCCGCGGTCGGCATGACGATTCCCAAGATCTGGCATTTGGGTTTCTTGCAAACTGAGCAGCATCACGAAGCCTGGATCTATTCGTGGGTCGTCGGTGGAATGGTTCTTTCGCTATTGGTCGCGGCCTATCTTACGATTACCGATTTGAGTTCACCGGTTGATGTTGCCGTGGAAGTCGATCGTCGTTTCGGTTTGAAAGAACGCCTCTCCAGCGCCATGTCGCTGAGTGAAAACGATCTCGATACTGAATCGGGTCAGGCATTGGTTGAAGACGCCGTCAGCCGCGCCGAAACAATCGACGTCCGTGACAAGTTTCAGTATCAACTGACTTGGCGAGCTTTATTGCCACTGATTCCTGCCGCCATCATGGCCATTTTGCTTTTCGTTCCCAACGCCACCGAAAAGGTCGTTGTGGCCAAAGAGCCAGAATCCGTCAACCGAAAAAAGGTCGAGATGGCGATCAAAGAGTTCAAGAAGAAGGCAGAGAAGAAGCGCAAAGAATTGACGGCACTCGGATTGGAAGACGCCAGCAAAGAATTGAAATCGCTTGAGAAGAAATTCGATGAACTTCTCGAAGATAAAAACAAAGACAAAAAGAACACGCTGGTCAAACTGAATGATATCAAGAAAGCAATTGAAGATCGGCGCAAAGAGCTTGGTTCTAGCAAGGACTTGAAAGAGAACTTGAACAAGCTGAAGGATATGAAATCGGGGCCAGCAAAAGAGATCACCGAGGCAATGGCCAAGGGCGATATGAAAGAAGCCCAAAAAGCCATCAAGGATTTGATCGACAAACTAAAAGAAGGCAAGCTGAATGATATCGAGAAGAAGCAGCTGGCCAAAGACCTGGAGCAGATCGCTAAAGAGCTGAAAAAGATCGCTGACAAGCATGAGCAGGAAAAGCAGGATCTGAAAGACAAGATTAAGAAGGCGATCGAAGAAGGTGATCTGGACAAGGCGGCTGAGCTTCAGCAGAAACTTGAACAGAAGCAACAGCAAGACAAGCAAAAGCAGAAGATGAAGGAGATGGCTCAGAACTTGCAAAAGTGTGCCAACTGTATGAAACCCGGTAACGCTGGGAATGCAAAAAAAGGACAGCAAGGTCAGCCTGGTGATGCTGAACAGCAACAGGCCATGAAAGAGGCCGGCGAAGCTTTAGAAGACCTCGCCGAGCAGATGGAGCAAATGGAAAAAGACATGGCCGAAATGGAGGCTCTTGAAGATATGGAGAGCCTTGCCGGTGAATGTAAGGGTGAATGCAACGGTGAAGGCGCCGGCGGTGAAAGCGACAAAGAGAGTTTTCGAGATTGGGCAAACGGAGCTGGTCGCGGACACGGGAAACGAAGCCTCGAAGAAGAGAAAACGGGCAACTTCAAGTCTCGAGTCAACGGTAAGCTGCAAAAAGGACAAACGGTGGTCACCGGAAATGCGGACGGCAAGAACATCACAGGCCGTTCTTCAAGCGAAGTTCGCGATTTGATTCAGGCGGAAGTCAGCAAAGATTCCGATCCACTGCAGGATGTTAAACTTCCGAAAGCTCAGATGAAGCAAGGCCAACAGTATTTTAACGGCCTCCGTAGGAACTAGGATTGACTCGTCCAAAACCCCGAGCCTGTTCATTTCGAGTCTGTTCAATGAAAAAGGACTTCGAGGATTTTTTGTCGTAGCTACCGTCGCCAGACGGTGGAAAACCGCTACGTTCATTGAACGGAATTGGGTTTAAACGGCCGGTCGTCGTATAGAAACGGTTGTCATGTTGAAACGATTGTCATGTTGAAACGATTGTCATGTTGAAACGGTCGTCATGTTGAAACGGTCGTCATGTTGAAACGGTCGTCATGTTGAAACAGTCGTCAGGTTGAAACGGTCGTCAGGTTGAAACCTTATTCAGGTTAAAACGGGTGCCATGCCCTCGCTTGCGTGGGCATGCCTTCTTTTTCCGTCGACCCTTTCTGCCAGTTCGGATGGCGAGGCAATGTTTGAGAAGCAAGACTGATTTTCGAACGCTAAATTTTGGGCGATGATGGACATCCAATATCTACAACCAAGCAACTTATGAAACTCAAACGAATCATCCGCGACTTGCTAGTGTTGGCTGTTTTTTGTGGGGCGTTCTATGCTTCCACCAAGCTCGTTGGTCAATATGAGAGCGAAAGCGCCAAGCAGAAAGACACCAACTTTTCGACGCAAAGAATTGAAGGCGATCGATTGTCGGTAGATGAAGATTGGGTTGAATCAGCGAAATTGTATCGCCAAATGACAGAAGTGGATCCATTCAACGGATATGCTTGGCGGCGTCTTGGAAGGTGCTATACGAATATTCGAAGTAATCAGCGAAAAGCGATTCGTGACGAAGAGCTAAGCGATTCTCCCTCAGAGCGAAAGCTGGAAGAGTTAAGGCAAGACTTACTCGTGACCGATCAGCTTGCTTTGAAAGCGTGGGAGAAGGCTCGTGAACATCCTCGTTATCGTCGGGTAGCTTTGTACCAGTTGGCGGCGATTCGAACTGCCCGATCGGAGCTAGATGAGGCAATGGCATTGCTGGAGGAATTTGTCTTTGTCGAGGGCTACATTTTGCCAAATGACTTGCACAAGTTTCGAGACTTTGGGAGCAGCAAAGTCCTTCCAGGCGAATCAGAAAACGATTTTGATGCGAATCGCGAAGAGACAACTGGATTGCATCAGTTCGATAGATTTTGGGAGCTGGCGAAAGAAGAACAAAAAGAACGCAGGGCTAACTCTCGTCCCGGACAGATTGAGCCGCAGGGGATGCGCAGTGTTCCCCCGCGCAAGTAATTAACTGGTCTTTCGGTAGCGAGTCTCTCATAGACATCGGGTCGACCAAAGGGCGATTTGGTCCGCCACGAATTCTGTATCTTGCCGCTGATTCACTAACAGGTGGTCGGAGCCATCAATCATGACCAGCGATTTTGCTCCGCCGGTCAGCTCAAAGATTTCTTCGGCGTGGCGAAAATCAAGTGTTTCGTCTTGTCGCGAATGAAAAATCAGATGATGCGATTTGATTTTGGCAATTTCCGTTTTTAGGTCGCGGGCTCGCAGGCTGTCGAGCAATTGCTGCCGCATCATATAAGTCCGGCCGCCAATCTCGACCTCCCCTTCTCCGCTGGCTTCGATGGCCGGATTCTTGGAAGACAAGAAATCACCTAAATGCTTTGTGCACGACGGCGCTGCCAAGGTAACAATTCCGACGGCCGATTTGATTGAGGGTTCGGACGCCATCATGGCTGCTCCGCCCAGCGAGTGCCCCATCAAAAGTTTGGGTGCTTCATGTTCTGTGGTCAGCCAGTCGACAGCCGCACGAATATCGGCCAAGTTCGTTTCGAAATTGGTCTCTGAGAAGTTGCCTTTACTGTCTCCCAATCCCGTAAAGTCAAACCGTAGAACGCCGATCCCATGGCGAGCCATGCCTCGGCTAATTTTTACAATCGCTTTCAAGTCCTTCGTGCAGGTGAAGCAGTGGCTGAAAAGCATGAACGCTCGTGGTGCTTCGCTGGGTAGATCAACGATCCCGGCCAAGCGGATTCCAAGGTCGTTTTCAAAATGGACTCGTTGGCTGGGCATGGAAAAAGGCAGTCTGTTGGGGTGCTAAGAAAGTATGTGAAAGGTGTGTGGAATGCGTTTGAGATTGAGTTGATCATGCACTGCGATGATTGACTCAGGTTTGGCTACTACAGCTAAAGTCTTTAACTGGATCGACATGAAATCTAATCGAGCAAAAGGGTTTTCATCACGTCGCGGCTTCCAAGTGATTTTGTCGAAGTGAGAACTTCGCCGGCATCCAAGCCCGCTGTTGCACCAATGGTTGTTGCCATCGCTGAAACACGTTCGAAGATATAATCTTTGCTGGCCGGGAACTGCGTCTTGTAGCATCGAACGGCATTCAATTTGGTCGCCAACGTATCTGAGATGTCGCTGACAAATTGGTTTCGCTCTGCGCCATGCCAGTTTGATTCAAAAAAAAGATCGTAGTAAAGTTGTCGCTTGACCGTGTGAACAGGCAAGCCATCAAAGTAGTCATCCCACTTGGTCAGTCGGCTGTAGAAGATTGCCGCGTCGGTAATTTGCATGGCTTGCCAGTGATCGGGCGACGCCATTGGCGTTTTGCTGCCCAGCCCCATCACAAGCTTGGGGCGAAAAATACGAAACTGTTTTGCCAGCATGACCCGTGCTTCGAATGAATCAAACAGGCGGCGGTTGGGCAATTCCAGCACGATGCGTTTGGCAAGACCAAGGCAATCGGCGGCAGTTTGCGCTTCGGCCAGTCGCACGTCAGGTGATGGGCTGCCGGGGGTTGGTTCGCCGTCGGTCAAATCAATAATGCCAACGCGGTATCCCTGTTGAGCCATCTTGGCCAAGGTTCCACCGCAGCCAATTTCACAATCGTCAGGGTGGGCTCCAACTGCGATTACGTCGAGCTGCTCGTGTTGTGCTTCAGTTTCTTCGTCTTGCATTGTTTCGAAAGACCTCGCCTCCGGCATCGGGTTAAACGTGAGTTTTACTGAAATGTAATTTCGTTTGAGCGGTATCGTTGTTAATCAGATACCGGGAAATCGACACTCAAGATTCTTGAGTTGGGGATTCGTTGAGAATTGCCCTCGATCTCAATCGTAACGGATTGGTTGTCCAGCTTGGTGATTCGAAACCCACTCGTTCCGCCGAGAACGAATTGTTGTCCATCGGTCAGTCGAACCATGCCTTTGTTGTTTGGCTTTCCGTTAGGCGGCTTCATCCAAACCGTGGGAATGTTCTCGGGTGGAGATTCCGCGAAGTCGATCGATTCTACATTGGGGGTCGGGTCATCGTCTGGATTGGGATCGTCATCGGTCTTATCCAGATCTGTATCTTGTTGAAGCTTGCTGGTTTCACCCCAAGTCATCTTGCCATCCGAAAATTCAGCTCCGGAAACGGCAAGTCGGCAGGTTGGGAAAACGAGAACGGCTTTTTCGTCGCCATCCCCAAAGTCACCTTCAACTGGGAAACGGACTTTGTTCTTGCCAAACCAAAAACAGGAAATCTGATTCGGATTGAAAGTCAACTGTTCGAACGTTTGGCTGCCGAACTTGTCGGTGACATCAGTTTTCAAAACGCTGCGATCATTCAGCATCGTAAACCAGTCTCGCTGTCCAGGTTTGGAAGGCACGAGGGCATTGTCGAAGCGAATCGTTTTGACTTCCGCCATTGGGACGACGACTTTGCGGTTGATGGCACTGACATCGATGGAAACGTTTTCGTCAGCAATTTCGGCAATGGTTCCTTCCAACAGATCACCATTGGTCAAGCGAACAATCTCCACCCCGGCGGCCTTCGCTGGGTTGGCAGGATTAACGATCGCCACAGGTTTAGAAAAACAAAGGCTGTCAATTGCGAATTTCTCATCAATTTTTCGAGACGTCCGGAATAAATAAGGATTTGCCAGAATGCGGACAAATGCGATCGGTTCTGTCGATTTAATTCCGACAAAAACACAATCCTGATCCGAGGCTTCAACGCTTCCCAGAAGTTGGCCGTCTGAGTTATAGGCCTCCATGATGAAGTCGCGGCTGTGATCGACGCGGGCGATAAATACGCCTAGTTCGAGGACTCCTGCGGCAACGGAGCGTTGGTTGGGGAGGCAAAATCGCATTTCCAACACGCCTTTGAATCGACGGGCGTAGCCTCCCGCGGTCTCAAAAACACAGACCGAGTTGTTTTTCGGCGGGACGTTGGGGTACTTAAAACCAAAACCCGAGATGCCGACGTGTCCGGCTTTTTCAGTTCCCAGGAGGACACCGTAGGGAATGAACACGTCGGAGACATCTGTGTTTCGGGCTAGTTCGCCACCCGCAGGAGAGGTTTCGAAATCAATAATCGTTTGCGACTTGGCTTTGTAAAACTCTTTTTCGTGCTGCTGGAATAGCTGAATATCCACTGATTCAGTTTCGATCTCTTTGATTGGTGGCGGGGATGTTAAAGCAATCAATTTCAGTTCTTCTCGCGACAGGGAAACTGGTTGACCGCGATAGTTTGCATCCAGCCGAAAGCTTCCAGCGTCGCCCGAAAACGTGGTTCCATCTTTCAATGTCAGGAAATCAAATTCATTGACGATGTCCGATTCGCTATCTTCGAGTTCTTCGAGGATTCGTTGCACGCGATAGCGGACTTCCATTTGGGGATGTTCAGCTTCTGCCTTGATGATCGATAGGAATCGGCCACCCATTTCTGGTTGGGCAAGCTGCGACTCGGCTTCGTTTCGTTGCAAGTAATCCGGGCTGGACAATTGTGCCAAGTACGTGCGGATTTTGGCAACCTGTTTGCTGGCCGGCGAATTGGATAGCACCAGTTCTTTGATTTCTGAAAGTTTGACTGAACGCTGCTCCATTGTTCCGTCGTCTAATACGTCGGTCCAATCGATCGATTGGTCAGTTGTTTCGATCGTGATAACCGATCCGCCCAACAGGTTGATTTGAAACTGTTCACCGCGGGCGGATTCGGTCGACGGGCAGAGCGCAAGCGAAAGCAAAATCGCGAGTGCCAGTTTAAGCGTCGCTTTGTTTTGGATCATTGCTTCAGCCTACTTCCATTTGTTTACGTCGATGTATCGGTAGCTGCCATCGTTTTGGGCGGCCATCTTGGTCATGAAGTTTGTTTCTTGTTGGCTCGCGCCAGCTCCAAATTGTACGCAATGAATTTGCGTTTTGGTGCCCGCCCATTTTTTTACCATCGCCAACTTCGTTTCGTTGAGTTCAGGATAACCCCCATCGGTCAAAAAGACGATGACGTCCGGGCGAAAGGCCAGGCCAGTCACGATTCCGCCTTCGTGATTGGTGCCGCCGTAGGCCGCCAATTCACCGATGAAATTCGCCACGGCTTGTTTGTTTTCCTTGGTGGCCGGCAACATGTTGCGAGTTGACATGGTCACTGTACGATCGTGGTAGCCAACGATCTGGAATTTGTGATTGGATTCAAGTTGATTGATCGCGTTGCTTAATTCCTTGCGACTGGCATGGAGAACGCCCAGGCCGCCGCTGCCCATGCTGTGCGAGCGATCGATGACAAATACGAAGTCTCTTCCAGTCAATTTTCCGCTGCCAAACACGCTAATAGTTGTAGGCTCGCCGACGGGCATTCGTGATTTGATGAGTTTGCGGTCGGCTTCGATTAATGCGAGGTCTTCTTCGGAAAGTTGGAACTCGCGCTTCGAGCGAGTCCGCTCGGGAAGGTTTGACATTCCGTTGGCGTCGAAAACGAGAGCTTCCGCTAAGCCGATCCCTGAACGATCTGGCTTCTTCATCGTTGCCAAGTTCATGGTCGGTTGGGCGGCAACTGCTGCTGCCGCAGCCGGGACTGGATCGGTTGCTTGGTCAAGCTGTTCAGCGACATCTGGTTGATGCAGATACTCGGTCGGTGAATCTTCACTTTCGTTGGTCAAGACGATGCTGGCGTTGCGGATTTTTTCTGGGGCTTGGATTTTGTCTTGGGAAATGGTGAAGAGGAACAGGAAAGCACCTAATACCGAGTGGGCAACCAACGACATAAGTAGGGACCTCCATTTGCGCGGACGCCTGGCGGGTATCGCAGCTGTTGTCGTCGGGAAATAATTCAATTCTTTCGTCATCAGAACATTATCTCACGTAATGGAGTAAATAACAAAGTTGTTACATGCGAGCTAACGGAGATTTGACGACCGAGATAACCCCTAGCAAATGGGCAGTTCTCGATCTTAAACCGCAACTTTGAATCATTGCTACGGTTTCGATTCTGGACGATGGAATTTCCGTGTAGTTAGTGGCGAAAGTAGTGGTGAAAGCGAAGGTTGGTTTAATCGCAACCCATTACAAAGGTCTAAAAATTTGTAGCGGAATCTTTTGAGGGGCCCGTTGAATGCGTTCGAAAGTCTTGGCGACTTGCGTTCCTTCTGGCCTTCGGCGTCGAGCGATTTTCAATAGAGTGGATTAGGCCAAAATCCGTTGTCCGAAATTTGTTTCAAAAAAAAGCGACAATGCCCAAGAATGTTGTGTGCTTGTGAGTTTTGTGTTTGACCCAACGTACGGTCGACTGGTTCTGGCGGTCCAATGAAATTTAGCTACTCAAACTGAGCGGTTGTAGGCCGCTATCAAGGAGCGTCAGCGACGATGATACGGCAAAACACGAGCCTATCACTCAAGCTGAAGTTGCCGTAACTGCGCTACACTTGTTACGGCCTACCTTCTTACGATCCGCCATTTGTCGATGGATAGCGATGC
>CAZPTT010000175.1:0-12532 GCA_964589435.1 uncultured Pirellulaceae bacterium
CAGGCGATCCATGAATTCGAACATTCGATCTCCACGAAGTGTGACCTTGCAACCGATCGCTTGACCTTCACGTAAACGAAAGTTCGCGATCGACTTACGGGCTTTGGTGATCACTGGTTTTTGACCAGCGATCAAAGTCATCGCCTCGTTGGCATCCGCCAAATCCTTCTTTTCCTGTGTCGCTGAACCAACGCCCATGTTGATAATAACTTTGGACATCCGTGGCAGTGACAAGATGTTTTCTCTACCAAATTTCTCTTTGAGAGCTGGCAAGATCTGCGATGTGTATTGTTCTCTAAGTCGAGCTGGCATTTTTCTTTACTCAATTGAGGCCACTGATGATTCCAGCAGCCGGTCAGTTGTCGAGTTTAATGTTTGTTGTGTGGTTGTGTGGGCGATGATCAAGCGATCATGAAAATTCGGTACCGAAATCGCGTCGTGAAATTAGATAACTTCGTTGGCAAGACTGACGATCTTCATGTAGTTCTTTTCTCGTAACTCACGGGCGACCGCACCGAAGATCCGAGTGCCGCGTGGGTTTTTGTCTTTGTCGATAATCACTGCTGCGTTGGAATCGAACTTGATGTAACTACCGTCTTGGCGGCGAGTTCCTTTTTTACAGCGAACGATCACAGCCTGAACAATCGACTTCTTTTTGATGTCGCTGCCAGGAATAACACTCTTGACGCTGCAAACGATAATGTCACCTAAGCCAGCGGTTCGTCGACGCGAACCACCTAAGACCTTGATACACATAATCTCTTTCGCGCCCGTATTATCGGCGACTTGCAATCGTGTTTCTGTTTGAATCATTTTCTTGTTCCGTAATCTTCGCAGCGCCGTTGATCGGCATCGTTGTCATCAGTCAGGAATTCGTCCGAGCGAATTTGGTTTACGTCTCGGTCAACTAGCCTTCAGGCGTCGTGGTTGCTTCAGTTGTGGGCGCTTCTTCCGTGGAAACTTCGCTGCTCAAAGCCTCACCCTGCTTGCGAGCGGCACGCATGGCTGCCACATCGACTGCACTGCTTTTCTCAACAACCTTCACAAGCGACCAGCGCTTCGTTTTCGACATTGGGCGGCATTCGACGATCTGAACTGTATCGCCTTCGCCAGACTCATTGTTCTCATCGTGCACGTAGCAAGTCGTACGGTCGCGATAAAACTTTCGGTACTTAGGGTGCCGAACCAGCCGCGCGATTTCAACGACTCGCGTTTTGGCCATTTTGTCGCTTTTGACGCGACCTTGTAAAACTCGCTTCGGCATATCAGTCTCTCACTCGTTCAATTTCTGTCTTGTTCTCGGCGGCGGTTTCTGCAACAAGAAACTCGCCAATCACTTGAATTCAAAATCAGGCGGATGCTGCAGCCACGTTGGCCTTGGCTTTCTCAGCCAAAATTTCTCGCTCACGCTGGATCGTTTTGATTCTCGCAATCAGCTTCCGGTTTCGCATGATCTCTGACGGGACGTCCAAACGTTCAGTCTGAGCTTGAATTCGCAAATGAAACAGAGTCTTGCATGCTTCCTTAGAAACAGCATTCATCTGATCGTTACTCATCTCACGCAATTCGGATAAACTCGCCATGGCTTCAATTCGCTTAATCTAGATTTGCTTTTGATCAATCTGTTTCCAACGGTCGGATCCAGTCTCAAACTGAACCCAACGAGCCGAAATCAATTCACTTAAATCAATTCTCTTCTTTCGCCTGCCGACAACGACACCGACTTACATCGGGCGACGTTTCACCATGCGAACTTTGAATGGCATTTTGTGAGCCAAACGAGCGAAACAAATCTTCGCCTGCTGTTCGGACACGCCGGCCAACTCATAAAGGATTGTGCCGGGACGGATAGTAGCCACCCAAAATTCCGGTTCACCCTTACCTTTACCCATACGAGTTTCCAACGGAGTCGATGTGATCGACCGGTGTGGGAACACGCGGATATACAATTTACCTTCGCCTCGAATATATTGCTGAGCCGCAATACGTCCCGCTTCGATCGTTTGGGCTTTTAACCAGCCCGGATCAAGCGATTGAAGTCCGTAATCACCAAAGACAACAGTGTTGCCTCGTGTGGCGTTACCTTTTATATGACCTCTTTGGACTTTTCGATGCTTGACCCGTTTTGGCATCTGAGCCATCGACTTCGTCTCCGTATGTACCTTGGTTAATCCAAACTTGAATTCCGATATGCCCCTGGGCCGTCAAAGCTTCGCAAAAACCGTAGCTAATTTTGGCTCGCAGAGTACTCAATGGCATTGAGCCACTGATTTGTTTTTCGCGTCGTGCCATTTCAGCACCACCCAAACGTCCCGCCAACTGAACCTTGATGCCCTTCGCACCAGCGTCCATTGTCTCTTCTGAAGCACGCTTCATCGTTCGGCGGAAACTTGATCGCCGAGACAATTGCTCGGAGATTTTTTCAGCAACCAGTTGAGCCTGCAGGTCAGGGCGACCCACTTCCTCAACTTTCAAGTTGATGCGACGACCGACAAGATTTTGCATCTCGTTTTGCAGCCGCTCAACCTCCTGACCCTTCTTTCCGATGATCAAACCAGGACGCGCGACGAACAAAGTCACTCGGACTTCATCACGCGTCCGCTCAATCTCGACTCGATCAATACCGGCAGCTTTGTAGTTCTGCGTCGGATGCTTCTTGACGAAGTCGCGGATTTTCTTGTCTTCAACCAGCAAAGTCGCGAACTCCGCCTTGGGAGCGTACCAACGACTTTTCCAGCCTTCCATTACGCCCATTCGGAACGCTACTGGATTTACTTTTTGACCCATAATTGACTCATTCAGTTTTTGCGATTTGCAGTTTGCTGTGTTTTACGTTTGTGTCGGAGCGACAAAATCTATACTTCGTCGATGCCAACGCGAATGTGCGACATCCGCTTTTTAATCATGAACGACATGCCACGGGCACGCGGACGGGCTCGCTTGAACATCGGGCCGGGATCAACGCACACCTCAGAAACAAACAAGTTGTGCTCTTCAACAATCCGACCTGGGTTTTGATCAGGATCTTGAGCATTTGCCAATGCACTCCGGATCACTTTTTCCAACATGCGTGCACCACGCTGCGGCTGATAGCGAAGAATATCCAACGCCTCATCAACGAACTTGCCACGCACCATGTCGGCCAATGGGCGGACTTTGCGAGGGCTAATCCGTGCAAATCTGTGTTTTGATTCGAATGCCATTTTATCGCTTCTTCAAAATCGAAGTTTTCTCAACTGTTCTTTTAACCATTTCCAACAACATTTCGCTGCCGAAAACTACTTACCGCGGCCGTGACCTTTAAAGGTTCGCGTCGGTGCGAATTCGCCCAACTTGTGGCCGACCATGTCGTCAGTCACGAGCACTTTCACGTGCTTACGACCATCGTGAATCATAAACGTGTACCCGATGAATTCCGGCACAACAGTACAGGCCCGAGCCCAAGTTTTAATGGGCTCTTTATTACTTGCCGCTTCAGCTTTTTGCACTTTAATGAAAAGCTTTTCGTCGACGTAAGGGCCTTTTTTTTGCGATCTACTCATTGATTTCTATTCAACATTTCCTGGACCATCAATCAAGGCTCGACCTATCAAACCTTGACCAACAACTTGCCTTGTGACCTACGACTTAACTTTCAACTGCCCGTAACGCTTCGACTTACGACGCCGCACGATTGCGGCATTGGAAGCCTTCGCCTTTTGTCGCGTTCGGCCACCTTTAGCCGGAACACCACTTGGACTGACTGGGTGACGACCACCCTTTGTACGACCCTCACCACCACCATGCGGGTGATCAATTGGGTTCATCGCCGTACCACGAACATGTGGGCGACGACCGAGCCATCGAGAACGGCCAGCTTTACCAAGCACAACCGAACCATGCTCTGAATTGCCAACCTTGCCGACCGTGGCACGACAAGTCGACGGAACACGACGAATCTCACCGCTTGGCAGAGAGATCTGAGCCCAATTCGCTTCGCGAGCCATGAGAACCGCGTTGGTTCCAGCACTTCGACAAAGAATTGCCCCCTGACCAGGCCGCATTTCAACGTTGTGAATCACAGTCGCCAACGGAATGTTCTTCAGCGGCAAGCAATTGCCAACCGTCGGTGGAGCCGAAACTCCACTCTCAACTGTGTCGCCCTGCGTTAAACCTTCAGGAGCAACAATGTAACGCTTAACACCATCAACGTACTTAAGCAAAGCGATCCGAGCACTGCGATTTGGATCGTATTGAATTGAATCAACAACAGCCTTCACGCCATCCTTATCACGCTTGAAATCGATAACTCGATAACGACGCTTGTGTCCGCCACCACGATGACGAGCCGTGATCTTGCCCTGATTATTACGACCGGCCTTCTTGACCATCGGACGCAACAGGCTCTTCTCAGGCTTCGCACCCTTGGTCAGATCTTTAAAATCACAGACCGAGGCATCGCGACGCCCAGCAGACGTTGGCTTGTATTTTCGAATTCCCATTTGTCTTTTCCGTACGCTTAACTCAACGCTTGTTTCAAAATCTCGCGAGGCCAAAATCGACCCAGCCAAGAAAGACCCGACGAAGCCAAGTGATTAAAAGAAATCAATCTTGTCTTCAGGATCCAACGTCACAATCGCCTTCTTCCAATCTTTGGTGCGACCATAAGTAAACTTGTACCGGCGAGGCTTACCTTTACGAGTCTGAGTCGAAACCCCCGTCACCTTGACTTCAAAAAGCTTCTCAACAGCTTTCTTGATATCAATCTTGGTGGCAGCCGGATTCACCTTGAAGGTGTACTGATTCAACTCAGTCGCCTGATACATCGCCTTCTCTGTCACAGCAGGCTTCACGATCACCTGGTGCGCCTCAAGCTTCAACTTTGGCGGCAACGCAGGCTTGCGATTTCGTTTTGTTACTACTTTTGACATCTCTTATTTCGCATTGCGACCTGCACAACACGCCTTTACCTACACAAGTTCCCTGACAAGAATCTCAACACCCAACAAGCACTAACTACTTGCTCGGCGACCCTTCTTTCAACTTATCCATTGCTTCGCGTGTCATCAAAACGCAATGCGGATGAAGCACCGACAAAGCATTCAAGTCACTGACCTTTGCAACCGAAACACCCTGAACGTTTCGAGCACTCTTGTAAATCATCGGCGAATGATCCGCAGTTGCGATCATTGTCCGCTTCCCTTCCAGACCAATCGCCTTCAACATCTTGGCAATGACCGCAGTCTTGGGAGCGTCCATCGAAAGAGAATCAAGCACCTTGACCTGTTCATCTTGGATTTTCCCTGCGATCGCCATTCGCGTCGCCAACCGAACCGCCTTGCGAGGCAGGCGATAAGAGTAATCGCGATTTCGAATCGCAAACGCGTGACCACCGCCACGACGAACGTTCGAACGACGACTACCTGCACGAGCGTTACCCGTACCTTTTTGGCGATACATCTTCTTCTTATTACCCGCGACTTCCGCACGGGACTTTGTTTTGTGCGAGCCCTGACGACGACTAGCCTGGTACATGACAACGACGTCATGCAGCAATTGCTTGTTAATCGTGGACGCGATTTCAGACGGATCGATTTCGTACTTGCCGACTTCTTTTCCGCTACTGTCGTAAACTGGCAGACTTGCCATAGTGACCAACCCTACTTCTTGTTTGTCTCTTGAATGACCAAATATCCGCCAGCGGGACCAGGAACAGCCCCTTCAACTAACAGCAAATTGTTCTCGAGGTCGATCTTGTGCAAACCAAGATTCCGAACAGTAACCCGAGAACCACCGTAACGACCAGCCATCCGTTTACCCTTAAAGGTACGACTTGGCGTGGCACTCATACCAGTACCACCAGCGTGACGATGACACTTCTTAACACCGTGCGTGGCTCGCTGACCGCTGAAATTATGACGCTTCATAACACCAGCAAAACCACGACCCTTACTAATGCCAATCACATCAACGCGACCAACACCTTCGAGAGCGTCAACCGCAACATCCTGACCAACCTCAAGGCCTTCAACTGGGCCACGAAGTTCGCGGATAAATTTCTGCGGTTCACAATTGGCCTTATCAGCAACCGCACCACCACCAGCAACCACTGCCGCAGCACGCTTACTCTTGATATCAGCTACGTGACCACGCTCAGCGCGGGACGCCTGACTGTTTCGAGAACGCCGATCCTTGGACGGGCGCTTTTTGTCGAGATAGCCCAACTGAACTGCCGAATAGCCGTCTTTTTCTTCCGTACGAAGCTGCAAAACCTTACAGGGACCTGCTTCGATTACCGTGACGGGTGTTACAACTCCCGTTTCGGGATCAAACACCTGCGTCATCCCGACCTTACGGCCGAGTATGCCTTTTGCCATGACTATTCGCCTTGTTATTCGTTGGACTTGCCGTCGAGGAAACCAGCTTCACTTAATTGAAATCAATTAAGCAACCAGATTATCCACGCGACTTCCGTTCATATTTCTATACTTAAAATTAACTCTGAACTGACTACTTCGCCGAAGCCTTAATTTTGATTTCGACACCAGCCGGCAGGCTCAATTTATTCAACGCTTCAATCGTTTTGGCAGTCGCCTGAACAATATCAATCAAACGCTTATGCGTCCGAATTTCAAATTGCTGACGAGCCTTCTTATTCACAAATGGGCTGGACAAAACCGTGTACCGCTCAATGCGAGTCGGCAATGGAATCGGCCCATGAACTTCAGAATGAGTACGCTTAGCAGTATCCACAATCTCAGCCGCACTCTGATCAAGAATCGAGTGATCATAGGCCTCCATGCGAATCCGAATTACTTCTTGAGCTGCCACGCAATTACTCTCCAAAAGTCCGTTAGCTTGACGCTTAAACACCGCCCTGAAAACAGGACAGGCCAGCAAAAAACCGACACAAAAACTCAAACAAGCCGAAATGCCACGACCTTAAAACACAAGGCCAGCCCATCAAGTGAAGTGCTGGCTAAAAGTAAAAATTAAGTGCGTATATTTTCCGGCCCGGCTTTGGTACCGGGAAACGGCCCAATCTATGAGTTCCACCTGCTATCGTCAACTGCAAATAGCAAAAACTACACGAAAATCAGAACCCTTACTCGAAAGGTAAAAATTCAAGATGCCGAAGGACCGTTTGCGGCGTAGCGAGTCGTTACAGAGTACCAATCGCGAGCATCAGGAGCGCCTTTCATGAGCTTCTTCGCCCCCAGTCTCTCCCCGCCGCTGATGCATCCGTTCGGTCGTTTCTTGCCAATCCACCAAGCGATGACCGGAAACAGACGATTGAAATTCCAATCGCGAGGAACTGAGCAAGTCTTTGCTTTCCTTGAAACAAGAAACCGTTAGAATTAGCTCAGCAAGGCAGTCCAATCATGACCCAACTCTCCAAGGTTAGTCACATGCCGAAACGAATCCCGCTACTCCCAATTGGCTTGCTTCAAATTGGGCTCATCTCAACATCGCTCTTCATTTTCCAGTTCGCTTCGCCGGACCAAGCAACCGCCCAGCAATCCCAGACACCCGTTCAAACGCGGTTTCAACTGCCGGTTCGCTCGGTATTCACCATGAACACAGTTGTTAGCGTTCCAGATGGTGGAATCATGCGACTTGGCGGAGTTTCCAGCAGTGCATCTGGCGGCACAGCTTACGGAATCCCGGGAATCGGATCGCCTCTCGGCCGGCCCTTCCGAAATCAGGCTTTCGGCCAAACTGCCGCTGCCAGCCAAGCCAACATTCGAGTTCGAATTCTCTCCAATCGTGAAATGGAAGCCGAAGTGATGGCTACCGCCAATCGGCGCGATTACACCCAACGATTGCTTGACCCCAACGGCAGCCAAGCCATTCAAAAGCGAGCCGATTTCATCACCCGAAACATCGGCCGCAGCAGCCGGCGGTGACATGACGGACAATACAGGCGATGAACCCGACCACGGTTCGGAGCAAACACTCGAGCCAGCCCTCAAACCACCGGGCGCTCGAAACGACGAAAGCCTGCCGAAGTTTCGACTTGGCCTGAAACATCTCTTTTATGCGACGGCCGTGATCTCGGCAGGGTTGGCATTGGAAGCCAGCACCATTGCCCTTTCGGTCGTCGTTTTAATTTGTTGGCTGCTTGTCTTCCGCATAGAAGACGATTCCATAGCGGTTCAGCAGGCATTCACATTCCTAATCACCTGTGCTTGATTGGGCTTTTAATGCCTGTAGTTGTTCAAGTTCGATCGTCTCCTTTTCGAGCCGACTGCTTAAATCGGATGCGACAAATCGCCCTCGCCATCCACAATTTTGAGTCGCAGCACGGACACTTTCCCAACGATCAAATTGTAAAAACGAAAGAAGGCCGCAAACTGCGACATAGCTGGCGGGTTGAATTACTACCATTCCTCGACCAGCAGGCGCTCTATGACAAGTATGACTTCAACGAACAGTGGAACGGCCCAAACAACAGTAGGCTCGCAACAAACCCATGGCCTGAATGGAACTGCCCCGCGCACGAAACCGGAAACAAAACGCCTTTCAAAGTTGTTACTGGACTTGGAACTGCATTCGAAGTTGGCGTCGCCAAGACCTTCGAACATGTAACGGACGGATCAAGCAACACGATCTTCCTCCTTGAAGATACCGCCAATCCGACCCAGTGGATGAAGCCGTCTGATTTAACCGTCGACGAAGCCGTCGAAATTCTTAACGGTAAGGATCCCAAAAATTGCGCTCACATTGTCGAAACGCGTTATCAGAGAATCTTTATCGGCTCAAACTACGCCAGATTGGATGGCAGCGCTGGCATATGGCAACCCGACAAGCAAAGAATCCTTTTACCGGGTGCGTTTTTGATCGACGACGGAATCCCGGCGGGGAGCGAACACTTGGAAGCAGCAAGCCGCAAGGAAATTAAATATTCTGGCTACTTCCGTTTTGGCGCTTACGCCTTCCTAATCTCGCTTCCCGCTTTCTACCTTTCGAAGCGATCGGCCTTAGCCAAGCCAACGCGGCTCAAATAACTTTCGCTCACTCACTCTTTGGCACCACCGAGCTGCAACTGGCGAAGTTCAATGTCGCCGTGACATCTTGAGGATAAATTTTCCCCTCATGCTCGACTTCGTTGTTCCTCAACTTTTCCAAGCGACATTCGGGAATCGCTTCTTTCAAGGTTACCAACGTCGCATCACGGTACTCCTTGGAGCCCGATGACAATTTGATTTCACGTAAGTATCGCAAGTCTGCCAGGTTTTCTTTTCGGATACCGGCCTCTTCCGCGTTCAACCATTCAGCCCGCAGTCGGACGACTCGATCAAACATCTCGATTCCACGCTGCTGACAAAATCCTCTCATCCACTTCGGCCCTTGGTAGTCGACCACTACCTGCACGACGCGACTATTTCAGCGAAACACCATGCCTCCCTCCGGCATGTTATCCGCCCGAAAGAAATCCACATTCGCCTTGGACTCTAAAGCAGTTTTTTTGATGCCGGCAATTGCGACTTGCTCTCGACGATGCTCACGATCCGCGTGAGCCAGCCAAGCCAAAACAGCGGCAAAACAAAATACAAACAACAGAAAAGTCTTCAGACTGAACCTGAAGATACTTGGCTGCCAAAAACGAAATCGTTTCTTCATTTTCTCTCCTCGCAACACGATCAAACGGCATTCAAGTTAACACGGATCTCCACAGTCTCCTACGGAAATCCACGCCACTTGTTTCCAAGCCAATGTTTCAATTCCAAGTTTCATTCGCAATTTGCAAGCGATTAACACGATTGTAAACTGTCTGTAACAATCCCAACTCAACTCAAATCTGTCGAACCAGAAATTCCAAACGGATTAAAATTTGAGATGCGGAATATTGACTCGGCCGCTCCGCGACGCTGTCCGCCAAGCCACTGAACAATCCGGGCAATTGGTCTACACTACATCTAACAGCCGAAAAAAAGGTGCGAGTCGACTCGCTCCTTCCTACAACCCAGACTCAAAACCAACGACCCCAACTTCAACGACTCCCCAACTGAGTCAGTCTCTTTTCATGATCAGCATTGACCAACTTCGATTTCGATACCCGAACTCAGATTTCGAATTGGCCATCGACTCGCTGAAGATTCAAACCGGCGAAAAGGTTGCCATCGTTGGTCCCAGCGGTAGCGGGAAAACCACACTGCTGAACCTGATTGCCGGAATCGCATCTCCCGACTCAGGCAGCATCCTGATCGACAGCAACGAACTTGACCGAGCCAAAGTAAATGAGGCCGGAAAAAAAGAGACCAAAGAAACTAAGGTTGGCGGAGCAACGACAAGCAACGCGACGGACGAATCCGGAAAACCGCCGTTAGATATCGGCCAATTATCCGATGCCCAGCGAAGGAACTTTCGCATCTCAAACATCGGGCTGGTGTTTCAACAATTTGAGCTGGTCGAGTACCTGAGCGCACGCGACAACATCCTGGCTCCCTTCTGGATCAACTCAACACTCAAACTGACACCCGCGATTCGAACCCAAGCCGAACAACTCGCTGACTCAATGGGGCTCGCCGACAAACTCAATCGTCGTCCCGCAAAACTCTCGCAAGGCGAGCAACAACGCGTTGCCATTTGCCGAGCACTCCTCACCCAGCCCAGCCTAATTCTTGCCGACGAACCCACCGGCAACCTCGATCCGGATAACAAGCGAATCATTCTGGATATCCTGTTCGAATCACTCGCCGACCGAACACTTATCGTCGTGACTCACGACTTAGGAATCCTAAATGGATTCGATCGCACCATTGATTTTGAACAATTCCGAGTCGCTCAAAAAGATCTGAGCCCAGAAGCCGTTTCTCTGGACAATGCTACCAAGTCCACTTCATCGGCAGCCTCGGAGGTCAACGAATGAACGGGCCTCTCAAGCTGGCAATCAAATACATTGCCCACAACAAATTCAAGTCGCTGATCCTCATCAGTTGCATTTTCCTGACGGCCTTGTTGCCGATCGCGATTAAGTTACTGCTATGGCAGTTCAACAACAAACTTCTCGATCGGTCTGACAAGACACCGATCGTGATTGGAGCCAAAGGCAGCAGCCTCGACTTGACTCTAAACTCGCTGTACTTCAAGACGCAATCTCCCGAGACCATTCCCTTCTCGGAAACCAAGCGGATCGAAGAAACCGGACTTGCGGCGGCAATCCCGCTTCACACAAAATTCACTTCTCGAAAATTCCCGCTGGTCGGAACCTCGATTGAGTACCTTGATTTTCGGGGGCTGCGATTCGCAAGCGGGGACGCATTTACGACGCTGGGCGATTGCGTGATTGGCAGTGCCGTGGCGGCAAGCCTTGACCTAAAACCTGGCGACAAGATTTTATCCGATCGCGAAAACGTTTTGGATATCGCCGGCCTCTACCCGCTCAAGATGCATATCACGGGCGTCCTAGCTCCTTCCAACTCGGCTGATGATCGGGCGGTTCTCGTTGACGTCAAAACGGCTTGGGTGATCCAGGGACTGGGCCATGGCCATGAAGATTTGACCGACGAAACCGACGAAGGAAAAGTCCTTTCAAGAACGGACAACTCAGTTGTCGCAAGCGCTGCGGTTTTGCCATTCACCGAAATTTCACAAGCCAACCTCGACTCGTTTCACTTTCATGGCAACACAGAAGACTTCCCGATTACGTCAATCATTGCGATTGCCCACGACACCAAATCGGAAACGATTTTGGAAAGCCAATATGATGTCGGTATTGAGGGGTTGCAGTTCGTCCGTCCTGGCAGCGTCGTCCGCGAGCTAATGAATATGGTCTTTCGCATCAAACTTTTTTTCGATGCCAACGCCATCTTGATCGCGATCTCAACCGTCCTGTTGATGCTCCTTGTGGTGACGCTTTCGATGCGACTGAGGAAGCGAGAAATGCAAACGATGTTCAAGATCGGCTGCAGTCGCGGCACCATCATCATGCTGCAGTTTTGGGAAATGGCGATCATTTTCTTCATCGCGTTTGCCCTGTTGGCCGCTGCGGTATTCGGAATTTGGCAAATTTCAGGCAGCATCGTCGAATCGTTGCTGCTTTCAGCCGGCAAATAAATCCGGCACGACGATTCAGTGCGATCACGCGGCGCACCAACCGGAGAACCCAAGCACTTCGACCCCTTGCCAATTGCCAGACTAAGATTTTTGCGATGCCAATCGTCGGACGAGTTCGCTTATAATAGATCTTGGCTTAATGCTTCATGTCTCTCCAAGACATGGCTTGGGCTATTCAAGACGTGTTTCTGGAAACTCGTCAGAATACTCGGAGCGCGACTTAATCGAGAAATGTAAGAACTGAGCCGAACTAGCTACTCAAACTGAGCGTTTTCAAAATCCGCACCGCTATCAATCGACAAATGGTGGATCGTAAGAAAGTAGGCCGTAACAAGTGAAGCGCAGTTACGGCAACTTCAGCTTGAGTGACGGGCTCGTGTTTTGCCGTGTCATCGTCGCTAACGCTCGTTGATAGCGGCCTACAATCGCTCAGTTTGAGTAGCTAAGATCGAACGTCTTTCGCTTTCAGTGTTTAATCGTTTTTGAATTCAAC
>CAZPTT010000176.1:0-12496 GCA_964589435.1 uncultured Pirellulaceae bacterium
GCGGCTGGGTGGCACTGGCTCTGCCAGTCGTTTTCAACTGCATTGGGTACAATTCGTCTTTCCAAACCAGCTTTCTTTCCCTTTTTAGCTTTCACCGATGACACATTCACTGGCAGAGCTAGAGGCACCCAATCCAAATTTTTAACTGCCTACAATACCCCAAGGCATGCAAAATCGATTCACGCGCTATTCACTTCTTATATCAGTTTGTGCGTCGATCTTTTGCCGGCCGCTTGCTTGCCTTGTTCAATCTACTTTAGACCCATCGCAGCTACCAAATTCTTAAAACTTGGGTAGCGTTTGCTCGGATCGGATTCAAGACTTGAGGATGAAATGGGAACAGGCAGTTTTTGACTTGCCTAATTTCGCAAATGCTTTACCCATTGCTGAGTAAACTCAAAGAAGGGTCTCCTGATCCAGTCGACGAATTGCCTGTTCAAATTCAAGACCGAGTTCGGATTCAATCTTCATTTCCAAGCCCGTTTTTGGATGAACAAATTTAAGTGACTTCGCGACGAGAAGCAGCCGGTGGATTCCAAATGTTTCACGGAATAGGCGGTTGTGTCGCCGGTCACCATAAGTCGTGTCTCCGATGATCGGATAAGCCATGTGGTTGAAGTGCCGACGGATCTGATGTTTTCTACCGGTCAGCGGATGAACGTCGACCAGCGAATAACGACTCGTAGTGTACTTTCCAACGGAGTAGGGCACCGTCCAATGCTTGGCTGTTTCGAAATTCGTAACTGCTGATTGTGCGGGTTTTGATTTGTCGGCCTGTTTGTCGACGATCCGATCATGTTTTTCCAAAAGCGGTTCGTCCCAGCATCCGGACAGCGGCGAATGACCGCGAACAATTGCACAGTAAGTTTTTGATACGCTTCGGTTTTCGAATTGAAGGCTCAATTCTCGAGCTGTTTCCGAGTCCAACGCAAATAAAAGTACCCCTGACGTCGGACGATCAATTCGATGAACTGGGAAGACAGGTTGCCCGATTTGATCCCTTAGCATTTGCATTGCAAACTCGCGAGCATGAACATCAATCTTGCTGCGATGAACCAGCAGACCAGCAGGTTTGTCGATCACGACAATGTGCTCGTCTTGAAAAAGAATCGAAAGTGATTGAATTTCTGGCATAGAGAAATTTGAATTGCTTCACTTGTGCAGAGGCAAGCTCATTAAGATTTTTCGCCACGAAAGTGGCCGTCGAATGTAGCTGTGGGCTTCCACCCACAGCTATCTGTGGCCACCCCGTTCGGGGTTAAAGTAGATGCCATTGGTTAGTAGGTGCTATTGGTTAGCGCCAACCGTACTTGTTATAGATTATTTGGCAACCGCTCTCCTCACAAATTCTGAGCAACCAGATTTTGAATTGAGATTCTTTCGTCCTAACAGGCAGGCACAGACCAGCCAAGCTCATGATCGAATTCAATTTGAAACTGAGTTCGTCAGTTTTGCCAAAACGAATCTCGCATAGCAAATCGTAATTCCCGTCATCAGAATATTGATCGCGGCATTGCAGTACCAAATCCACTCGATGTCTTTCTGCCATGAAATCACCAGCAGCCAAAGGATGGGAACCGGTAAGATGATTTTTCGCGTTACTGATTCGACAAAGCCATAGGAAGGACGCTTCAGCGCTTGCAGCATCGCGATGTGAGTCGCCGACATAATGTACGACCATTGAATCGGAGCAATGATCCGTAAACAGACGACTCCCATATCAATGACTTTCGGATCGTCAGTAAAAATCGCCATCAACTGTGGAGCAAAGACGAAGGTCAAAGTCGCCATGACCAGGTTGAGAATCAAGCCAGTCGTGTTGCAGTATTTCATCGTCTCTCGGACGCGAGACATTTTTCCGGCACCATTGTTTTGGCCGACCAATACCATGATCGCCGCGTAAAGTCCGAACGTCGGCATGAGCGCGATCTGTTCGATTCGCGTCGTAACACCATAGGCCGCGACGGCTTCTTCTCCGTACTCTTTTAAGAACCAGGTGACCGCGAAAAAGCCAAGCGAAATCGACATGATGTTGAAGCTCGCTGGCAAGGCTTGAACTGCAATTTCTCGCCACGTCTTCATGTCAGGCAACAAGGCGCGCAAGTCTCGGATGTCGAGCAGTCCACGCCGAACAACGATCGAGAACAGGTAAGCGCTTCCCAAAAATTGAATCAAGACAGTCGCCCAAGCAATTCCCGCGATACCCATTGCCGGAAGGCCATAACCACCTTTCATGAACCAAGGATCGAGAACCAAGTTCAGAAAGAATCCTACGATCAATACGATGCCAAACGTTTTTGTATCGCCGCTAGATGAAAGGATTGCATTGCTTAGATTGCTGACGATGAAGAAGATGGTGCCCAGAAAGATTGGGTTGATGTAGGACTTCGCCAACGCCAGATACTCACCTTCAGCACCAAGCATTTGAAAGATCCAACCGGAAATGCTTAGCCCGACAATTGCGAGCACGACCGATAGAATCAGGCCTAGTGATAGGCTCTGGGCGATGTAGCGACGTTGGTCGTCGATTAACTTCGCACCAATCGCGTTGGAGATCAGTCCTGATGAACCACGTGACAATCCGCTACTGGCAGCGATCACCAACAGGAAAACGGGGAAGCTGAGCCCCACCGCTGCCAGGGCCGTTGTGGAATGTTCGCCCGCGTAAAACGAGTCGACGACGTTGTACATCGTTTGAAAAAAGAGACCGACGCTGGCAGGCAATGCCAAGTCTCGGATGTGCCGAGGGATCGGGCCAGTCGTCAAGTCTTTGGTTTTCAAGCTGTCGCCATTTCAAGATTGCTCAGTACGTTTTGATTTCGCGCTTGCGAATCCGAGGAAACAGAAATATGACAGATGGTGGTCGTCTTGTCATCGCTTGAATCTTCAATCGCGCTGAGGATCAAAACGCGACAGTCAGAATGGGACTCGGCGGCTTCGATGAGAGCTGCCATCCCACCGTCGTATCGGAAACTTGCTCGGTAGACTCCCTCGGTAAACGCATCAGACTTGAAGAAGATTCGCGACGCCATCAAGAACGGGGTGATCCCGGTCAGGCGAGGATTCACGTCGACCAGAAAACACTCGCCTGATTCGTTTCGCAGAATGTCGATGCCAACGACACCAAAATAGCCTTGGCTGGTGAGGTATTCGGCAGTTGCTGAAACGATCGACTCGAAGGGCTCGATCAATTCAGTTTGAAGATGATTGGAAAACGTACCGCCGCACCAGCGTTTTGATTCATTGAAGTGCTGTTCCGTGAGACCCAACCAAACGATCGATCCGTCGCGTTTCAAATAGAACTGAACACCGAAATCGCCAACGATGTTTTCGATGACCGAATTGATAACGATAGTGGAGTCAGGCCAGTTTCGTTCCAATTCCGTTCGCATCTTTTGCTCGTCATCCTGATTGCGAATCAAGAAATTTCCCAGTCCCGCGTAACCATGGCTTAGTTTGACAATGCAGGGCGGCCGAACAGAATCGAGAACATCAGCTTGGGCGCATTTGATCTTCTCGATGACTTCTTTGGAATGGAGCGCATAGTTGATCGTCGGATCAACGACTTGTTGCCGGAGTGGAAGTGATTGATGCGGGAACAGCGTAATGTAACGATCGTCGTTGTTGGGCTTGCGCCAGGCGGGGCAACCATCGCTACCAAAGACTCTTTGCCAATGATCTAAAAGCAGTTTGGGTGGCGCAACTTCAGACGTGACCGGCAACGAATGACCCCAGCAACACATCAAGTGATGGGGGCCCAATGACTGAAGCAGTTCCCGGGGAGGCGGAGGGAATGGGTCATGAATAATGAACTGTGACTTATTTTGAAAAATCGTCTCGTCACTATTGGAAGACGGATACTGAGTCAGCAGGCACGCGTCTTCCGCATCTTCCACATACAAGTCCGAGAGAAAGCTCAGTTGGTCAGGGATTTCAATGGGCATAGAGATCGTTCGTAGGGTTTTTTCAGTCGCTACTTCTGTCAGTGGCTACTTATGAGCCAAGCGAACTCACAGCACGACCAACTTCATTTCTGCGAAGAACATAGCCGACCACATCGCTGTCAACAACTACAGCTTTCGTTCCGATCCTATCGAGTTCCTCTAACGTTTTTCCCAACCACTGAGTTGTGAAACATCGTATTGAAACTTGCGTGACGTTTCGCGAAAGACGAACGGAATATCGACAGGTTCAGCAACCAGTTTAAACTCTTCGCCCAAGATTCGCCGGATACCGTCGAGGGTAGTGAAACTCTCGCCGGTGTTTGCTTTGAAACCACCGAGCCATTTTTCTCGCGGCGTATACTCTTCCGACCAAGTGTATGGCGACGCTAAGAACAACAATCCACCGGAGCGAATTCGATCCTTGATCAAGTTCAAGAACTTTTCTGGATCGTAAAGCCGATCAATCAGGTTGCCGGCGAAAACCAAATCGTAGTCATCGTACTTTTCGAGCAGGTTGCACGCGTCGCCTTGCATGAAAGCGATTCGATCTTTGACCGCCTCATAGCCTTCGAAATCACCCAACGCAATTTCACGATACAGATTCAATTCGCCTTCATCTGGGCAAATGTAACGTTGGATTCCGGACTTCTGCAAATTCGATGGTGCCTCGATCAAGCGGACTGAAAAATCCAACGCATCGACATGCTCGAAATGTTTGGCTAACTCAAACGACGAACGTCCGGCCGCACAGCCAATGTCCAGCGCTCGCTCCAAACGTCGATCAGCAAGATGCTTGCTCACTTCGTTGATACAGGCAACTTGAAAGTTCGCAACGTTGAGGCTTTCGACCGGTGACACGCCGTAGTGGAAATCGATGTACTTCGCGACCATCTGATCGGTCTCGTAGACATTGACCTCCGGTTCCGGCAATGGCTCAGCTTCGACGTATCGCACACCGGCGAATTGAAAGAAGTGACGACGAAACGCGTAACGAGCATCTTTGATGGCGTAATTACCGGTCGAAATCCAACACCCGCCTTTGAACAGGTTGTGTTTGCCATCGAAGGTTGGCGTTGAGAAGTCATCGTAAATCGGATGGACTTCAAAGCCGTTGTAGCCATCAATCGGAGTTTCGGTCCACTGCCAAACGTTGCCGATCAAATCAAAGATGCCATCATGAAACTCATGCCGATCTACCGGGCAAGTCGAGAATCCATGTTCGAGGTTGATGTTGCCTGGCGCGGATTCCCAATACGGTTGATCGGTGTCCAGTTCATTCCGCATGATCTGCCACTCTGCTTCGGTTGGCATCCGAATATGAGAACCGGTCTCTTTCGATTTCCAATTGCAGAAGGCTTTGGCTTCGAGGTAGTTGATCTCGGCGGGCCAATTCATCGGGAGATCAATGACTTCCAGCATGGTTCGCAGTTGATAAGCGTCGTCTTGCTTCAACCAATAAACGGGATGTTCGGCCTTGCTGAATTCAAGCCAGTTGTGACCTTCATCCGTCCAGAGACTTTCGTCTTGGTAGCCGCCGGCATTGATGAATTCCAGCATCTCAGCATTGGAAACCAGGTACTTGGAAGTTTTGAAGTCCTTGACTTCTTCGGCCGAGTAACCGTACTCGTTATCCCAACCGTAGATCGGGTTCGTTTTCGACTTCCCAAGTTCGACTTGGCCTCCACCAACCGAAATCAACTCATTTTCTGGGGCCACTCCATGATCGCGACAGATATCTCCCCAGACTGAATGCTGGCGAACCATCTCGATAGGAAGTTCACGGATCAGAATGGCAGACGTTTCCAAGTGGATCCGTTCATGCTCGATTCCCATCAGCACGATCCACATCGGATTCGTCCAATCAATCGGCATTGAGAAATCGCATTCGCGAATGTAACGGTCGACGATCTCACGAGTTTTGTCGCGATAGGCTTTTACTTCGCCAGGCGATGGCCAATCGTAATTGTCGTCGTTGAGATCGTCCCAAGACATTTCATCAACGCCGATTGCCAAAAGAGATTCAAGCTTCGGATCGATTCGCTCATCGATCAGGTTTGCAACGTTCAATTTGTTGATGAAGAAGACAGCCGTGTGGCCGTAGTAAAAGATCAACGGTTGTCGCAGTCGGTTCGCTCTCCGGACATAAGCCTCATCCTTGGCCAAACATTCAAAGAGGCTTTCGTACAACGTGAAAGAATTGTGAAAGTACTCCAAAATCTCTTGTCGCTTCGCTTCGACATCACCAGCGTCAAGCAGCGGCATCCGCGTCAAAATTTTCGCTTCACGTCCGTCGATATTTTTGAGCAGCGGTTGATTGGTGGCCGTCATCTTTGTATCTCTCGTTACTAATTCGTTCATCGCACATTAACCAGTTCGGAGTAGGAAATGGATGTGCCAGCGCTGAGTATTTCTACGGTCGATTATCAAAACGCTTGTAGCGTTAAACCGGCGTGAATTGGCTCTTATAACTGGCACAGGAATTTGGCTGGAACAGCCTCAGGAATAGCTGCTGGTTGGACGGAAGTCCATCTGGTATGTCTGAGATTCTGTGCAAATGACGAGGCTCAAACACAAACCTGACTAGAAATATTAGCCAGCAACTACAACACAGCTAGACCCGACACGTTCGAAAGTCAATTTCGACGCAAAAAGGCTTGAAATCTTACGCCGCATTTTTGAGAGACACTCATCTGGGCATCAATTGCATTGTCAGTAAAATTGTCGCTATGAAAGTTATCTCGCTGCAATCAGGAAGTAACGGCAACTGCTTTTATGTCGAATCAGGCGATGTTGCCTTATTGTTCGATGCCGGCATCAGTGGCAAACAGGCTGCGGATCGGCTGGCCAAACACGGTCGCGATATTCGCAATGTCGATGCTCTTTTTATCTCACATGACCACAGCGATCACACGCGTGCGATGGGAGTGTTCCAGCGAAAATTCGGCATGCCGGTCTATATTACGCGCCGGACATTGGTGGCTGTTCAGCGGCACCAGAAAGTTGGCTCGATCGAACGGATTCGTTTGTTCAATGCCGGCAGTTCTCAATCCTTTGGTCATGTGACCGTTCATACGGTTCCAACGCCGCATGATAGCGTCGACGGTGTCGCGTTTGTCGTCGAGGACGCGGAGCACCGAGTCGGAATTCTGACAGATTTAGGACACGCGTTTGAAGGACTAAAAGATGTACTCGAATCGTTGGACGCCGTAATCATCGAAAGCAACTACGATACCGAAATGTTAGAGAACGGCCCGTACCCAGAACACCTGAAGCGTCGGATCAGTGGTGAAGGTGGTCACCTTTCAAATCTCGATTCAGCAATGTTGTTAAAGAAGCATTGTCGGGAACGGCTGAAGTGGGCTTGTCTGTGTCATCTGTCAGAAGAAAACAATCAACCCGAGTTGGCGCGTCAAATTCACGAAGAGATTCTAGGCGACGAGATTCCGATTCATGTCGCCAGCCGTGTCGATGCCAGCGATCTAATGGAATTGTAAAATCCGAAAGCGCAAAAAGACAAAGCAGGTGTGAGGAGCCGGTACGTAGAAATCAAACATTTGGGTGCCATGCTCCTCGCTTGCGTGGGCATGTTTGCTTAGGCGAAAACCCAAAGTGGCTGCAGCTTTCAAATTGCTGCAAGAGCAGGAATTTGAAAGAACCATAATTGGAACGAAACGTGAAGTCATGTCGTGTATGATTTAGACATTGCTTGTTCCATTGTTCTTGCTGAATTGAAAAGCCATGACCTCGAAACAATTCTTCTCTGGTAGTGCATTTGCGATGTTGTTTTGCGCCGGCTGCTTGTTGATTTCAAAATCCGGAATCTCGCAAGAAGCTACATCCAAGAAATCCTTGATTCCCAATCAAGAGACGGCGGAAAAGACGGCGGAGATCGACAATCAGTTTGAGCGGCAATTAGAAAAAGCCAACTCCAATCGAGCGGAGTTAGAGAAGGCGATCAACTTAGCTTCGGAAGCTCAGCGTTCCGCGGTGACGTTTCTTATCAAGAACATGCCAACGAGCGATCTGGAAACTCTGTCCGCTGATTTCTTGCTAAACAATGTACGTTTGGCATTCGAAGCGAGAGAGCGGGCTCCGTGGAAAATTCCAGACGACGTATTTCTTAACGATGTTTTGCCGTATGCCAACATCGATGAACCACGTGATGCTTGGCGGGAGAATTTTGCTCAACTTTGCCGACCGATGATCAAGGGCTGTAAGACGCCAGGCGAAGCAGCCCAGCGACTGAACGAAACGATCTTCAAAGAGCTGGGCGTCAAATATTCGACGGCCAGGAAACGAGCCAATCAAAGTCCCCAAGAAAGTATCGATCAAGGGCTGGCGTCGTGTACTGGGCTTTCGATTATCTTGACGGATGCCTGTCGAAGTGTCGGCGTGCCGGCTCGGCTGGCAGGAATTCCAAGCTGGAAGAACAAACGTGGCAATCATACGTGGGTCGAAGTTTGGGATAACGATTGGCACTTCACTGGGGCCGCCGAACCTTCCGATCAGGGCTTGGATCATGCTTGGTTTCAATCCGACGCGGCGCTCGCCGATCCAAATTCAAAAGTCCATTCGATCTACGCGGTTAGCTTTCGCCAGACTCAGATCAACTTCCCAATGGTTTGGTCACCGAAAACGAAAGTGTGGGCGGAGAATGTGACCGGGCGCTACGTGGCTGAGAAAGAAACAACTTCCGCGTCAGGCAAAATCGCAATTATGTTCCGCGTTTGGAATTCTGATAAAACGAAACGTGTCGTCGCGAAGGTGACCGCCAGCGAAAGCAGAGCTGACGCAAAGGCAACTGATCCTGAAACAAACCATTCAGGCCACAGCCGAAATAACGAAGCGGACATGAACGACATGTTGCAGTTTCAACTCAAGCCCAAGACCAAATATACGATTCGCGCGGAAGCTGGCGGCGGAGCAGCCGATTTCGAATTGGAAACAGGTGACATTGCCAATCAAGTCGTGGAGATACTGCTCCAGCCGCGAAGCAAATAGCATCGCCGGTTTCAAAAACACTTCTGCTGTCATTTCAACAACGATCCAGTATCTTTCTCACGTTTGAGTCATTCATGCGCAAGTATTTCAATCTGCTGATCATCGCTTTGATAATTTCCTCGGGTTGTGAGGCACAAGACAAGACGTCGTCAGCCCAGGAAGTTGCTCAAGAAGTTGTCAAATCCTCCAGCCAGCAATCGAGTGATGACAAGCCTGATCAGGGACACGCTCACCAAACTGCCCACAAGAAATATCCCGCCAACGCACTTGCCAAGGAAACCAGCCCCTACTTGTTGATGCACGCGCACAATCCAGTTCGGTGGTACGCCTGGAATGATGAGACATTGGCCAAAGCCAAATCGGAAAACAAACCGATTTTTCTATCGATTGGTTACTCTAGCTGCCATTGGTGCCACGTGATGGAACGAGAGTCATTCTACGATGAAGAGATTGCCAACCTGTTGAACGACAAATTCATTTGCATCAAAGTCGACCGAGAGGAACGCCCCGACGTAGACGAGATCTACATGGAAGCGTTGATGACGTATAACCGAGTTTCCGGCAGTCGGCGCGGCGGAGGGTGGCCACTTTCAATGTTCATGTTGCCGGACGGCCGACCGTTCTTTGGCGGAACTTATTTTCCTGCTCGCACAGGAGACCGTGGTTCAAGTCCAGGCTTTCTCACGATCGTTACCAAAATCGACGAGGTACTTACGACTAGCCGTGACCGTGTCGAGCAGGATGCGGAATTGATCACCAAAGAAACTCGCCGATCCCTCGCCGGTCAAAATATGATCAATACAACGAAGGAGATCCAAGCAAGTTGGATGACCGCCGCGCAAAGTTCTTTCCTGGAGAGCTTCGATCCTGTTTACGGAGGGTTTCGTTTCAGCGAACAGAACCCAAACATCCCCAAGTTTCCTGAGCCCAGCAATCAAATGTTTTTGCTCGACCAGATTCGAAGCGACCCTAACAACGCGGACGCCAAACGGATGTTCGAAACTAATTGCCAACGCATGATGATGGGTGGGATTTACGATCACCTCGGCGGCGGCTTCCACCGATACAGTGTGGATCGTTTTTGGAAGATTCCTCACTATGAAAAAATGCTCTACGACAACGGCCAAATGGCCAGCCTTTATGCGGAAGCGTTTGCGTTGACTGGCCAGCAAGAATTTAAGCAAGTGGTCGATGGAATTTTGACTTTCGTCGATCGGGAATTGACAGCAGAGCAGGGTGGTTTCTATTCGTCCCTCGATGCCGAATCAGAAGGCGAAGAAGGCAAGTTTTACGTTTGGAGTTTGGACGAAATCAAACCGGCTTTGACTGATGCAGAATACACATTGTTTGCGTCGATCTATGGACTCAACGATCCCCCCAACTTCGAAGGTAAATCTTACGCGCCTCAATTGACCAAGCCGATGTCGGATCATGCAAAACGATTGGGAATGACCACCGAAGCATTGGAGTCCAAATTGATTCCAATCCGCCAGAAGCTGTTCGACGTTCGCAGCAAACGAGTTCGCCCTTTGTTGGACAACAAAATCTTGACCAGTTGGAACGGGATGATGATTCGTGGCTACGCCGATGCAGGTCGCATTTTGAAAAACGAACGCTACGTTGCAGCGGCGGCGAAGGCCGCGGATTTCGCGCTTCAGAATCTCGTCGCCGATGACGGACGGCTTTATCGAACTCATACCAATGGCGAATCCAAGCTCAACGCGTACGTCATCGATTATGCTTGCCTGGTGGATGGGCTCCTCGCTCTTCACCGGGCCAACGGTGATACCAAATGGCTGCAGGAAGCCGAAGCGATTCAAAAGAAGCAGGACGAGCTTTTCTGGGATGAGAAAACGGGTGGCTATTTTTACACATCAAAAGACCACGAAGTCTTGTTGGCTCGCAGCAAGAAACCGGTCGACGGTGTGATTCCAGCCGGCAATAGTATCGCCGCCGGAAACCTGTTGTATTTGGCTGATCAATTGAAGAACGAAGACTATCGTGAACGCGCTAAGCAAGCGGTTCTGTCCGCGGCACCGTTTCTCGAACGACAACCGATCGCTGCACCAAGACTCTTGATCACGGCGCAGAAACTGAAGCTCAATCGAAAAGGGAATTAGCAACAATGACACTCGTGTTTATCCTTCTTGTCGTGATTCAAGTTTCAAACGGCCAAGCTGAGGTTAGAAAAGACAAATGGAGTAAAACGCCGTTAAAGAAGGTTTCCAAAATAGATCTTCCAGCCAAAACTCTTGATGGAAAATGGAGAGCAAGTGGGGGGTTAAAACTCGACGACCTTTCGGATCTATCCAATGTGCCCGAATCCAATCGGAAACCCGCCGCTGCGGTGGCAGCGCAACTGGAACCCATTGGCGTTCATTCGGTTGCCGATTACTCCCTCACCAGCACCAGCTTTCCGCTTAATACAGTGACGGTTCGAGTTTTTGTTTTTGAAGACTCAACGAAATGCAAGAAATGGTGGATGAAAAAGTATGAATACGAAGGCTGGGAAAAACACTATTCTAAGATTGAGTGCGAATCTGCACATGTCGTACGCAGTACTCAGACTAACAAAGCTGCAATGGCGTTTGGAAACGTCTGGTTAACCACTCATCAACTTGGCAAAGGACGTGAGCACATCGATGCGGCCAACTATGTGTTAAGACAACTCACTCACGAAACGAAGACGCTTCCAGAGGACGCGTGTAAATCACCTTCCAGGGATCCTGCCGTCTCAGATACCTCAGACAAATCACCTAGCCGCTGACAGGCAAATTTGGTTCAGAGAATTTCGATACGCTGAGACTTCTTTGGCTAAAGAATTTGGCCGATGGCGATTTTTCACTTCAATTTCTCAATCGCCTTTTCAAAATACGCCAGCTCATCCGCCAACTGATGTGTCTCGCAGAAAGCTGCCAGTTTGCGGTAGCGTGCGATTGGATCGGCGCTTGTCGCATGCAAAATTTTGGCATGACATTGCGGGCACAAATAGAGCGGTTGGGTATCTGATTCAGGCAAGCTGTTGCTACCCTGCATGTTGCATTGCCATTTGATGCAGTGCTGAATGGAAAACATGTGGCCGGTTTCGTGAGTCGCAACCTTGATCGTTCGCAGCAAGCACTTTCGAAATGCTTCTTCGCTTTCGTCAGGATCTCCAAAACGGTAAAGCGACCAAACACCCACCCGATCACGAAACGCTGCGTAGCCGAACACGAAATTCCAACCGTCACCTGGCCATAAATCAGACGATGTGAACGCGATCGTCGCGAAGGCATCGGACGGCAATTTCGGAGCGAGCACATCATTGAGGATGTGTGAAGTCAGCAGTTGCCGATCTCCCCAGCTTGGGTGAACACGTTTCGCTGATGCAGGAAAACCATCCTCGGTTTTCGTTTCGAGAATGGTCACCGGACAATTGAAGTATAGCGACAAATACTCGGAACTTAGCTTGATCAGTTCCTTTTGCTTTTCTGAAAACTCGCCAATTGGTTGGACGTACAACTTACTTCGTCGCTGTGTCAGGATATTAGGTCGAATACGAAGGTACTGCG
>CAZPTT010000177.1:0-228 GCA_964589435.1 uncultured Pirellulaceae bacterium
GTCCAGCATCCTTCGACGTGTTGCATGGTTGATGCCGGCCGCGTTATTCAAGAACAAAACAGGGTCGCCATCGTTTCGCAATAGAACACCTTGATGTTGCGAAGGCAAGAATCCATTGCCCCACAATCGATTGAAGAGAGCCTGAGCTTCCTTGCGACCCGTCCAAGTTGAATTCAACACAACGAACGCTGGTAAATTCTCGTTTTCACTCCCGAGACCATAGCTGAG
>CAZPTT010000177.1:246-12473 GCA_964589435.1 uncultured Pirellulaceae bacterium
CTGGTTTCCTGTGGTGATGTAGGTGATGGCCGGATCGTGATTGATCGCCTCTGTCCAACAGCTTTTCACAAAGGCCAATTCTGGAAGAACCTTTTGCGTGTAAGGGAGCAACTCACTGACCCACATTCCGTCGCCGCCATTGTCATGTTTCTTAAACTGGAACTTGGTTGGGGCAATCGGAAACCGGTCCTGCCCGGACGTCATTGTGGTCAGCCGCTGGCCTTTCCGGATCGACTCAGGCAAGTCTTCTCCATGATGATCAGCCATCCCGGGCTTGGGATCGAACAAGTCCATTTGCGACGGAGCACCCGACTGAAACAGATAGATGATTCGCTTTGCTTTTGGTTTGGAATTCAGCTTGAAGTTTGGAAAGGCAGAATCGGTGTCATCTGCCGATCTCGGCAAAGCACCGCTGGCTTCGCTGCCAATCGTAGCGGCCAGAGCCGCCGCCCCAATCGCCGTCGAACCGTGACGCAAGAAAATCCGGCGATTTACTAGGTCTTGAAGTTTTAACTCAGATTGTCGGTCGGTTCGAATAGTCACGATATCTTCCCATTGTGGAATCACAGTGGCATAAAAACGATTGAAAAAACCGGCGAGCGATCGGCGATTTCGCCTTGGCCGGTACGTGTGCCGCTACTCACGGGTTACGAACTCGTCCAGATTAAAAAGAACGTTGGCGGTCAGTGCATACGCGGCGAATGAACTCACGAATTTTTCGTCATCGTCCGTCACAAGATTTGGATTTGCAGAGAACGCGAATTTCCGCGCAGTATCCGGATCATCAGTGAATTTTTTCAAGTCAGCCAAAAATCCAGATTTTAAAATTGCCATCTCCCTTTGCTGGGGCAACCGTCCGGTGACTTGCCGAAAGCCGAATTCAATTTTGGATTCGATTGAGTCACCGCCCTCCTCTAACATTCGCTTGGCAAGTGCTTGGGCCGCTTCGACAAAAGTGATCTCGTTCAACAGCGAAAGAGCTTGCAGCGGCGTGTTTGTTGTTGACCGTTTGATCGTGCAAGTTTCCCGATTCGGCGCATCGAAAAGCAACATTGTTGGCGGAGCCGCCGTTCGCTTCCAAATGGTATACAGGGTTCGTCGATACCGGCCGGAACCAATATCTGCTTTGTAATTTCGCAGGTTTCCGTAAACGCTGGTTTCGTCCCAAACGCCCTCCGGCATATAAGGCCGAACGCTTGGCCCGCCGATTTTTTCGACCAACAATCCGCTCGCCGCCAACGCCTGATCGCGAATCACTTCGCCGCCCAACCGAAACCTTGGGCCGCGAGCGAGCAACAAATTCTTGGGATCTCGTTCCAAAAGAACGGGAGTTACGCGAGATGATTGCTTGTACGTCTTGCTGGTCACGATCAATTTATGAAACGCTTTCATGTCCCATTCGCGGGCCGATCGTCCATTGATCTGAGGCAAGTGCTTGCCTTGCATAAACTCAACGGCCAGCCAGTCCAACAGTTCCGGATGCGTTGGAAAGGCGGCTTGCGTGCCAAAATTCTCGCTTGTGCTGACGATCCCTGCACCGAAAAAATGTTCCCACGCTCGATTGACCCAAACTCGAGCTGTCAATGGGTTGGTTGGTGAAACGATCCAGTTGGCCAGCCCCAAGCGATCCATAGGCTGCCCAGCAGGCAGCGGCGGCAAGAACGCGGGCAACCCACGTTCGACCTGTTCCTTGATTTGATCGTATTCGCCACGCTCCAAAACATACGCATCTCGGCGTTTGCCTTCCTTCATCACCATTGTCGTTGGCAATACGTTGCGATAGTCCTTCAAAACTTTTTTGGCGGCAGCAAATGATTCGTTCGCACTTCGGATTTCATTGTGCACATGATGCGTTACATGATCGGCAAGAATCTTGTTCTGTTTTTTTGTCCGATTCTCCGTTGCGATTGCCAACACGTCCATGACAGCTTTCGGAATTTGTTTCGATTCCAACTTAACTTGATCGCTTGGTGACGATGTCGTTCGCAAGCGAATTCGTCCGAGGTTGTGATCAGTGTACGGCGATCGGTGAAATAGGCGCACGGTGCCAAGCGAATTTTTCGGAACCTTTGTTTCAGACGCCGCTACAAATGCGATCTGATTTGGAGCACCATTGACGGGCTCATAACCGATCGTCGCCCAGCCTTTATGAATCTTGCTGCCGCCTCCGGTGACGGCTGGCAAAAGCACGGATTGAGCAGTCCAATTTGGCTGTTCGAATAAGGCTTCCGCCCGAGCGAACTCAACGTCGATCACCTCGTCGCTATTGGGAAGCTCGATTGTCATTTCGATTTCGGTGAGGACAAAGTTCCCATTGCTCGAGCGACCGAGCAAATGTTTAGCCAACGAGGCATCGGGAAAAGCTTCCAGCAGCAGCCCAGTAAAGCTTTCGGATTCGATTGGAAACTTTATTTCGTAGGTTGCGTTAGGTGGATTTTTCCCCGTCGCCAAATACGAACCATCAGACTTTCGTTCAAACTTGACTCCGCCTTTGGCTTTGACTGATTTGGGTTTGACGACTTCCCAAACCGTCGAGTCAGCATCAGTTGGATTGGCTTGGAGACTGGCTTCCCAAGCAGCGACCAAATCGGGCAGTCTCTTTTTCGCTTCCTTCAATTCACTCTGGCGACGATCGACGACCGAAATAAGTTCTTCCATTTCGGCTTTCATCGCTGGAGTGGTCAACTCAAGCAGCGGTGGCGTATTTTCACCGTTCTTACCTGCCGGCGCTAACACTCCAGATTCTTCGCCCGAGTTAAAGAACGCGAACATCTGATAAAACTCACGCTGCGAAATCGGATCGTATTTATGATCGTGGCAGCGACAACAATTGAAAGTTAACCCCAGCCACGTCAGGCCTGTCGTTTCGACCCGATCGATCACCGTTTCAACAAACCATTCATCGACAATTCGGCCACCTTCTCCATTGAGCCGATGATTTCGATTGAAACCGGTGGCGATAACCTGAGCCCTTGATGGATCCTCAAGCATGTCGCCTGCCAGTTGTTCGATCGTGAATTGATCAAACGGCAGGTTTCGGTTGTAGGCGTTGATAACCCAATCTCGCCACGCCCAAATGTCGCGACTACCATCAGATTGAAAGCCATTGCTGTCGGCGTACCGAGCGTAGTCCAGCCAAGCGACCGCCATACGTTCTCCATAGCGGGGCGAGCCCAACAATCGATCTACGACGCGGTCATAAGCATCATCCGATTCATCATTCAAGAATTCGTCAATTTCGATCGCGGTTGGCGGCAAACCCGTCAGGTCTAAACTCAGCCGGCGGATCAGGGTCGATTTGTCGGCTTGAGGTGAAAACGCCAAACCGGCTGAAGCCAACTTTTTAGCAACAAACGCATCGACGGGATGGGCCTCTGGGTTTGAACCTTCTGACTGCGGGACGTCTGGCCGTTGAGGGGCGGTAAAAGCCCAATGACCTTCGTACTTGGCGCCCTGATCGATCCACTTCACCAGCGTTGCGATTTGCTCCGGAGTCAATTGCTTTTCGAAATCGGCTGGCGGCATCGGATCGTCTTTATCCAAAATCCGCCGCACTAATTCGCTCGCGGCGGAATCATGTGGAACAATCGCTGGCTCGCCGGAATCGCCTTCGGCAGTTGCTCGTTCACGGAGGTCAAGCCGCAAGCCTCCCTGTAGTTGCTGTTCGTCCGGGCCATGACAATTCAAACAGATATCACCAAAAATCGGTCGAATCTGCTGATTGAAAGATATTTGGTCTTCGTCCGTAACGGCCAGGTCGTTGGCTGATACGGTTTGGATCGGAAGCAATGCAACGGCCGCCAACCCGAAAATCCAAACAAGAACGACGCCAGCGTTGAATCGATGAACTCGTAAACACTGCTGCAATTGGAGAAATTTCACCGGACTTCCAAACAAAACGAGAAGGCAATTGGCAGAAATCTATTCTAGACCGACGGTCGACCAAGTCGAAATGGCCTGTCAAAAAATCGGTCAAACAGGAATTTGACCGATGAAGAGACGATAGCCCATTTTCTTTAAGTATGTGATTGGGAGGATAACGGACCACGAAAACATGATTGCTCCCACCCAGAGGATTCCGATCGCAATCCAACGGTCAGAGTTGGGCACCCATACCCAACCAGAAATCATCGCGAAAACACCACTGACGACCACTAACGGGATGATTTGATTGGAGAGCTTGTTTAGACGAAACGCGAGATACGTTCCAAAGGCCGTAATGCCAATTAAGAGGTAGAATTCGAACAATGCCCATCCATAAAAAGAGAGAGCTTTGTCAAACTCGAATTCAGCAAACGAGTCGATGAAAAAATCCGTCGCCCACCGGCAACTGGCGAAGGCCACACAAATCATCGTGATGCCGATCATGTTGTCGTTGACCGAAAAACGACCGAGATCATCGCTCGCGTTCAACGTAATTCGCCACTGCCAAATATAGCGCAGGGCCCAGAGCGGGATTTGAGCGATGATCCACGCCGAGAATAGCCACTGCACCATCACGATTGCAACGCTGGCGTTTGAGGTCACCACGAATGTGACCACGATCAAGTAAACCTGAGACAGAAAGAACAATGTCCCAACCGAGAGGCAACGAACGAATCGTTTCCAAAATTCACCGGGCCCCCAAGCCGACCATGCTGCCAAGAGACAAAACTCCGCGCAAAAGATCGGAATGGCGACAGGCCACAATAAGAAGACGACTGACGCACAGAGGTTGATTACAAAAAACGGTGCGACTATTTTCCAAACAAGTTGAACGTCGTCCGATTCCAATTCCCCAGGCACGGAAACCATTGAAATGATGTTCGTTCTTGGTCTAAATTCGCTCGTCGCCGTCCATGACTAACGAAGCGGAACAATGTTACCGGCCGCCGGTTGTCCAACCGGAGTGTAGATAGATTCGATTTGGTCTATTGTTGCCTCATTCCAGATGGCTGGCAAATCCAAAGGCATGCTATAAATCGAATTGGCATCCTGTCGACCCGGAACGTAAGCCCAACCAAGGTAAAACCAGCCACCTTCGATGCGACATTGGTTCAAGGACAGACCCTTGGCCACATCGCTATCTTTAAGTGCCTCGATTTTGTCAAACGGAATCAAATCATCTGGCAAATCGACTTTGGTTTGGTCGTCGCCACCTTCTTTGGGATTGAGCTGACCGTCAAGGAACGAACGGAAGGCAACCGCTTTCGCGCTCTTAGATTCTGGATCGAGAAATTCGATCTCAGCTTTGCCATCACGCGCCAAAACAATTTTGCCAGCTTCTCGACTGATTCGAAATCGCAGGATGATCTTCATCCCTTCATTGATCCGGCTGTCGCCTTGGGAAAAACGCTTGCCGGAGACAACAACCGCGAACGAATTGTCATCGAACTCAAATTGGATTGGCCGTACATCTGCAAATGTGATCGAGAATTGCTCGACTTCTTCTTCCTCTTCATCAGTCGCCTCTTCGTCCTCACCAACGTCGGCTTCGTTCTCGGCAGGTTTGAACGCGCCCGGCGTTGTGCCCAGTAACCCTTCGAGCTCTTGCTTCAATTCATCGGCAGAGAATTTTCTGCCGGCGAAAATCGGATCAACGTAGTTGCTCAGCATCGAGTCATGGATGCGAATGTGAACATCGGAATAGGTTCCGACTTGAGCAGGAAGACCGGGAGCCGCCAGGGTTGATTTGGATGACTTCTTGCCGACCAAAACGATCTTATCCGTCTGGGAATACGCGTATAGCTCAGGCAGGTAGTTCGAAGTGTTTCTTGCCTTCTGCTTGGCTTCAGCAAACGCCTGCTTGCCATTCTTGATTGGCTCATCCGTCTGGGTCGCAAACTGTTCCAAAGCGTCTTTCTTGACTCGCGCCGCCGCACCGACATCCGCTTGCTGTTGACCCTTGTAAAACTGTTTCGATGCAATTCGATTGACCAGATCGAGGTTTGAATTTGTGCCCAAAAACTGGCTGTTCATATTTGCCGCGACTTGGGGATCGTTCGCGTATAAGCCACCGACGTTCGCGAAAATACTACGACGACCTTCGGCTTGACCGTTCACATCAACGTAAACCTTGACTTTACCCTGCTGCAAGTAAGTACTGGTGTTAACGTCTGCAAGCAAACGAAGACTTGCGTGAATCTGGTTCGGGTCATTCTGCAGCTCAACCAATGCATGGCCGACAGTTGTGATACTGCCGCGTGCCAAACGTCCGTCAATGTTTTCATTCAGTCGACTGGTTTCTCGAACCGTTTGCGAGGCAACTTGATTGATCAGGTTTGACGAAATCGAGAGGTAAAAGTTTGGCAGCGAATATCGACTTCGAATGGCGGTAACAAGTCGCGGAGCCTGGCCAGCGTCCTCGAGCCATGCCAGCGCCGCTCCAACTTCCGCAATGGATTCTCGGCTGGAAGTCGACTCAAAATCTTCCATCGCCCCGGCCAAAGTATCCAGGTTTTTCAAGAAGTCTTCTTGTAGATTGTCTTCCGTGCCATAGCGATATGAACGCATGAATCGCATGAATGCCAGCCGAGTCGATACGAAGTAAGGATCGCCGTAGTCTTTGGCGGCCTCTGAGAAACCATCTTCGTAAGCGCCAAGTTTGCCGTAGGTTTCGACACGCAATCGAGCCCGCGGTAGATCCTTTTTCGCAATGGCTTTTCGTTGCGCGTTCAGTTCAGTGATGCGATCTTCGAGGGCTTTTTGTTCTTTCTCAAGGTCTCCAACGGTGTCTTCCGCGTCATCGGGACTGGGTGGCTCCAACGACAGCTCTTCATCCTCATCCGCATCATCATCAGGCGTCGGTGAATCCTCTTCGTCGGTGAAAGGCAATGCATCGATCTTTTTCTCGACTTCATCAAGCTTCTCCTTCACGTCGGCAATGATGGAATTCATTTTCCCAACGGAGAACTCTGGAGCTAATTCAAATTCGATGCCTGCAAGGAATTCTGTCAGCTCATCCAATTGCAACGTGTAGAAGGCCTGCGCCCGTTTGTAACTGGACAACTCGGCACGATAGAAATGTTTAAGCGATTCCAGTTCTACCAATAACTGATCCCGATAATTTTCCATCTGCGAGATCGTTACCGCACGATACTCATTCCCGGCATTGGCGATCGCGTAACGAATGTCTCCGACCGAAGCATTGGCCAAGCTGTTGATCTGGTTAGCCAGCGCTTTGCGAACGTCAGCGAAAATTGGGTGGTTAAGTCCGTCGGCATCGCTGGCGAAGCGTTGGTGAATCGTTTGCAGCAACATCAAGTCGGCTTGTTCGCCCTTGGCGGATTGTGTCTCCAAGATGTTAAGCAAAAGATATCTGCGCCAGCCCTCTTCATGTTCGTCCGAAGACAAACGAGCGGTTAGGCGATGTACGGCACTCTGAAGTTGCTGGGTTGCGTCCGAGGCAACAGCGGCTTGATGGAATGATAGAACAAGCATGACGATGCCAAGCATCGCGACTAAATGCGTCAAGTTTTTTCGGCGAAGTTCCAAGTTTCTCATTCCCGTTTCACGATGCAAATCAAGTGTGTTTATCTAGAGTTAGTCCAAGTTGAGCCGCCAGGCTGGCCCTTCCGCTGGGGTAAGATTTCCACCAAGCAAACGGACAACTTTCGGATGTTATGGACGCGTTCAAACAATCAAAGGATTATCAAGAACGCCGTGATTCACTAAATTGCGTCGTCTTAATAATCTTCGGCAAGAACCTAGGTTTTATGAACTGTTCAAACCACTTTTCCCAAGGTTGTGCCATAGAATTGTGATCAAAGGTTAGAAAGAATTCCACCTCTGACGCAATATTTTGGCTAATCGGAAATGTTCCCGCGAAACGTCCCCTTTGCGGCGTTTTTCAGGTTGCTTAGCATGTGTTGAGAAGTTGTGGTTTGGTCAATGAATCTGACAGTAGTGGCTGCCAGCGGAAATTTGATGGCACCATTAGGTTTGAGGGACTTTGGCTTCAATATCCGTTCCACTTAAGCGGCGAATTTTTGCTTCGGGCGCGGACAGATGGGCCAGCTTTGCTTTAAATAGCTTGATATTGACTGATTGAAATGGCTGGGGTGACGAGTTTTCGTAGATACCGCTTGCCTCGATCAGGTACTTTTCACTGACCTAAATGGTTCAGAATAAACCAACATATATTACAGAAAACCAAGGAGTAGTTCCTGATGGACGATCCAATCCAGAGTCGCGGTCAAGCAATTGAAAACGTATTTTTCGCTCGAGCGGATCAAGAGCTGTTGGCGAAACTGAAGAAGGATATGGATGCGTCAGAATCTCGCGACGCACTCGCTTCGGCTTCGGGAATTCAAGACACAGAGGTTCTCGATGCGTTGCTGAAAAACAACATTTCTCCCGAAACCTTGACCACAATCGGTTTGATTCCGTTGATCGCAGTTGGTTGGGCAGATCACGTCATGGAAGAGGCTGAAAAGAATGCGATCCTTCAGGCCGCTGATGTCGCGGGTATCAAGATGGGAACTTCCAGTCATGTCATGCTTGAAAAGTGGCTCGCCCATGAGCCAGAGAAAGAACTGTTGGAAGGTTGGGTTGCTTACATTGGCGCGTTGAAAGACGTCCTCGATCCAGCGCCATTTTCGCAGCTTAAAACAAACATCATCCAGCGAGCCGAGTCGGTGGCGAAGTCTGCGGGAGGATTTCTGGGCTTGGGAAATAAAGTTTCAGATACTGAACAGCAGGTCTTGGAGCAGTTGGCCAAAGCATTCGATTAGCTGTTACTCGAGTGGTTGTCACATCTGTTGGGTTTCTCAAGGCGATTGAACGACTTCAAGGCGATTGAACGACTGACGTGGCCATATCGACGCCCCAATCCAGATTCAAGATTCAGAATCGGTGGAGAAAAGCAGGCTTTTGAAAATTCCATCGGGGCGAGACGTGAAGTAAGCGATGGTTTCGCGGTTTTCCACAAGAGAATGTCGGTGCGTTAACACTAAACCATTTGTTCGCCGCTAACTCTGACTTCCACGCTCGTTTGCTGAGAAAAATCAGCTCAGGAAATCTCCGCATGAAAATCGCAATCGTTGGCACCGGAATCGCAGGATTGTCGGCGGGATGGTTGCTGCAGCAGGCTGGACATCAGCCTGTTCTGCTCGAACGAAACTCTTCGCTGGGCATGGATGCGAACTCATTCGATTTTTCGGCCGCCGAACTTGACGATGCTAATTCTGACCAGATTTGCCGTGTCGATTTGCCGCTTCGGATGTTCAACCGTTCAATGTGGCCGAACTTGGCAAACCTCTACAACACGATTGGCGTTGAATCCGAGCCGGTTGATCCCTCAAAATCGTTTTCAGATTTCGGCGGCCGAGCGGACGTGACTTTGGGCGCGTCGTACAGCGCGTCTTTGCCATTGAAAATGTTGCTCAACGGTACTGCGAGGAAAGTCGGCGTAGGCATTCGCCAGATGATGGAAGAAGTCCCAGCAGCGCTCGCTGGAGATGATTTGGCTGGTGTTGATTTCTACAGCTACCTCAAACGACAAAACTATTCCGACGTTTTCATCTACAAATTTCTCTTTCCATCGTTGGCCTCAACGGTCTGCACTTGTTCGTACGAAAGTCTTAAACGCTATCCAGCAAAAACCGTCCTCACCGCCATGCAGTTGCTTGTTGACCAGCCGCAACTTTTACGAACCAAACATGGGGCTCAAGATGTCGTTCAGCGACTGACCACAGACATTGAAGACATCCGGCTGGATTCAACCGTGACCGCCGTTGAGCTGCTTGAAAACCAAGTCCGAATCGAAATTGCCGACCAAGAGCCAATCGTCGTTGATCATTTGATCATTGCGACGCAAGCAAACTCGGCCTCCAAGATTCTTTCCGACATCTCACAAATGGAAAGGGCAATGCTTGATTGTTTCACTTATGAAAACATCGACGTTGTCGTTCATCGCGACTCATCCTTGATGCCCCCGGATCGAGCAGACTGGCGTCATTTCAATTTGATTTCCGAATCTGACAACTCGGCAGCAATGTGTAGTGTTTGGATGAATCGGTTCTGTCCTGATTGGGATATCGAGACACCAATCTTTCAAACCATCGGCCCGATTAAGGGGCCCGCACCAGATTTAGTGCTGCGCCAGAGCCACTTGCAACGGCCGATTGTAAATGAATCGTCGATACATGGCTTGCAATTGTTGGACGATCTCCATAATGACACGGATCGCCGGATATGGTTTGCCGGCTCGTACGCCAGTCCCGGCGTTCCATTACTGGAAAGCGGAGTTGTTTCAAGCATGAATGTTGTCCGATCATTACAAGTCAAACTCCCTGTCACGATGGGCTCATCCGTTGGATGATTCACCCAATCCTGACAATAATATTGCTCCTCAGTCGTGCGTAAAATTGAGCCCTTGGCGAACGGCGGCTTCCGTTGGCTGGCTAGCCGCGAAGAGCAACAAATTTCCTGCGATCGCGATGTGGTTGTTCGGCATCGCCATTGTCGGTGGTTACTTCGCCGTGCCATTCTTTCGAAGTTTTCTTGAATCGGTTGGTGAATTCAAAGAGTCGTGCGGCTGGAAGTTCAGTGTCGTATCTACAGCTATTTTTGGTGGGCTGATCCCTTCGATTATCCCTTGGTTCTTAGGTACGGGGAAGAAGAACAAACCTTCCCTCGGCCTGACAGTCGCCAGCACGATTCTGTGGGCCTACAAAGGATTCGAAATTGACATGTTCTATCATTTTCAAGCTTGGCTCTTCGGGAGCGAGTTTGATTTCTCAACTGTCGCCATCAAGACATTCTGTGACCAAATTGTTTGGGTTCCATTGATTGGCATGGTCAATGTTGTTCTCTTCTTTCGCTGGCGCGACTGCGGATATTCCTTGGCAAAGATGTGGAGGACGCTCGAACCTGACTGGTATCAAAAACGAGTCATGCCGGTGTTGATCGCGAATTGGGTGATTTGGATTCCGGCCGTCGCAATGATTTACAGTTTGCCAGTCGCTTTGCAATTGCCGGTTCAGAACCTGATCCTTTGTTTCTGGGTTCTGATTCTGATGTTCTTCACGTCCGAGCCCGAGAATGTTGGCGGAGACGGTTCTGAAAATGGAAGTTCTAGAGATGACGCCATTGCCTTCGCCAACAACCCGTGACATCGACGCAAAAGCAAATCCAAGCGTCAGATGAGGGAGTGTATTAGAGAAAGAAGACGTGCACGTTCGCGAGAACTGGTGAACAACCCCGGAAACCTCGCTGCTTGCACTTACCAGTGTGAAATATGGGTCAAGTGTTCACCGATTCCACTGACCAGCGAACTTCAAGATTTGAGTTTACGTTACGAAACTCGGCTTTAGCGACCAAAAAGTTATCACGGTCAATCATCAGCGATTGAGCTAATTGTTTTTCAACTTCGTCATGACGCTCTCGGTCTTCCGGCAAAACTGGATGCGTTTCTTGATCGGTTTCGCCCCTTTCGAAAGCGGCGTGCCAACGCAACCAAATCTCCCAATCTTCAAGAGCAAGCTGAAATACGGCATCAGAAATCGGTGATAGATGAAAATCGTCAGTGTAGTTATTGATGGCATCTGAAAACTGTGATTCGTAGACATGTGGTTCACAACGAAAATCCGCCACACCGCCTCGAGGCCCGTCATAGAAATCGGTCATCGTATGGACTGTTTCAAATTCGGACATAGAGCCACCTTGGTTCGAGGAAATAACATTCAGTCTTCAACACGCAGGGTTGAGAAACGAACGGCGACTAACGAACAACGACTGAAGAGGGTTAATCTCGCCGCTAGTTGCTTTCAAATATAAAAAACGTGACGAGAAAAAGCTATAAAAAGAACAATCCCATTCATCGAACCCCCGTCACTTTGACCAACCTTAGTGCCGAGTACTTTCGGCTGTCCGCACTACTTGCCTAATTTCAATTCTAAAATCAGGCCTTTAACGCACCCGCACACACTCTACGAAAGAACTGCAATTTGACATAGGCGGCGATCCGTTTGAGAATCCAGTCGAACTATTATTTCCAAGGCACAATCATGAATAGCGCTTCACGCCAATTCGTTCTGCAGGTCATCCAATATCGCTTGCTTCTAATATTTGTCGGATGCCTGTCAGTGGCAACCGTCGCGAATGCTGATGACTTTCAGGCGGGCTTCGCTAAAGTCGACCTGACTCCGGCGACACCGCTACGTCTCTCAGGATATGCAAGTCGCAAGACGCCTTACGACGGAGTGGATGAGAAAATTTACGCGCGCGCCATCGTTCTCAGGCATGGA
>CAZPTT010000178.1:0-12458 GCA_964589435.1 uncultured Pirellulaceae bacterium
GATTCCCATAGTGCTGATTCCCATAGTGCTGATTCCAAATTGGTAACCTCATCTGCTATCGAAACCCAAAACTCTGAATCGTCGAGGGCTGGCGAAGAAATAGAACCCGAGTTCATTGGCTTTATTGGCTTAATGAATCAGACGTATGAGAGTCATTTCACTCCTTGCGTTGATATTGGCTGGCGGCTTCGCCGTTCAGCCTGGGGGCAAGGTTATGCGACAGAAGGTGCTTTAGCATGTCTTCATTTTGCCCAAGAGAGTTTGAGTTTAAGCGAAGTCGTCTCGGTCGCATCGGTATCAAACAAGGCTTCCGAGCGCGTGATGCAAAAAATTGGGATGACGAAGGTAGGCGAATTCGATCATCTTTTACTGTTAGATTTTCCGGAGCTTAATCCCTGCCTGCTCTATCAGTCAATTTTTTCGGGGTGAAGAAAAATGCGAATGTGTCTTTTGACAGCGGGCATTTTGCTGACATATGAATGCGGCTCGAAATCTGCAGTTCGGTCGTTTGCATTGAAAGAGTCTTGCGCTTGATTCTTCCAGATGGACAAGCCAGCTGGTAAAGCTTGGACTGATATTGCTGTTGCCTTCATGCCGTCGTGGCTGCGAAATTGTTGTCTCGTATCCAGTCCGCGCATAAAAAAAATCGCCACCCAAAATTGGGTGGCGACCTGATTCAAAACCGAATGACCGATGGATTAGCCACCAAAGTCAAGGTTGTTAACAACAACGCGATCATTGATGCCCATCAGAGCTTCAAATGCACCGTACTCAGTTGTGTCAGCAGGAACTTCGGTGTAAGTAGAGATAGGATCCGGAGCTGTTCCGCTTCCACCGCCTGTGTACCAAGAATCAACCGAATCAGAGATGGTGTGAGTCGATCCGTCGCCGTAAGCAACTTGGATCGCACCAACGTGACGTCTTGAGAAACCCTGAGAAGCACGCTGAGCTGAAGCAGTGTAGTCGATGCTTGGTCCAGTACCGTTGGTTTTGTCAACAACGTTGATTCCACCCCAACCTGAAGCCAATGCGCCTTGAACACCTTCAAGAGCAGGATCAGTTGGATCACCTAGACCAGCAACCGCCCACATTGTTCCGCCCTTGGCACGCTCAGAGTTGTACTTCTTTTGGATGGCGTCGTATACACGCTCACCAATCAAGATTGTGTTAGAAGTACCGTCGACGAAACCGCCGATACGGATGTTCTGGATTGAGCAGAACGCACCGTTTGGAGCTTGCTGTGTGTCAGGGTGATTTTCACTATGACAGATACCAACATTGTTAGAAGCGACATAACTGGCAGCGGCCAAGTTAGGAACATTGCTTGAGTTCGTTTCGCGACGCTTCGAGATTTCGTCAACTTTGTCCGATGGACAGATCATCATTTCAACGTCTGAAGTGAACACGTCGATTACGTCAGGAATCATGTTGTTGTCTGCGTCAAGAGTATCGTTTGAACGAACTTCAGCAGTCTTGTTACGAGGATCAAGAGTCTCGTATGCAGTTGGCTGCTCAATCATTGGAGCGATCAAAGTCGACCATGAGAAAAGCATTTCGCCAGTGTTAGTGACATCAAAGTTCTTTGGGTAAGTAACACCCTTTGGGAACTTCATGTGTGCCGACTCATAGTTCAAGCAACCCAAAGCGATTTGGCGAAGGTTGTTTTGACACTTTGAGCGTCGAGCAGCTTCTCGGACTTGCTGGACGGCTGGAAGCAGCATGCCAATCAAGATACCGATGATTGCGATTACAACTAGCAATTCAACTAGTGTAAAAGCGTTTCGTGAACGTTTCGTCATTCTGTCTCTCCGATAAAAAAACAATAAAAACTGAAATGTGGAACTAAAAAAATTGCAGGATCGATAAACTAAAATCCCGTGTTACATCCCGATCAGTAGGCACCTAGTATATAGGGTTTGGCGCATGATTACAAATAGTCTTATCGAGATTTGGGAGCGTAACGCACCCGAAAAATCGAACTTTAGTCGGTTTTTCGACCGCAAGTCGCGTTTTGCGGAGAAAAATTCGGAAATCCGTAGTGGGAATTCCATCGCATATACGCAGAGTTTAATAAATTGGTTCGGCGATCCCAGAAGAATCGACACGCCACGGTAGCCAGCAGACAGCAAATTCTTCGATCGAAATATCACTTTTTCGGGGAGTTACTTGGAGATCGTCAAATTCAAGATTCTCGATCGACAGCTTTTCCGTCAATTCGTCAACCTCGTCATTGAACGCATGCTCCATATCTTCGAACTCAACCTGAAGATCCTCCAGGTTATCCTTGGCACGCGCGATGTCTGCTTTTTCTTTCGACTGCCTGCCCATCGAACGCATCGATGAACTCGCGTTTCGAGTGCTTTTCCGTCCCAGCAATGCGCCCATCAAGGTTGACCCAACTGACAAAACCGAAGACATGCGGCTTTGCTTGTATTGGTCTTCCTCAAGCTCAAGTTTGTCTTCGGCGCGTCGAATTTTTCCTCGAAGCGTCGAAAATTTGCTGGCGTACTTTTTTCTCAGCTTGTCAGTTTCGTCATCACGCTTTTCCGAAACCATCTGTTCAAGTCGGACTTTGAAGTCGCCCAGCGTTTCACCTGGTTCGGAATATTGCTTGAGCGCGACGCATTTCCAAACGTCGAGTTTTTGGCCCCGGTACAAAAACTCCTTCAGTTCTTTGTTCCATGTTTTGAAGTTCTTGGCTTTTTGCAGATCGCTGGGCACCTTGGCAAACTGAACGCCCTCTTCTGCTTCGTTTTCGAAGTCAAGCCTCTCCTCGAGCGGTTCGGCTTCATCCCAGATTTCGTTTGGAAGTTGGCCATCGGTAACGGAGGCCAGGAAGGTTCGTTCTTCCCACTGGTCAACATCGTAAGTTGATTTGACGAAGTGCAGTCGTCCGCGGCCCAGCAACGATGGTCGATAGATCAGTCGATGGTCGCTCGAAAGCCTACGCTGCGGTTCGACGAAGATCTGCCTGACATCGTCGGGAACTAATTGGCGTTGATCAATCTGCGGCTCCATCTTGGCTTCCGGTTCGCTGGCCGGACGGCGAGGCTTCAATGATTGGGCGATTTTTTCTGGATCGTAATTTGGATCCGATTTAACAAGATCTTGAAGTTGATTTCTCGTCAGCGGCCCACGCAGGTACGACATTACCCATCGTGTTTCGAACACAACCGGTTCGTCATCATGGACGTTATTCATCAGGAAGACGCGGCTGCCCAAGCCGGCCAACGTTTTTTCCATCTCACCACGGTTAAATTTAGAGCCCGCTTGGGTTGATGCTCCCTCCAGTCCTTCTAGAACTCGCGCTTTGTCTCTTTCGGTTTGCAGGCGTCCGAGAAACCAGGTTCCAGCATTGGAAAGCCCTTTGTAATCGAGATCCACCGGGTTTTGCGTTGCCAAAACACAGCCCAAGCCGAAAGCTCTGGCTTGTTTGAGCAACGTCAGCATCGGTTTTTTAGACGGCGGATTGGCTGTCGGTGGAAAGTAACCATACACTTCGTCCATGTACAGCATCGCACGGAGGCTTGATGTTCCCGGCTGGGATCGCATCCAACTGAGCACTTCGTTTAGCAAAATGGTGACAAAGAACATTCGCTCCTGTTCACTCAAGTGAGAAATGGAAACGATCGAAATGCAGGGTTTCCCTTCTTCAGTATGGAGCATCTTTTTAATATCAAGCGGCTCACCCTCAAGCCAGCTTGAAAACGTAGGTGATGCCAGCAGGTTGTTGAGCGTCATCGCCAGCTCTTGACGATCCTTTTTTGGAAAGAACGCATCGATCTCCATGATGCCAACACGCTCAAACGGTGGCGTTTGGATTTCACCAATCAGCTTGCCCAAATCCATGTCGCGCGATTGTGTCCAAGCGTTCTCCAATATCTTCGAGATGAGAATATGCTCGCGCGAACGAATCGGGTCAGCATCAATCCCGAGCAACGCGAGCAATCCGGACGTCGCGGAACTGACTCGGTCGAGAAGGGCTTCGGAGTCGTTGATCACTTGCTCGCTGGGGGCTGAAAACGATTTGAGAATCGTCATTGGCCGGCCGGCGGTGCTTCCCGGTGTGTAGACGCGCATTTCAACATTGCTGCGCAGCTTGCGAATCCGCTCGCCGTCTTGTCCCCACTTCGCCAGTCCAGCCTTCCATTTGTCGGCTTCGTTCGTGGCAAAAACCGCCGGCGTTACGCCTTTGCGAGCCGCTTGGCCTTCGTCAATCCAAGGTCGAAATTCTTCGGGTGTCAGGTTCGGGAAGGTGAGCAGCAGATTTGAAATGTCGCCCTTGGGGTCGATCACGATGGAGGGGATATTGTCCATGCCGGCTTCTTCGAGAAGCCCGACACAAAGTCCTGTTTTTCCACTTCCGGTCATGCCAACAACGACGGCATGCGTACATAAATCCCGCGAATCATAAAGCACGTTGTTCATTGTGCCTTCACGCGCGGCCATGTCATATTCGCGTCCCAGGTAAAACGCGCCCAATTTTTCAAAATCCTGCATGTCAGTCGAATCCTTTTTTGTCGAAGCGGAAGTTTGCATTCTTGCGGAGGGATTTCAAAAGTATCTCAGTCTGCCACCGATTTTCCAACCCGTGACCTCGTTGTCGACGGGGCAAACCCAAACTGATTCAGTAGGTAACTGTCAAAATTAAGTGCCAAAATCAACTTGTTTTGACGTCAGAAGTGAATGCCCGGTTGGATTAAATCACGAGTGGCTTAAGACTATGGTTATGAAAACTCTCATTAAGAACGCCGTCGTGATTTTACCGACTGGCAAGACAGAAACGTCGGTCTTGATCGATGGAAGCAAAATCGTAGCGATTGATCCGGCCAGCCAAACGAGCGCCGACGAGGTCGTGGATGCCAGCGGACTAGTCTTGATGCCGGGCGTTATCGACGATCAAGTCCATTTTCGGGAACCCGGATTGACCCATAAAGAAGATCTGCATCATGCATCGCGGGCTTGTGCGAAAGGTGGCGTCACCAGTTTCTTGGAAATGCCCAACACGATTCCGAACGCAATCACGCAGCAAAAGCTGAATGACAAACTGGATATCGCCAGCCGTTCGAGCCTGGTGAACTATGGGTTTTACATTGGCGCGAGTACCGACAATGTCGATGTGCTCAAACACGCCACTCGAACTCCCGGCATCAAGATCTTCATTGGCTCCAGCACGGGCGATCTTTTGGTCGATGATCAAGCGTCGCTGGAAAAGATTTTCGCCGAAACGACGCTGCCAATTTGTGCTCACTGCGAAGATGAATCGACTGTTCGCCGCAACGCGGAGAAGTATGCTTCATCCACCGACATTGCTGATCATTCAAAAATACGGAACCATGAAGCCGCTTTGATTGCCACCAAGCGGGCCATCGATTTGTCGACTCGGCACAAGCACCCGTTTCATGTGTTGCACGTTTCGACTGCTGATGAGGTCGCCGTGATTGATGCTGCCCCAGATTGGGTGACGGCAGAAGTCTGTCCGCATCATTTATTCTTTAACGTCAACGACTATGAGCGGCTAGGTTCACTGGTCAAAATGAACCCGTCGGTCAAATTTGAAGAAGACAATAAGGCACTCTGGCAAGCCTTGGTGGACGGAGTCATCACGGTGATCGCTACCGACCACGCGCCGCACACAATGGAAGAAAAACGCCAGCCGTATCCGGCTTGCCCGTCAGGTTTGCCGGCAGTTGAAAATTCGCTGGCGTTGATCTTGGATCAAGTCAATCGAGGCCATTGTTCAATTGAACAAGTGGCGAAATGGATGTGTAGTGAGCCTGCCCGAATCTGGAACTTGCGCGACAAAGGAAGAATTGAAGTTGGGGCAGATGCGGATCTTGTGCTGGTTGATTTGAATTTGAAGAAGACGATCCTCAATGAGCAGCAAGAGACGAAATGCAAGTGGAGCCCTTGGCACGGATCGGAGTTGACGGGTTGGCCGGTGGCGACTTGGGTGATGGGCCGACAGGTCTACGATGGGCGAGGAGCCGAACCCAAATTTAATGATTCGAAACTGGGGCAAGAGATTATTTTCGAATCGTAATACATAACAAATGGCCGAAGGGTCAGCGCAGGAGAACTGCAAAGTCGTTGTTAGCGGAGTGGCGCAAGCCACCCGGTGAGTCAACAGCCGGACGGCTTGCGCCGTTCCGCTACGAGAGAAGTTGACTTCGCAGTTCTCCTAGGGTCAGCGTTTACAAGGATCTGCATTTATTCTGGAGCTGACCAGTCTGGCACCGGGCTGCTCAAGAGTTCGGGCTTGCCATCGAAAATGGAGTCGACTTTCTTGACGGCGTCTTCAACGGCAGTCTTGCCAACCGACATGCCGATCGAGAATTTCATCTCGACAGATTCACCTGGTGGGCAAGCGACAACACGATCGTGTTTTTCTTCAAAACTGCGTGGGTTCGGAAAGTTAGTGGCTGGCTCAAGTCCACAAACGTATCCGTCATTTATGCCGACCGTGTTCTTCCAAAGTGAAAAGCAGGGAAGGGTTTTCGTGTCAAAGCGAACAGATGCAGCGACGGATTCACTTGAATTCGCCAACACAACGGTCGACTCGTTGTTGGAATCGCTTTTCAGGTCGAGGAAGTAGACTTGTTCGGCGAAGCTAGGATCGGGCCCCGAAAATTGATTCCAGTTTTCAATGTTCTTAGCCGTATGAGCGTTTCTTGGTGCAACCCGGATGGCCGGTGCGTGAAGTCTGGCTCCGGCTTCGAGGACTGGTGTGCCAAAATTGTTGTGGTAGAGCATTTGAAAAGAGCATTCGCGATCCGACAAATTCGTGATTCGGTCAACGATTTGAATCTCATTTGAATCGAGGCTCAGCCGCATTTCGGTTTCAAGTTGCCATCGGTAAAAATGAAAACGGGTCTCGAGCACCGCTCCACGGGCGACCACACTGCCCTGCTCTTCATCGATCTCGACCGATAAACTCGACGCAGGAAGATTCGCGATTCGGCCATGTAGCGGCCAAAGAAGTTTTCCAGTTGAATCAAATTCTGGCGCACCGTTGCTGGAGATTCCACAGCGAACCATCATCTCATCAAATCCGTCCAGCCATCCCAGTCCGCTTGGTTCCGAGATCTGAACCCACATTGGATGCACCGGCCCTTGAACGGGTGAATTCCAGCCAAATTCGGTTCCCTGGCTGAAGGCTTTTGAGATTCCCATGCCTCGAGTTGGGACGATTTCAATCGAGTTCGAACCGCAATCGAGCCGGAGTATTTTCACGCCTTCGCTGGCGCCACCGGCGATGCAATGAGAAAATCGAAAGCCAATTTTTTCATCGCCTCCAACTTGTAAGTCGTTCGGCTCCTTACTGGGGCCAATCAGTTCGTAATGAGACAAAGTCATCTTTTCAGTTCTCATTTCGTTATGTGAATCAAGCTTTGCGGGATGCAATGCCATGTCGGGAAGTTCTGGGAAACTAGGACTTGGTTGCGATCCGTCATCAAAAATCGTAAAACTTTGGGTTGCTTCCTTCAGTCTACGAGACAAAAAACGAGAGCGAAACCATATGACCAATGGCTCATTGACCAATGTCACTGCTGACAATGTTAGTAAAATTCTCGATTCAGCTATGAATGCTGGTGAGGGGCTGTTGAGGCTGACGCCAACTTGGGTTCCTCGCAGTTTCCTGCATCCGGGCAAACGAATTCGGCTGCATCCAGATGACTATTATGCGATGGGGGCAACACGTGGCGGCATCGATGAGCGATGGTTCGGTAGCACGACCGAATGTGCGAATGAAAATCGAGAGGCGACGGAGGGATTGAGTTTCTGTCGATTCGAAGGTCAACAATTCTTGCTGCGTGACGCCGTCGCCGAAGCGGGGGGACGTTTGATTGGCCCTGCTATTTGGGACAAGTACAAGAAGTGGCCGGTCTACTCAAAGTTCTTTGACAACATGGGGCCGATTCCTCACCACATGCACCAAAGCCAATCCGATGCCGCATTGGTCGGACAAGAAGGTAAGCCCGAGAGTTATTACTTTTCGCCCCAGTACAATAATTGCGACAACAACTTTCCTTATACCTTCATGGGACTCGAGCCTGGGACGACCAAGGCTCAACTTCGCAAGTGCCTCGAGAATTGGGACAAAGGCGAAAACGGAATTCTTGATCTGTCGAAAGCCTATCGGCTTAAGCGTGGAACCGGCTGGTTGATTCCACCCGGAGTCCTGCACGCACCGGGGTCGTTGTGTACTTACGAGCCGCAATGGGGCAGTGATGTTTTTGGGATGTATCAAAATATTGTAGAAGGCCGATTCGTCCCGTGGGAATTGTTGGTCAAAGATATGCCACCTGAAAAACATCAGGATCTCGATTTTATTGTTGGACAGCTGGATTGGGATAAGAATGTTGACCCGGATTTTAAAGATAACAATTACATGGAGCCAATTGTCGCGGGACAGGGTAAAGGCTGGGTTGATCGCTGGGTGGTCTACGGTGCCGTCGACGGGCAGCAATTGTTTACGGCCCGCGAACTGACCGTCGAGCCGGGGGCGACTTGCAAGCTGAACGACTCGGGAGCAAGTAGCTGGATCACCGTTCAGGGCAAAGGCCGAATGGGACCGCTTGATTTGCAAACGCCAGTTATCATTCGATACGGACAGACAACTGAAGACGAAGTCTTTATCACTCACGAAGCCGCAACGGCTGGCGTCGAAATTCAGAACACCGGTTCGGAACCGCTAGTCGGCTTGCGCTACTTCGGTCCTGATACTTGGGATCAAGTTCCCGCGATTGGCGACTACAAAACGGCCGCTTCCTAATCGCGGTCAGTCGGCGTTTCAAATAATTCAATCAAGCAATTTGCACAGACAACAAAACAAGAGGGCAACGATGACGTCTTTCAAAATTCACAATGCGATGTGGCCAGGGTTGGTTGGCAAAGGAGACGAAGAAGGCCAGGAACCACCCATTGGTTTGGAGCAGATGCTTGATTGGACCGCCGCTGCAGATATCAATGGGCAGAAGTTCGAAGGCATCGACTACTTTTTGTTCTTGCCACACACCGATCCAGACGCCAGCGACGACGACCTGAAAAGAATCGCCGATTCAATCGCCAAACGAAATCTGACGGTCGGTTCTGTTGTCGCACCGGTTTGGCCAGGAACCGTTGGTGACAGCGCAATGGGCGATAAAGAATCGACCAGCAAGTTTTTGTTGGCCGTCGAAAAAGCTTGCCGAATCGCCAAGATTTTCAACGAGCACGGCATCCGGAAGTACGGTGCGATTCGCATCGATTCGGCGGAGTTCGGAATCGACAAATGGCGTGAAGACTCGAAAGCGAATACGTCGAAGATTGCTGACACTTTTCGCGAGGCAGCGAAAATCGCGGCAGTCTACGGTGAACGGTTGGCCGCGGAAGGTGAGATCTGTTGGGCAGGGATGCACTCTTGGAAAGACATGCTCGACTTGCTGGAAGAAGTTGGCATGCCCGAGACGTTAGGATTTCAGGCTGACCTGGCTCACACTTATCTCTACTTGATGGGCTACAACGCACCGGAACACGCGCTGCTTCAGCCAGGGTACTCAGATGAGCAATTCTGGGAGGCTTACAAAACAATGACCGACAAGTTGCGGCCATGGACAATTGATTTTCATGTTGCGCAAAACGATGGAAACGTTTTGGGCGCTGGCGATCACGACAAGACTGGCAAGCATTGTCCGGCGGATGACCCCAACGGAAAACTTGATATCGTCAAGTGCGCCGGCTACTGGCTCGAAGGCGCGAAGGAACGCGGTATCGAACATATCTGTTGGGATGGTTGCATGTTCTCAAACGAAATGCTTGAGACCGCAGCAACATGGGATACGATCCTCGATACGATGATCAAGGTGCGAGATGCGCATCCATTGGTTTGAGTGTAGTGTTCGGCAAAGCGAAGTCGATGAACACCTGTTTCGCGATTCAGCGAGCGCGCCAGACTTTCGTCTAGCAATCTATTAAAAATTTTGATTCTCATACTTGAAGCTTAAGCATAGGTAACACGCAGTGAAAAAGCCGCTAAACATTGGAATGATTGGTTACGGGTTCATGGGTAAGGCGCATACCAACGCGTACGTTACCGTCAATAATTTTTTTGAACTCGAACACAAGCCCGTTTTGAAAGCCATTTGTGGACGCAACGCGGAGTTGGCTCAGAAGTTTGCCGACACATGGGGTTACGAATCAATTGAGACCGATTGGAAAAAACTGATCGCTCGCGATGACATTGATGCGGTCGATATTTGCGTACCCAACAACCTGCACAAAGAAATCTCAATCGCAGCTGCGGCCGCTGGCAAAATGATTCTCTGCGAAAAACCAATCGCAATGGATGTTGCCGAAGGCGAAGAGATGTGTGAAGCCGTTGAAAAAGCGGGCGTCGCGAACATGGTTTGGTACAACTACCGACGAGTTCCCGCGGTAACGCACGCGAAGAATATAATCGACAGTGGCAAGCTTGGCCGGATCTTCCATTATCGTGCCAACTTTCTTCAGGACTGGACGATTTCCGAAGACCTGCCACAGGGGGGAGCTGCACTCTGGCGCTTGGATGCGGCAGCGGCAGGCAGTGGGGTGACGGGAGATTTGTTGGCGCACTGTATCGATACGGCTCTTTGGCTCAACGGCGATATCAGCAATGTCACCGCGATGACGGAGACGTTTATCAAAGAGCGAATGCATAGCGAAACTGGAGAAGTTCAAGAAGTCAAAATTGATGACGCCTGTGCGTTCTTGTGCAACTTTGCCAATGGTTCGCTTGGCTTGTTTGAGTCGACTCGTTATGCCCGAGGTCACAAAGCGTTGTACACGTTTGAAGTCAACGGTGAGCATGGATCACTGAAATGGGATCTCCACGACCTGCACCGGCTTGAGTACTTTGATCACGCGATTGAAGGCCCGATGCGCGGTTGGCGAAGCATTCATGTTTCCGACAGCGATCACCCATACATGGGCAACTGGTGGGTGCCGGGATTGAACATTGGGTACGAGCACTCCTTCGTTCACCATGTTGCTGACTTCATCAAAGGCGTGGAAGAAGGCAAGCCAGCCGGCCCGACTTTCCGCGACGCGTTGGAAACTCAAAAGGTATGCGACGCGGTCTTGAAGAGTGCTGCCAATAAGAGCTGGGAGAGTGTCTAGTAGCGCGCCAGCAGAACGATCTCAGCAAATGGCGAGTGTCCAATCGGCAATGTAGGTTTGGTTCTCGCCAGACTGGAATTCCGTTTGCCCGTTGCGATACTGAAAGAATGGAAAGCGAAATGAGGTAATAGAAAGCGATATCTGTTGCTGCATGTCCTGTTTGTTTTGCGCCGCTAGTCGTACTCTTGGATGAACCGATGAATTGCTTCGCTCACGCCTTGCCACATCTGGGCGACCCTTATTTTGCAGTCGGCGCCTGCCTGCCTGATTGGCTTTCGGCTTGTGATCGCAAATGCCGAGTCCGCGAAAAGAAGGCGATTGCGTTCGTTGATCACGACGACGAAATTGTTGCGAAGGTCGCGAGTGGAATCGTTCGGCATCATCAAGACGATGACTGGTTTCATCGGACGCCGGTGTTCAACGAGTTGATCTTGAATTTCGCTGTCGAGCTGAGAGAGTTGTTTGAAAACGATCGGTCGATGCGACCCAGCTTGATTGGTCACATCGTCGTAGAGATGTTCTTGGATGCTTATCTGCATCAACAGAATCCGGGAAAGCTGGAGTACTTTTACCAACAAGTCGCAACCGTCGACGCAGCAGCCATTCAAAACGCAGTCAATCTCTTCGCGACGCGGCCGACCGACAAGTTGACCGAAGAAGTCGGCCGCTTCTGTCGAGCCAGGTATTTGTTCGACTATGAATCGGATACCGGAACGGCATACCGGATCAATCGTGTGATGAGTCGGGTTTCGATTGGCGAAGTAGACGACCGGATTTTCGAGTGGCTACCGAACGCCAGAAAACGGGTTTATAATTCGGTTTCTCATTTATTGCCGAACTACCCGATTGAGATAGGTTGATCGTGGCGGTTTGTCAGCACATTTTTTTTGCGTGATGTAACCATGACCTTCGCGATCGAATCCAAATCAAAAATTTCACTCGGCGTTGTGCCAACCCACCTTAAATTTGTTGGCGGCTTGGTTCCTGAAGACGGCCGAATCCCGCGTGGCGAAGACGGCAAGTTGATCGTGGTTGCCAACATGAAGAGCCTTTGTGAGCAGTGTTCGGTTCGTATTGATTGCGTTCAAGTTCCTTTTTTTCCTGGCCTCAACCCGGACGATGTCGCCGAGATGGTTGGCGGTTTGAAAGAGCTGGGGCTGGCTGTTCACTTCATCATGATGGTGGGCGGAGCAGACCCAATGAACCCGGCTGATGAGGATGCTGTCGTGGCAATGCTAGTTGAAGGCCTGCAGGCCGCAGAAAAGCATGGCGTTGCCAGCGTCTCTTCCACTTCGGTTGAAGAGTGGATGAAAGAAGGAGCG
>CAZPTT010000179.1:0-12449 GCA_964589435.1 uncultured Pirellulaceae bacterium
GCGTTTTTAACGTATTTGTCAAACCAAGCAATCATTTCATACTGCGTATGTAAGACCGATTGTTTGGCCCGATAGCCATGAGATTCAAACGGTAGCATGCACAAACGAACTGTGCCACCGTTACCTTTAACGGCTTGATACATGCGTTTTGATTGAATCGGGAATGTGCCGCTGTTGTTGTCATTTTCGCCATGGATCAGCAAGATTGGTTCGTTGATTTTATTGGCGTGCATGAACGGTGAAATGCTCATGTAGATGTTTTTGGCTTCCCAAAATGGACGCCGCTCGGATTGGAAACCAAATGGAGTCAACGTTCGGTTGTACGCGCCGCTGCGAGCCACGCCGGCTTTGAACAGGTCACAATGGGCAAGCAGGTTGGCTGTCATGAACGCGCCATAACTGTGACCTCCGACGCATACTCGATCACGATCGGCCACGCCCATGTCGACGGCTTTGTCGATTGCAGCCTGAGCCGCCGCGACGATTTGCTCGATGAAGGTATCGTTCATAGTTTCGGGATCGCCAATCACCGGCATCGTCGCCGCATCCATGATCGCGTAGCCTTGAGTCAGCAACGTCAGATGCGTAATCGATCGCATACGTGTGAATTGATCGGGGCTACCAGAAATTTGAGCTGCTGTTTTTGCGTCGCTGAACTCGCGCGGGTAAGCCCATACAAGCAGTGGCAATTTTGTTCCTTCTTTATAGTCGGCGGGCAAGTAAAGCGTTGCCGAAAGCGGAACGCCATCGGCACGCTCGTATTTCACCAACTGCTTCTTGATGCCGCGAATCTGTGGCGTTGGGTCTTTAAAGTCCGTTAACGGCTTGATTGAATCTTCATTCAAATCACGCAAAAAGTAGTTGGCCGGTGCCGTTTTCGATTCGCGATTGGTAACGACGATTGGTTTGCCCGATTCGCTGGTCGAAATGATCGAAGAAATGCCTTCATAGGATCCTTCATCGCATCGCCATAGTCTTTCGGTTTCCAAAGTCTTGAGGTTCTGCCGGTCAATGAAAGGCAGATTGCCTTTTGGCGACGCGCCCGTTCCGGTTCGATAAATCCAATCGCCGTCTTGTCGAGCAATCCGGTGGCCGGTTTCATCTGGCACGGTCGAAATGCGACCTGGATCAGCGTAACGATCTCGAATGCTTCGATCCCCCAGCACTTTGGGAGTCGCTTCGGGAGCTTTCAGATCGTGCATCAAGGTTCGAACCCAGCGTCGGTCGCGATCGTACTCGGTGGTAACGACGATGGTTGGATCGGAAAAATAGCTCATGCCAAACGCTCGAAATTCCGTTTTCATCAATTCGCGAGGTTCAGCATCAAACGGGGCGTCAATCGCAACGAATCGATCGCGATATTCAGCCGTCGCGTTCGGGTCACCGCCATCAAGGGCTTCGTTCCATACTAGCGTCGCAGCGACGCCGGATTTCCAATCGACATTACGCCGGCCAGTTCGAACGCCTTCAATTGGGATGTTCTCATCCATGGGAACGTCGGCGATGTCATACGTGACGTTTCCGTCGAGCCCCCAAGTTTGAATTTTGCGAGGGAAACTACGATAGGTCATCAGGTAGCTAAACGGCTTGTGAATCGTTGTGACCAAGAGGTGTTCGCCATTGGGTGATGGATCGACGCCGGAGAAAATGTTCGGCTGACCAACTTTGTTGATTGCACCGTCAAGCGAAATGATCGCCAATTGAGTTTTTGCATAGTGCTCAAAAAGCTTTTCATCCGTTTCATTGGACAGCAGGTCTTGATAAGTCCGTGTAGGAGATTTGTTGCCGGCTGATTCTTGAATATTTGGCCCAGTTGGAGCAGCGACCGCAGAGGGTTCCTCTCCTCGGTTTTCTGGAACGAGGCGACAGACGATGTGCTTTGCATCTGGCATCCAACTGAATCCGCCTGTTACTGTATTCAAGCGTTCGGTCAGCATTTTTGGTTTCGTTGGATTGGCAACGGATGTGACCCACAATTGTTGGCCTTCATCCGTCACAATCGAGTACGCGATCGATTTGGAATCGTGCGACCAGCTAACGCTCGCGAGTTTTGCTCCGTCGGCCAGCGGAATGATGGTGTCTTGAGTTTCGCCACGAGCCCGTAGCTTCATACCAGTGCTGAAGCTGGTGCGGAACGAGCCGTTGGAGGCTGGATCGATTCGCATCCCGGCCAGTTGCAGCATTCGCCGCGATACGTCCGCGATATCCGGCATCGCGTCGCGCTCAATGAAGAGCATCCAGTTCGTGTCGGGACTGAAGCTGACACCTGGATCTGGTGCCGCGTTGATAATGTCGACAACTTCCTGTGGTGGGAGTTGATATCCGTTTTCGTCGCCCATCGTTTCTCCAAAACCAACGTGCAGACAGAGAATGTTCGCCGCTAAAATACTTAAGTAAAAAAGGCCCGAGTTAAATAAGCAATCACGCCGGAATAAACGATTGAACATTTCTGGAAACCTTATTGATAAACGTGGCGGAACGACAAGTCAGGTTACGCCCCAACTCATGATCAGCTCCGACCTTGAATCACTAAATGAATTTGAGTGGATAGCTTCGGTTTCTGAGATGGAAGACAGGCAAGAAAAATCTTGGTTCGAACCTTGGCTGCACCGTGACAGAAATCTATCTTTCCGAGTAACTAAGTTGCGATATTGTATCGCAAGCCATCGCGGGTAGCCAATCAGTGACGAATGAGAAGGTTCGATTCGTGATGTTTCATTGGTTAGGTTTCAACTTTTGTTGATTGGCTCACTCAAACATGCTGCTTCGTCGCCGGCTTGCTTCTTCGCATCGCGAAAAAAATCCTTGCCTGTCGAGGACGGGCAAGGATTGATAAGTGGTTTCAAGTCATTCAATTGCCAGCCAACGCAAATCAGGCTGGCCAGCCTATGAACTTACTTCTCATTTTCGAACGCAGGCTCTTTGCCTTCGTAAGCTCGGTAAAGATCGTAAATGGCTTTCTTCAATGCTTCGGCAGTCGCCGGATCAGCATCCTGCTTACATTTCATCGCCGCAACCATGACTCGGTGAGCGGTTGCCAATTGGCCTGTGTAGTCTTTGTGGTCAGCCTTGATTCGCTGAGTCAAGAAATACTGAGCGACAATGTTTTGTGTGTTGGTGGCGTGATTCTCTTTGGTCGTCACCCAGCGGGCAAACTGATTCAGGTCTTTCGCCGAAGGAGGCGTTTCACCAAGTCCGGTGGAAAAATCGCTGATACTTCCAATCGCTTTGGCGATCGTAGCCGTGTCTTCCAGCATCATTTGAAAACGCATTTGATCAGCGTAGATGCCGCAAGGGACTTCGCAGTGAGGAACCGGAGCAGCGGTTTTTGTTGCCGTTGGTGTCGGCTGAGAATTCTTGGTGGCTGCTGGTTCATTAGCGGTCAAGTTTCCGGCAAGTAGGGCGACGGCGCAAACGGCGATTATGATTTTCTTCATTTGTAATCCTTTGGATCTGATTCAAGTTGGGGCTCGATTAAGTCCAACACTGTAACATTTCAGTCAAGGATTTGCGACGCTTTTAAAAGTCGGTGGATCTGGAAAACCTTGCTCTTTTCGGAAAGCTGACGCTTAAACCAAGAATTTCAAAACCAAGTTTCGTTCAATGCCAAGAACACAATTCTCAAATTTGATGTAGATGTAGCATTACTTACACTGGCGGCTTGCTCGTCCGTAGTTCAATTAGCGATCGTAAGAACTCCAAGTCCGCCGGGAAGATGGATTCTATTTTCCGTTCCAGGAATTGGACGACCTGCTCGATCGGATACGATTCCTGAAGGATTAAAGCGGCCGCAATTCTTGACGCACACGAGACCTGACCAATTCCTGGATTCAAAACGTCGCCGACGAACCATTCCAGGGTTTGGGCATCGCTTAACATTTGAGCGGTAACTACATCTTGGTTTCCATTGTTCGTCGTCTTTCGGAGGTGCGCTAACAGGGTCAAGAATTCATTAAGAACTAGGTTTTCCTTCATCCGTTCAGTTCGATTGACATCCGGAATCGAACGAAGAAGGGAAATAGCTGATTGTCGGAATTTCATCTCTTGCTGACGAATTGGATCGTCGAGCGGTGTTTGGTCAATCAATGAATAGACATGAACTAAGTCCGCAAGATTCGAATAGCAAATGGCAACCTCAAAGGTTGCAGCGCTGAAATGCTTCTCAGTTTTTGTCAGCCGGGCTGTTTTCATTTCAGCTAGTCGCTGAGTTTCAGATTCAGTTTTACTAAGTTGCTTTTCAAATTCATCCCGCGATGGCAGTTCGTTACGTGCATAGCGAGTGTTCAACAGGATTTGATTATTGAGAAGTCTTGAGCGATGAACTAACCATCGCGGGTCTTGGTGATCGTCTTGCTCCAAGATTGATTGGGTTTCGTCAAAAACAACTTGGACTGCCTCCAGTGATTCTTGAATGGCCTTCGGGTCAAGCACCTGCTTGAAGCCCACCGGAGTGAACTTAAGTCGCAAACGTCCTAAGTCTGTTTTGATTGCCGCTTGCAGCAGCGCTACGTCCTCGATGGCAATTCCTGTAAAGTCATCGCCAATAATCTCCGAGACCCGTGCAAGCGCCTGCGTGGACGTTCCCCACCATTCCTTCGTGATTCGACGGTGTTCTTGGCTGAGCAATCCACGTTGCGACACAGACTGGATGGCTTCGAAGCTCGATTTCCCCACGACCAAATTGAAGACTAAATCCAAACTGGCACTGTTAGATTCGTTCGAATCCGAGTCGAGTGCGTCCTGAGCAATCATCAATTTTTGCAAGCCAAGTTCAGGAAAGCCCATTCTTACCATTTTCAAACCGTGAATCGCCTGAGCGCAAGCGTTCATTTGTCGGCTACTGGTAGGGTCGGTTTTTAGGAAGCCCGGAGACGGCAACAAGCGGTCAGAGACGACGGCTTGCTCGACGAGCACTTCTAGATCCTCTTCGTAGAGATTCAAAGCCAGGTTCATCAATCCAATTGCGTATTCATCACTCACTTTGGCGCGTTGACTCGCAATCGCAGTGTTGACGGAAACGATCATGACGAGCATCAGCCCCGCTATGGCGAGTGTCACTGCCGAATAACGATAAAGTCGGCCGGCCCGCGAATTAGTTTGATTTTCCAAATGAATCGAGCGTTCAAGTTTTTGGTGAAGTTGCGATTGATGTGTTGCAACTTCTGCCGAGTCGACGTCTTGAATGTCGGTTTCAGAACCAAGGCCTAAAGCAACCCAGCGGATTCGCTCTGCCGTTGAATTAAGTTGTTCTTTCGAGTCTTCGGTCATTGGTCTCTTCCTCCGAGGAATTCTTCGAATGGTTGGCAGGAGTCGATTCCGGACGACTTGATGATCGCAAAGGCCGCGATAAGTCGATGAACCGAAATCTCTAGTTTGGTGAGACGTTTTGATTTCTTGTTGGCCTTTTCGACCTCAGAAATCGCGTCAACAAGGCGGGAGTGTTCTTGTGGAAACGCCGATCGGATTTCGGCGTCAGACATTTGAGAAAAGGTAGATGGTGAGAATTTCTTGAACGTCAATGCAGTTATTTCTGCCACCGGCCGGATCATTCGACCCATTGCCATCGACGTTGTAATTGCGTCAGCGTGCCGGTCGTGTTGGCCGAATTTTATGTACTGGAGTGTGCAAAGCAGGCAGTGAGCCAGCGCCAAATCATGGTAAGTCACTTTGCCTTGCTTGTTGCTCTTGAGTGTTTTCAGGAGGCGCTTGGTAACGGTTCTTAGTTTGCTTGATTGGAATAGGTAGCTGATCAGGTCGAAATTGAAATCGCCTCGATCGCGGTTGCCATTGGTGATGGAATTAGGTTGGTTACCGTCAGGCGTGAAGGTTGAGTTGACTTCGTCTCCGAAAATTCCGCTCAAGACGCCGAATAGGTTGCGAAAGATTCCGCGCACATAGAACTCTCTAATGGCGGCATCAGTCAGTGGTTTGGTTGTCGCGTACACGGACGTTCCCGCTGATGTAGGCTCAACGGGCGGTACGAATTTGTTTGAGTTCATCGGCAGTGAAGTGCAAAAATTGTCATTCGCCATTTCTTCCGATTCTAGCAGATGACGTGGACGATTTTGATGAACGATTTCTGGTTGCGCGCAACTGCGCGCAAACGATTGCCGAGCCAACTTGTGAGGCAATCAGTGAGAAATAGGATGGGGAAAGGGTGGGAAGATCGCTTCGTTGAAGACCAGATGACTGGCTTAGTTTGATCTCCCGATCAGTAAAAAACGTCAGGTTACACAACATGATCCTCAGGCTTCTTCAGATTCTCGTCACTTGTTCCTTTTGCGTTTTGTTGGCAAGCAACGTTTCAGCCCAATCTTGGAGCGGAGCCGGTGGCGATGGGCTCTGGTCCAACGGAGCAAATTGGATTGGTGGGAACTCGCCAGCCAACATGGCCAACAATATCAATATTGATACGGCCAATGGAGGAAGCGGATCTATCAACGTGGACTTGTCATCCAACTTTCAGTTCGGAAGCAGCAGTTCAATTTTTCGCATTACATCACTTTCAAATTCGGCCGGGTTTCAATTAAGTGGGCAAGCAATCGAGTTCGCAGGAAACGGCAACCAGTTGATAATTGAGGGGGCTAACAACTCGGTCGCCAATGACTGGATCCTGAATACCAACTTTTTCGTCAATAAGAACGGGGCAAGTGGAACAAACGACGAATTTCTCTACACCGGATCTATTTCGGGTGGTTCCGGGCTTAGGTTGCGACATCAAATGACAATGACTGGCGTCTACTCAGCTCTGGGAGATATTGTTATTTCGGGGACAAACGGTGGGGAAGGAGATCTAAATCTGGATGGTGGATCGGTGGCCGCGGGATCGGGAATTATCAATACTCAGCGCGGGGTTCTAAGGGGCAGTGGAGTTGTTAACAGGAATGTAGAACTCCTTGAATCCACGATTCGTGGAAGCTCTGGTGCGGGAGCGTTGGTCGTCAATGGGGATGTTTTGGTTAAGAGCTCGGGGAATTTCACCGAGTTTGGCAATGACCTAGAACTCAACGGCGCGACAAATATTGAATCGCTTAACACTCGAGTTTTAGCTGGAACGCAGATTGGCGGGACGGGGATCATAACGATCGAGGCAAATTCAGCACTCGACAATTCTGGAACGATAGCCGCGACACAGCAAGTTGTAGTTGGATCAAATGGCCAACTCCTTCACAGCCTCGGTGGAATCACTGATGCGGATATAACACTCGACTCAGGAGGCGTGCTTACAGGCGGTTTAGGAATCGTCAATGGCAACGTGACGGTAAACGGGGGAGAGGTTAGGCAGGGCACATACAACGGAATATTCAATTTCAACGGAGGAGTTTTGGGTGAAGCTAGTACTGCGTCTCAGTTGTCAGTGGACTTTGACAGTGATGTGCATATCAATTCGGCTTCAGATTTTCGCAATGTTTCGATCTCTGGCAACGGAACACTGAATGTCGATTCAGTTTTGACGTTCAACAACAACGTTGCTTTTTCCGATACGATCAACTGGGATATTTCTGGCTCGACGGCTGGAGATCTTGGAACGGGAGCCGCTGGAAGTTTTCTTGGAAACAATGTCGCGCTCAATGGTGGTCAACTCAATGGCACAAGCACCAACTACGTCGTCGCGGGAGATCTGACATCCAACGGAGCTTCAACACTCAATCAAAGCGTTACCGTCGTTGGCGACACTACGATTGCCACAGGCACATTAACTGTCGCGACCGGGCGAACGCTTGCTGCGTCCAATTTGATTTTGCAGAACAGCGGCCAAATCGCGAACAATGGAACTTTGGCGATCGACAACTTGGTGCTTGAGTCAGCGGTGATCAACGGCAACGTCAATCTGACGAACAGTTTTACGGTTCGCACTCTAGGCACGTCACAGATTGCTAGTGGTTCAGTCATTGATGTCATCGGTGCCACAACAATTGAACAAGGCACGTTGTTGGTCAATGCCGGGTCATCATTGACGGGGACTGGAGCGGTAACGATCGAGAACTCCGGTACGATCGATCTACAAGGATTGATTTCCAAAGATGTATCAATCGAAGCGGGTGGTCTACTGCAAGGTCGTGGAGAAGTTCAGGGTATCGTAGCGGTCGCGGGAGTCATTGGCCCCGGAAACTCAGCAGGTACACTCGGCATTGATGGCACGCTTGACGCCGATGAACTTTCGATGATTTGTATCGAAATTGGTGGAACAACGGCTGGAGTGAATGGCTACGACACGATCGATGGCCGTGGCAATTCCATCGCCATGCTGGATGGAGAATTAGACGTTTCACTCATTGACGGATTCGCTCCGTCAGCCTCCGACGATTTCTTCGTCCTCAACAACTTTGCATCGATCACCGGTACGTTTCGCAATACGACCGGAGGAGTTCTTCAATTCGATGGCGGCGAATTTCGCGTCGAATACACCTCCAGCTTCGTGAGGTTGTTTCAGTACGACGTCAACTCGGTACCTGAGCCCGGGGCGGCTTTCGTTGTCATGGCAATGCTGACCGGTGGCTGCTTGCGCAGAAACCGCAAACGTGGCTTGAGTTTGGCGTAGCTCGATCGTGTCGCCTGACCGAATTTCCTTGCTTCATTTTCCTTCTTTGCCCTAGCAGAGGCTTTCATTGATGCGTGAACGTAAGAGCAAACATCGCACGTTGGTAAATCGGTTGAAGGATTGGTTGTTGACAAGACGTCCGAGCGATGTGCCGCGCGCGGGTCACGATAAGCGATCAGACAGCTCAGAGCCTGAAGGCATGATTGAAACGGGGGCTGTGGGTTTGGCTCAAACGATTGAGAGCAAGCGAATCGACGCTCCGTTAAATCCCAAAACGATTGGAAACGCAAACACCGTTTTGGACGCGAGCGCAACGAAGCAACATGCTAGTAGCGATGGCGAACAGCCAAGTTCGAATCTAACGAATTTGAGTGGGAAAACATCCTTTGAATCGAAAACCCTCCAAGACAGTCGTGATGAGGTTCCCAAGTCGGATTCCGGTGAAGATCAAACGATTCAGTTTGCCAGTAGCGAGGAATCGCCGGCGCTTTCTCGCCCGATCGCTTCCGAGAACTTTCATGAACCAACTAAGTTTGAAGATTCAAACAGTCGAAACGAAAATGTAGTCCAAAATGAAAGCCATCATGAATTAAATGTAGGCGAAGTGGGTGAGCCGATTCTTTCCGACTCGATTCACGTTTGCGTCAAGAAGCACGCCGAAGGTGGACTCGGTGCAGTCTATTTAGCACTGGATGAAAAACTACAGCGGTCAGTCGCGTTCAAAGAAATCAAAGGCGGCCACGCGGCGAATCGGGAGGCCAACGACCGCTTCTTGTTTGAGGCTCAAGTCGCCGCCAGATTAGAACACCCGAGTATCGTGCCCGTCTACTCGCAAGGCCAGCATGGTGACGGAAGACCGTTTTATACGATGCGGTTCGTCAATGGCGACACGCTCGACATGTCAATCAAACGGCTGCACAGCGTGAGGGATAAAACGCTGCGGCATGAATGGGTCGACCAATTGAAGGAGCTGGTGTGGAGATTTACGTCAGCTTGCCAGGCGATCAGCTACGCCCATTCGCAAGGCTACATTCATCGCGATATCAAGCCGCAAAACATCATGCTGGGGAAGTTCGGTGAAACGCTGGTTGTCGATTGGGGATTGGCAAAATGCATCACGCCAGATTTTTCCGTTCCGCAACCTGTTTCGCGTGCGGATGAAAAATCGTTAGAAGTCGACACACTTGATGTAGGCGAGTCCGTTCCGTTGCAAGCTGGGAATTCAAGTGTTTCGCATCCGAGCATGACACCGAGTCCTCACTCGGTCGAAGGAAGGGCTGCCGGTACGCCCAGTTTTATGAGCCCCGAGCAAATGGAGGGGCGGATCGACGATCTTGATAGTCGATCCGATGTCTTCAGTCTTGGCTGTACGCTCTACACGATTGTTACCGGTGAGTTACCGTTTGTGGGCAAGACCTTGGGTGAGATTTCGACCAAAGTTCGTCAGAACGACTACCGTCAACCTCGCTCTGCCAATCCGCTTGTGCCCGCGCCTTTGGCTGCCATCTGCATTCGCGCGATGGAACATCAACCGCAAGATCGTTATCAATCCGTTCAATTATTGATCGAAGACATTGAACACTGGATGTCCGATCGTAGAGTTTCCGCCTATCAAGAGCCGTTCGTCCAACGTTCTCAGCGATGGTTCCGCCGGCATAAGACGCTGGCAACGATGCTCGCTGTCGGAATGGCTTTGATTCTTTTGTTTACTTCAGTCGCGTTGGTCATCGTCAATGCAGAGAAGAAGCAAACGTCGCTCGCGCTGGATCGTGAACGAGTCGCCAAACAGCAAACCCAGGCTGCTCTGGACACCGTCACAGATGACTTACTGGGAGAGTTAATGGCTCGTCAAGAATCGTTGACGGCAACGGATCGGCAGTTCTTTAATCGGATTGTCGATCAATACGATCGGCTGGTCGCACCAGGAGGAAAAACGGCTAATGACCCTTCCCTTGAATCGATTCGCGGGCGAGCGGGAGGTCATTTGCAAGTCGCCAATTTGCGCCGAAGACTTGGCGATTATGAGTTGGCAGAAACAGGGTTTCTAACGGCGATCGAGCAGTATCGCGGATTGCAAGATTCAAATTCAAGTTCTGAAAGCTCGGGCGAACTTGAGACTCGACTCGCCCAGGCTTATAGCAACTATGGCTTGCTGCTGGCTGATACAGGGCGTTACGAACTTGCATTAGAAAACTATGAAAGTGCCATGCGGCTGCTCTTTGATTCGGCATCCGGGTCGAACATCCGAATGTCAGCGATCTCGACATCCGCAGGTTCTAACTTGCCTGTTTCAAATGAAGTGGCGAAACAACGGATCCAGTGGTGTAACGTTGCCAGCAATGCAGCCAATATGAAATGGCGACTCGGCGAATTGGCTCCGGCCAGTGAGCTCTATCAGGAATCAATCGATTGGCTGACGGAAATAGCGGCTCATTCAGACGAAGCAATTCGTCGTTCCGCGTCGCTCAGTGAAATGCAAGTTCGATTCAATTACGGCCAGCTTTTGGTGTCACAACCTGAGCGAATTGATGAAGCGAAGGATTGCCTCGAAAGTGCCGTTGGTATCTGGGAGCGGCTGAAAAGTACGGGGGCAGTAGGTGAATCAGGTGCCGAAGTTGAAGCTGCGGGTCGACTCGCACCCGCTAGTCGTTTGGCAGGAACCGCGACGCGAACCGGGTTGGCGAAAGTTCTGCTGAAGCAACGTGATGTAAGTGGTGCAATCAAGCAACTTGAAAAGACGGTCGGCGAGCAAGAGCAATTGGTCAGTGAGTACCCGGGATTTGCATCCTATCAATTGCAGCTTGCTCGATCCCAAATGCAATTGGGCAAATGCCTCGCAGCTATCAAGAGCCAGGATGCCAGTACAAGGTTGGTTGAATCTGAAAAAATGTTGAAGCTGTTGGCTCAGCGTTTCCCGGAACGGCCCAACTATCAAATTGAATATGCCAATGCTTTGGAGCTAGTAAGCGGAACTTCTTTGGCGAAACAGTCTGGCGAGGTGGTGTCTCGATTGACAGAATCGCTCGACGTGCGGCGATCGTTGTTGGAGTCGGATACAAAAAGCGAAATCTATCTGCGCGGGCTTTTGAAAACCCAACTACGGATCGCCAATCGCTTTCGGCTGACGGCTGATTATCCATCGGCGATTGTTGGCTATCAAGATTTGTTGGGAACGATTGAAGAACATCAACAGCAGCCCGATTCACCATTTCTCAAGGACGTTTTCGATAAAGCGAGGTTTGGGTTGGCTGACTCGTTTAGCAAATCGAAACGTTATTCCGAGGCGTTGTCGTTGTGGCAGCAGCTTGCAGCTAATTCTGAAGACCCGAATTGGAGGCATTTCGAACTGCAACGAATCATTGGCTTGATTCGCACCGAGAAGTTCGAGGAAGGAGGGGCTGCGCTTGACGCCTTTGTAGCTTTGGGCACTGAGGAAGATCCATTGTCGGGAGTCAATCACTACGACGTGGCTTGCTGCTTCAGCATTGTTGCCGAGTTAAGTGAACCGGATCGAGAGAAAGCCTGCCAGCGGAGTTTGGAAGCGTTGCGAACGGCAAGCAAGTTGGGTTTTTTCCAAGACAAATCCATGCGAGATCACTTTTCGTCCGACGGCGATCTTCTCGGTGTGAGCAAGTACGAAGAGTTTAGAGAATTTCTCGCCGAGACGGAGTTGATCTATCAGCCCGGTTCGGAAGAGCAATGAAGCGGCATTTATAGTTCATGTTTAAAGGGTGAGACCAAGCAATGAAGTGTTTAACCAAAAAGTTCACGGTGTTTTTGATTGTCATTTGCAGTTTCGGGCTGGCAGAACAGGCATTAGGGCAATTGTCATTCAACATTTCTTCGACCGGTGACGCAAATGCGGATGCGGGTTTTCAAATGGCGGCGGCTTATTGGTCCAGTCAAT
>CAZPTT010000180.1:0-12447 GCA_964589435.1 uncultured Pirellulaceae bacterium
CTATGGGAGTGGGAGTGGCTGTTTTGGGATCGCCGGCTGTTACGAGAGAGTGCTGTTGTTTCCTCGTCCATCCTGGGCGTTGTTTTGTCATCGGCCCACAACTATGAATCCGCGGATTCCTTCACTTCCGAAGCTTTCGCCGCAGCTTCATCATCTTCCGCCGGGATCAGGCCTGCGAGGCCTGCGAGGCCTGCGACTTGGCTGCGGTTAAAAAACCAAATCACCGCGCCGATGGCTGAAATAAGCAGCAGACTAAATCGAAATCCAAACGCGACCACGACTCCGTTTTCACTGGAGAAGGCTTGGTAAAGAAAATCAAGGGCGTACTCCATTCCGCCAAGTCCACCGGGCAACGGAACCGCGTTGGAGACCATCGAAATGGGTTCGATAATGAAGTGGTTCGAAAAGCTAGGGTAAGTTGGAAAGAACGCAGCCGCGATCGAATATATCGCCAACACAAAACAAACGTTGACGCCGAAGCTAAGCAAGAAACTGACCGCGACGACCATTGGGCGGCTTCGATAAAGCATGACGACCGAAAGAACTTTTTCGATCACAGTGCCTAGCACGGGAATGCCAAGCACCTTTTGAAACCAGTTCGTTTTGGTGAGGCTGGGAGCTGCCAACAGGACAGCCAATCCTGCGAAGCCCGCGAACGTCAGTGTCATCACCATTCGGCAAGCGACTTGAATTGTGGCCAGCTTTTTGGGATGGCTTGATTCCAGTTCCGAAGTGTCGAACAGCAAGAACGCAAACGAGGCGACCAATAGCATTGTAAGTAGACCAATCAAACGGTCAGCGACCACGGATGCGATCGCTTCTGGTTTCCGATCGGGTATCTCTTTGGTCACATAGAATGCGCGAAGCGCATCGCCACCAATGACGCCGAACGCGAACAAGTTAAAAAACAATCCGATGAATCCAATTCGGATCGCGTCCAGCCAGCTAAATGGGAGCTCGAGCGCCCGTACCATGATTCGCCATCGAACGAAGCCAATGAGATGGGCCAGCAACGTTGCCAGAAGGGCGACTGCCAGCCATCCCCAGTTTTTGTCGCCATCAATCAGATTGGAAAACTGGTCGTCCTGGCTGGCTTTATTGAACAGATAGCCCAGAATCGCAATCGACATTGCGAACTTGATGACGGTAATGATGTGGCGTTTCAAAGAAGACTCATGCTTTTGTGGTTCGAAGGAAAAATGATCACTATGATGATCGCCAGGCAGCGAAGGTAGTCCGGCCGAATTCGGTGCTTGTTTCGCTACTCGAATAGGACGACGCTGGCGGTGAAACCATGCATGAAGTTCTGTTTTCCAACGGATCCAATTTCACCCGCCGCGAAAAACCCCGCACTCGGTAAGGCTCCTAGTTTAGTTTGAATCATGGCGGCGTCATGGTGAGGATCCGAAAATAAATTCAGGCCCCGCCCATTGCATGTGAAAACGAGTGAAGACCTAAATTCTTGTCCAACTGGCTTTGCAGAGGCCAACATTTGCTCCAGTTCGGCTGAAGCAGAGTCTTCGTCTCGGATGTGAAATTGAACGGTCTGCCCGGTACGCACATAGTCGCCAATCGAAATCGTCTCGAGCTCCTCATCAACTGCGACGACGTTTCTAATCAGGAAATCGCCGTAGCTGAATTTGTCTTGGTATTCGTTGATAACTCGGCCGACATGCAAACCGCTTTGCACCATCGACTGGTCGCGAGTCGGCAATTGGCGGAATAGGTCACGCAACTGTTGGAGCGCAGATTCGCCTCCCAATTGTTGGATGATATTTCTTTCGGAAGCGGTGATCACCATTGGCTCGCCGATCGGTCGGCAGCCTTGAGAAACGAGTGTCGAGACAGGGACGCCATTGACTCGGACTGCGACCGCTCCAGAAGATTTAGTCGCATCGTTGAAAATCAAACGGGCTTGGCGGGGTTGATACGCACCGCTGGTCATTCCGCCGGCGATTTTGGTGCCGGGCCGATCTTCGTTCATGCGTTCAAGCAAAATGTCGGCGGGAAAATCGAATGGTTCGGCGAGCAGAATCAGGAAAGAATCTTCAGGCCACGGATCATCGGTTTCCTGCGGCCAGCCAACGATCGCTCCTCCGTCAACGGCTCGCTCATAAGTCAAATGCATCGGCAGAATTGAAGCGCCTGGCCAATGAGCTGCCCAGAGCGATAGAGCCTTCTCGTGTTCCAACTCAAGCGGCCCTCCAATCGCCGTTTCACAACTGCAGCCGATTACGGTGGTCGCGCCAGTTAGCGATTGTACCTTTCCGAGGTGCAGATCCATTTCTTCCGATGAGTAGCCAGCGGCAAAGGCAATCACCAAGTCAATCTGGTTGTCGCCGAGCGCAGCCTTGACCTGCTCGCTGCATTGCCGCACGGATTCTTCAAGCGATTCAGAAGTGTGATGGTGTTGGGCGTAGCGATTCGGATTAGCCATAAGTTCGATGAAAAACGCGAGTAAGATCTGAAGCCAATATCTTACTCTTTCGATCCAACTTTAGCAGGTCGCGTCGAACCGACGGCATATAGTTCGTCGATGACGCCGGAAACTAGTGAGAGCCGGCGTACCGGCGTATCGATTTCAAGTTCGTCGCTTAGTTCCCGCGTCAGCTCAACGGCCCAAGTTGGATCGATCCAGGCTGTGGAACGGAGGACTTGGCAGTTCTCAAAATCTGCTCCCGTTTGATAAGTGAACAACCAACTTCTATTTTCAAAAGCAGGTTCAAGCAGTCGTCTCGCCAAATCGGCGTCCTTGATAGCCAGAAGGCGGGCGAACAAGGCCAGCATCTCCATTGAACCGTTTGCCTCGTATTTTGGCGGGCGGTTCTTCATCACTTCGAAGATGATTTCATCAAGCTCTGCTGGTTTGAGGTTTTCGAACTGTTTGATGCGTTCAATGATTTGAACTACCGCATCTCCCCAATAAAATTCTTGCCGAACCGGCGGGAGATCACGAATTGCAGTTAATAGGTTTTCCAAATCTCTTTTTCTTTGTTCGTCATTCGATGCGTTCTCCATTGCCCACAGACTCATTTGGATTTTTTCTGCGCCGTTTGGCAAATGATTGGCGATTCGACGGGGCCAATCGGAAAGTTCATCTGGAAGCTGCGTGAGGCTACTGAAACTCTGGCTGATTCGTTGAAGACTAAGTTTCGTTTCCCCGTCTTTTGATTGGTGCTCAGCCGCCAATTTTTCAAACAACGCCGAATCGTGAAGAGATACGTTCGCCAGCAGTTGTCCAATGACCGAATCAATTTCGCGATCCATGGCGACCAACGGAACGAGAGCCAGAGCGGCTTCATGGTCGACGATTGCGAGCGCCGGCAAGAACATTCGGGCGACGCCAATGTCTTCTTTGGGTGCTCGGTCAGCCAGTGTCTTCTTAAGTTCGGTCGCTCCATCCCAGGCTTCGGCGACGATCAATTCGGCAACTTTGGTTTTGCCCGCCAATAGTAAATGAACTGCGAGACTACCTGCGGAATAAAGCTGTTGTTTATCGACGCTTTCGCGGAACGCGACGACGGCTTCACCAAATAGCTCATCTTGAAGGGCAGGATCTGACGACCGAAGCGCATACATCGAAAGCAAAGCCACATTTTGATATGGCTCAAGTTCGGACGTCATCACTTCTCGAATGCATCGTTCGGGGCGTTGATGGAAGGCTTTTGATTCATGAAACATGAAAAAGTTGCCTGCGTAGGTATACTCCGGTTCAGCCCCACTGACGGTCGCCAGGAAATCGTCAGGTGCGACGATTGCTGCAGCCGAGAAATATAAATTCTGGCGATAGAAAGTGGATGTCGAATCTGGTTGGTCGACGTCATTCAAAAGCTCTTTCGCGCAGTCAAAGTATTCGTCTCGATTCTTCGCGAACCAATGAAGCGACTCAGTCGACGGTTCGGCTGAGCTCAACTGGTTGTCGCCGAGTTTGAAAACGAGCTTCGTTGAGATTTCGTCCAGCCACCGAAACTGAATTGGATAACCGGCGGCGCGTATCGCGGCCAACTGCGGCGCGGCCGCCAGTTGCGCAGTTCCAGAGCCGAGGTCATCCGTTTCAATAATCGTCTTACCTGCGGCGATTCCCAAGAAAACGACTTCTGCATTGGGAATTGGTTTGCCGCTGCCTCTGTCGGTAATTTCGATCGTTGTTGAGATCAACTCCGGGCGTCGAAACAGTCGGAAAGTGGATAGGTCGAGTCTGCCGTCGGCTGCTTCCAGTCTCGTTGCGTCAATGTACGGAGACTGAAATGGAAAAAAGCGTTTGTCATCAACTCTGACCTGGAGGCGCTCGGAAAATTCTGGAGTCGGTGGAAACTCAAATTCGCCTTGGCTGTTGGTGGCTTGCGATTCGTCAAGACCGTTCAAGGGCGCGCCGCCAAACGACTCGCCGCCGAATCCTTCTTGCTCATAGACGACAGCCTTCATCACTTTTACGTCAACATTTTCAACAGGCAAATTGAATTGATCAACAAAGGTTCCGGCGACCGACGCGGTTGCTTGTGCAAGCAGAACCAGTTGAAAGTCATCGGGCGGTGAACCGGAATTCAATAGAGCTGGTTTGTCGGGCGATGATGCCAGATTGTCTTTGGAGGCAGAAACTTTTAGAGCAGCGTTTGGCGGAACGTTTCGCAATGCGAATTTTCCGTGAATGTCGCTGAGCGTTGCGATTTTGTTGGCGAAGCGCCCAGCAGATACGTCGCAGACTACAATGGCACCCACAACGGGATCACCTGCTTGATTGACGACGGTACCTTCGACGGTCGCCGATTTTGACATGGCAACTTTGATGACGTTGACCTTTTCGTTACTCAGTTTTCTAATCATCACTCCGAAGTTGTTATTCATCAGGTACTCGCCGACGGGGTCGTGCGGGAAAGCCTGACTGGCGGGAGATTTGACCAAAGAGAATTGGGTAGCGAATCCAAATTTATCAGTCGACTTTGAATTGACAATGATTCCGGTTAGCGGCTTACCTTCGCCGTCGGTCACTTGGAATTTGATCTCTGCGGCTGATTCAAACGTCTGTTCGATTTTGAGATTGGGAACTTCCAGCGTTGTTTCATTGACGTCAAAGATGTTGGGGGATGAATACGGAAAGTTGTCTCCAAATTCGTAGTGAAATTGAATGGTGCCCAATGCTAGTGGCCCGGACTTAAACGATCCGTCTGCGTTGATTTTCACTTGTTGCCAGCCCGTCGTGTCATGGCCTGTCGCTTGATAGGCTTTCGCTTGCGAAGAAAGAAGCGTGACGGTTTTGTTCGCGACCTGTTTGGTGATTTCATCCGATGGGAACTCGAGCGATCCGGAGACTGATCCGACCGGCAACGCGACGATGGACAGGCCGTTGTTTTTAGCCTTGGTTGCCGGCAATTGCTGGCTGCCAATCGATTCATGGGTGACAAAAAAGTGACTAGTGTCGCTGCCATGAAACTCAAAATTTGCTGTTCCGTCTTCATTTGATTCAAACGAAAACTCTTGAGCTGCGACCAGCGGAATTCCTACGCTTCCAACCTTTGCCGGACAGAGTCGAGCCCCGACTAATGGCTGTCCCGCAGCGTCGTTTATGCGAATGTTGACCGGTTCGGATTTCGAGAGCTTAATTTCAAAGGGTAAATCTGTTCGCATCCGATCCATCGAAACGGGTGTCGCGAAAAGTGAATAGCCATCGCAATTGACAACTAAAGAACAGTCGCCGCGCCCCATCATGTAAGTGCTGAGGAAATTTTCAGTGTCGCTGGGTGTTTCGAAACGAAACGAGCCATTCGCTTCCACATTCTTTTTTTGTACGAGCGGTGAATTTACGATCAATGGTGACGCGCCGAAGTTGAGCATTCCCGTGCCACCGATCAGTCGAATCGATGCGTTAGGAAGCGGCTTCCCAGTTTCATCGGAAACGACACCGTAACAAACAAGACTGACGGGCTCTCGGATGGATGCCTCGGTCTTGACCTTCGTTTCATCTTGAGCCCAGCCGGGCTGTGAAAAAAAGTTCGAAAGGCAAGCTAAGCTCAAGCAGAGTGCAGTACGAAAGATGTTTGTGAGGCTTGGTTTATCAAACATGGGCTTTAACTCAATTTCAGATGCAAAACTTGATTGCGAAACTCAATCATTCTTGAATTGTTTTAACCAGCTTTCCGGCAAGTGGACCAGCATCAAACGTCATGGTTGAAGAAACGGTGGAAGGTTCTGTGTCGGATGGGACTCGAACTGAGACCGGGCAGAATGTGCCTCACGAAAAACCTGATGAAGCCAAACCGATTTGTCCGTCCATGGAAGTGCTCTCGACGCTCATTCTGTTCTCCGAAGTGGAATCAGGTGTAGAACCAAGTCGGCACAGCATTAGATATAAGCCTGACTCGCTACCGACCATCGGTGAAATGGTTAGCGTTGCCCCATTTTCATCAACGATGATGGCTTGGGTCGCCGACAGACTTAGTTTGCCGAGCAGGTCAATCTCGCTTGATTGATCAGCCAAAATTCTGACGGGCGGCTTGTCTTGATTGAGCGATGCGAAACGGAAGTCGTAGAAACCCTTCTCGGCTTTCAATTTGATTTCAACGCTTTCGACGCGGTAGTCGCCGATTGGACAAGTCACCGCTTCGTCCAACGTATCGATCAGCACGCGAATGCCAGTGGTTGAAGCCAACGTTGCTTTCAGTTTGACGACTTCCGCACCGTCGGCCAATTTGATCGTGCCAGCGATTGTTCCACGACCGGTTACTTCAACCAGCGAAAGAGAATTGCCTTCCGGATCGCCGCCAATGGCGAACTGCTGACTGCCAATTCTGCACAACGTTTTGCAGGGGTACCTTTCGAGCATCGGATCGAGAATTCCGTCTTGGTTGACGTCCACGACGAAACGATCTTCTTTGTCGAACCAACTGCCGTTCGAATTTCGATCGAGGTACTGAGCAGCCACTTTCTTTTCGCCAAAAGTGGCCTTTCCTTTCATCGTGCCAACCGATGAAATTGTCAATCGTTTGTCTTTCTCGTTCCAGCGAAACTTGACTTGTTGCAGTTGACGGCTGAAGACCTTGTTCGCGACTTTAACGAATTCGGCGTTCAAATTTGTCTGCCAAGCCGCTGTTCCTTCTCGCTTGCTCTCGACTGCCGGTAACTCCTCGGTTTCGTCAAACTGCTTGTCGCGGTTGGCGTCGACGAACAGCCGAGGAAGCGATCCAGCATCGCTACTTTCGATGAGCATCGTAGCGAGAGAACGCGAGTTAGAACCCCCATAGATAAACCAGCCAAAATGTCGAGGCGTTTTGCCAAGGTTGGGTTCGAGCTTGGCTGTCAACGACTGTTCGGTCATGCCTTCTGGCAATCCCGCATTGGCTTTCATGTGTGCATAGTTTGGTGAGTCGTCAAGGCTTTGGTCATAAGCGAATTTGGATTCCTGGCCGATGGTCTGCGCCGTTGCCGTCTGCGTCATAAAGCACAAAAAAGACAAAATCAAAATCGCGTTCGCGACGGTGGCAAGTCGCCCCCAATGGTTCGCTAAATTGACGCGAGGGTGGGAGCAAAAAAAGCGAGAGCAAAAAACGATGCGCATTTGAAATCCCTTCAATAGTTTGATCACAGCCAATCTATCAGAATGTCCAGCCAATTTGAAATCTATTCTCCCAGCCTTGATTCATGAAGGCGGCGTGTGGCGTTGAGTCGGGTGTTGTTCGCGCGTCACAAGTAAAATGTTCTTTTTTTGTTGGGCCGAACGAAAGGTTTTGATCAAAAATTGCTTGATAGCGAGAAGATTTGTCTGGAACTGAAACGCGAATGCGAGAACAATTGTTGTGGCGGATGAAATCAACGGTCGCGGTCGCAGCGACTTTGGTTTGTTCATGCCGACCGTTTTGAACGATGCCAACCGCTTCCACGGATGTTATCAATTGTTTGATAAGGAGAGACGGATGAATTCGAGGTTGCAAAACTATTTGGCTCTTGGCGCTTCTTTGTTCTTGCTTGGTTCGGTGGTTGTTAGCGTCATGCTTTCGGATGCTCCCGATTTCCGCCACGCGTCGAAGCATGATGTAGGGTTTGATTCGATTCTGGCGAAGGGCGTCTCCTCCCCAAGAACGAACGTTAACACGGATCATTTGGTTCTGATGTCTGAAGTTCCCTTCATCTCCAAGAAGCCGGACTTCGGCGGAGAAGCCTGCGTTGCGATGTGTTTGCAATATCTTAAGCACAGCGTCGATCAGGACTTTGTGTTTGATCAAGCCAATGTTGAGCCGATCTTAGGACGCGGTTGCGTGACCAAAGAGCTTGTGAGAGCGCTTAAGAAGATCGGTTTCCAGCCGGGCGATGTTTGGTTTTCAACCAATGAACGTTCGCTTCTTCAAATCTGGAGTGATACTGTCGCGGATCTTAAGCAGATGATTCCGTCCGTATTCTGTCGGATTGAGAATGGTCGCGAAGAGTTTGTGCTGGTGATCGGTGCGGACTTAAGATCGCGTGAGGTCATTCTGCATGACCCCAATGTCGAACAAGGCGAAGCCAAGCGAATTCCGCTGGATCAGTTTTTGGCCAGTTGCCGCTTGGGTGATTCAGCGACTCAGAATCCAATGGTGGTTCGCATGCGGCTTGAAGCGGTTTCAGTGCCCAGCCTGCAAATGGAAAACCATTTTACCGACGCGGATTATGCACAGCACGTTCGAAAGCTGAAGCTAAAATTGCCCAGTGACGAATTTCACGTTGTCATTCAAAAGCCCTTCGTCGTCATTGGTGACCGAAGAAAACAAGACGTCAAGCGGTGGGCCACGGGAACGGTGAATTGGGCTGTCGATCGACTCAAGAAAGACTACTTTTCCAAGGATCCACGTTTCATTCTTGACGTGTGGTTGTTCAAGGACACGGCGAGCTACGAAAAACATAACCTGAGTCTCTTTGGTCAATTGCCATCGACGCCCTACGGATTCTATTCGCCATCCAATCGAGCGCTCGTCATGAATATCAATACTGGCGGCGGAACACTCGTTCATGAGATTGTTCATCCGTTTGTTGAAAGCAATTTTCCCAATTGCCCTTCTTGGTTCAATGAAGGTTTGGGTTCTCTTTACGAACAAAGTCGTGATGAGAATGGTCACATCAAAGGAAGCACGAACTGGCGGTTGAGAGGTTTGCAAGCCGCGATCGAGGACGAACGGGTTCCCTCGTTTGAGGAGCTTTGTTCAACCAGCCGGCAAGAGTTTTATGATGGGCATGTCACTAACTACGCGCAGGCCAGGTACTTGTGCTACTACTTGCAAGAACGAGGTTTGTTAGTGAAGTTTTATCACGAGTTCGTGAAGAACGCTGCAGCGGATCCAACGGGCTACCAAACACTGCAGCGAATGCTGGGCAATCCAGATATGGATCAGTTTCAAAAGGACTGGCAAGCGTTTGTAATGACGCTGCGATTTGCTGGGTAGCACTCGCTAATTTTGTTCCAGTCTTGCTTTTGAACAATCTCCGCATTGCGCGAAATGGATGCGGGGCATTTTGCGTACGATCGATTGTCAAACATGGAATGACTGGTGCCGCTCTCTCGTTTGCTTAGGCATGCCCACGCAAGCGAGGGCATGGCACCCGTGCTAATTTTGTTCCAGTCTTGCTTTTGAACAATCTTCGCATTGCGCGAGATGGACGCGGGGCATTTTGGGTACGATCGATTGTCAAACATGGAATGCTGGTGCCGCTCTCTCGTTTGCTTAGGCATGCCCACGCAAGCGAGGGCATGGCACCCGTGCTTTACTTTCCCGTTCGGGTTTCCTCGATGCGACGTTTGATCTGTCGCTTGATCGACTCGTCTTTCGTCAATTGCATTGCGGCTCGAAAAGCCGTTCTTGCTTTTGGAAATTCGCCCGCATCGACAAGCGTTTGAGCTGCGTCTAACTTTTCTTTGAGTAGACGTTTCTGTGCCGCAATAGATTGCTTTCGTCGAGCCTTGATTGCCGACACGCTCAAGTCGCCTTGAGTGGCTGTGCTTGTGGCATCTCCGTAGGATGGTGTCGTCGATGGGGCTGTTTCGGAGTTGGAATCCGGATGGTAGGTCAAATCGAGTTGGCCGCTGTTGAGAGCGCGAGTCACTCCGTTGTCAATCGGAGGCGGGTATCCGCCGCCGTTCCCAATAATCGGCGTAACGCTGGTGACGAACGGTCGTACTTCTCCGCTGAAGATGCTGCCGCCGAAACCATTTTGCACCGTCAAGTTTGGGGCTTGGGTGACGCTTGAGCGGTTGCTGCCTTTGGCAAAATTTAGGCCAAGCGAAAAACCGCCGCCGTTCGGGTTTCGACGGCCAAATCCAAATGTCCCTCCAGAGTTCGGGCTGTAGCCTCCGAACGGTGGAAAGCCGCCTCCGCCGCGGCTGAAATTTAAGTTCGGAGTGAGCTGGCCATTGGGGCCAAGCCCAACGATCCGTGAACCGTTCCCCCGGCCCCCTGGAATCGAAAAGCCAAAATTGACGCCATGATTCTCGTAGTAGCTGTCGCCGAAGGAGTGAAAGGGCGTCTCCGTGTTTATGTTTTGGCCGACCAGTGCGACGGGCAAGCCGAAGCTGCAAAGCAGGGCGAATGTTAAAGCACGGAAATGGATGCCGCGGCAACGTGTGAGTGCGGCTTTAAGTTTTGGGTGAAACATCGTTTTGACTCCTGGCTTCGATCAGGGCTCGGCATTCGTCGCGTTTCTAGTGCCAGTATTGTAGCGGTTTTTGAAGACTTCTCGGTTAACACCAATACTAGTTTCCTAAAATCGTACTCGTACTCAATCAGGTGGTACTCGTACTCGACCTCATTTCCAATCGAGTACGAGTACCGTCGATGGCTGAGTACGAGTAGGAGTTCAGAGGAGAAGAAAAAGGGCGCTTCTGCATCGCCAACGCGGTGGTGTTCACCGAGAAGTAGCAGTTTTCGCCTTGGATTTGCCGACAAATTTGCGGAACTGATATTGAGGGAGTTTAGCGAGTTTTGGTAAAAGACCTGCAGTTGAATTGGCGAACTGTTGATTCAACCGGATAGGCCGGGATTATTTGTCCGAGAAATTGGACGAGAGAATGGTGCGGATAGGTCGGGATAACCTTGTAGTATTAGGCAGAAGCCCGTGCGAGATTTTGAATTTGCGCATTGTCAGCCTTCAAGAGACGAAAGCAATTAACCCGCGGTGTGAGCCCCGGGTAAAACGAAACAGAAAAACGAAACAGGAAAGCGAAGCAGGGAATCGAAATGGAATTTGCTCAGTTAGCTGAATACGCGAACCTTGCTTTGACTTGGATTGGCTTTGGAACTGTGGTTGGGCTGACTGCCAAAGCGATCATGCCTGGCCGTGATCCGGGTGGAGCAATCGCCACTGTCTTGATGGGAATTGCCGGCACGCTGATCGGATGTGCCATTCTGCAATATTTCGCACGCGGGCCAGAGCCCGTTCAGCCGATCAGCCTCGAAGGATTTGCAGTTGGAGCAGGTGGAGCCATCGTGCTGTTGATCTTCTACAAAGTCCTTGGCGGCTACTGGTTCATCGAAGGCGAACAAGCCACACTTCGGCATCGCCGCAGCCGCCGTCGCAGTCGCTACAATTCGGCTTATGACGATTAAGGCAATTGGCCCGCCGGGCGTCGCGGTTAACCGAATCGCTGGATGCTCATTCGCATGTCAATCGAGGCCAGCGGCCCGGTTGAAAGCTAGACTTCTTTGGCAATCAAGCTGATTGTTTGAAGCGTCCTTAAATTGCGCGCTTCTGAAGGAACTCGCTTCAACTTAAACCAAAGACTGGGCTCGAAATGAATATCTGTACTATCCGAATGTCAACTTGTGTTGCATCGTTGGCGATCTGTTTGTGCTTCGTTAGCGTTTCGGCGATTGGCCAAGAAGCGGAGCCGAAACGTGCGGTTTCCGTTCTCGAAAACGGAGTGCAGCCAGCAGGCGATTTCGGTCAACCAAGCCAGGCGGTGAATCCAGTTCTTGACCCGTCTAGCCGTGTTCCAGGTCAACTGAGAGCAGGCAGCACAGCGCCACACAACGCGGCGATGAACAACACAGCGCCCAGCAACACAGCGTCAAATGCAACAGCGCTGAACAATACAATGCAGCCAACTCCAGCATCGAGAGGCGATGCCAATCGCGCAATCAGTCGGAAGGGGTTGGCAATCGGTGGCGAGAATGGCATCAAGTTCGGAGGCGGCGAAGGATATCGTATTGGCCCCAAAGGCGCCGGCGTTCAATACGGCGGTGGACAAGGCGTTCGTTATGGAACTGAGCGATTTGGCGTTCAGTACGGAAATGGGGAAGGGGTTCGTTATGGCACGCCCAATATCGGTGTGCAGTATGGCGGCGGCCAAATTTTGCGTTGGGGAACGCCCAACGCTGGGGTGAAGATTGGCGGAGGCGAGGGCTTTCGAATTGGTACCCGCAGCAAAGGTATCCAGTTCGGAACCGGACACGGATTGCAGATTGGACGCATCAAGCAGTAGTTGCCCAA
>CAZPTT010000181.1:0-5792 GCA_964589435.1 uncultured Pirellulaceae bacterium
AACGCCTTTGGATTTTTCTCCTGCCAAACCGTTGGTTTGATTGTCGCAATCGTGACGATTTTGGCCTCGATCTCTTTTTCCTCCGTCACATCATCGGCCAAAGAGAACAACGAAAAGGGCAACGAAAAGAACGACAAACCAACGATCGCGTTTGTCACCAATCAGATCGCCAGTTTCTGGAATATCGCGGAAGTCGGTTGTAAAGATGCGGCCGAAGATCTCGACGTTGAAGTCGATGTTCGCTTTCCCAACGAAGCCACCGCAACCAAGCAAAAGCAAATCATCGAAGATCTGCTTTCGAGCGGAATCGACGCCTTGGCGATCAGCCCGATCGATGCGGTCAATCAGCGTGATATGCTCAACGGATGGGCCAAGCAAATTCCGCTGATCACCCATGATTCCGACGCGCCCGAAACAGATCGTTTGCTCTACATCGGTGTCGATAACTACGCGGCCGGTCGAACAGTCGGCAAGCTGATCAAAAAGGCTTTCCCCGATGGAGCCAAAGTCATTTTGGCGATCGGCCGGCTGGAACAAGACAATGCTAAAAAACGACAGCAAGGCGTGATCGACGAACTTCTTGATCGTGAAGGCGATTTTGAATGGCGCGATGAAGTTGAAGAGGTCGTCGGCAAGAAATTCACGATATTGGCAACTCTTGTTGATCAAGGCGCAGCCCAAGTCGCCAAGCAAAAAGCGGAAGACGCACTGAATACCTATCCCGATGTCGACGTAATGGTGGGCTTGTTTGCTTACAATCCGCCCGCGATGCTCCAGGCACTTCGGCAAGCCAATAAAATTGACAAAGTGAAAGTCGCAGGGTTCGACGAAGATGACGCGACGCTCCAGGGTATCAAGGACGGAACGGTTATCGGAACCGTTGTGCAGAATCCCTACGAGTACGGATACCAGTCGGTCAAGATTTTGAATGAGATCCTAAAGGGAAATAAGGATGCAATTCCTGAGAGCAAGTACATCGATGTTCCGGCTCGCGCGGTTACTAAAGACGGAGCCATGATCGACGGAAAAAAGTCAGAGCAAGTCGATGAGTTTTGGGCGGACTTGAAAGAAAAGATCGGCAATTAAAAACTTCCAGATGAAATGGCCTTATAGTTTGCCCAATTCGATTGGCCGATCAGAAAGGTCTTGGTTAAATCGGTTTTTCGCAGCTCGAAATCGACGGTGCGGGGCGATTTAAGTAAACTGCGATTGCGTCTCTCTGCGATTTTGAAGTCAGTTTTTTTTGAACCAGCGATCGTTCGTGTCATCGTCTCCACTTATTGAAGTCAAGAATCTTACGAAATCGTTTCCGGGTGTCCGCGCGCTTGCTGGCGTGAGTTTGAGTGTGGAACCGGGGGAAGTTCTCGCGGTGATCGGCGAAAATGGGGCCGGCAAGAGTACTCTGATGAAGATTCTCGCGGGCGTTCAACGTGCTGATTCCGGAACGATTGAAGTCTCTGGCAAACCGGTTTCGTTTGAGAATACGCGAGCCGCAATGGATGCCGGAATCGTCTTGATTCATCAGGAGCTGAATCTCTGTGACAACCTCAATGTCGGTCAGAATATTTTCCTCGGTCGCGAGCCGCGGACGGCGGGCTTCGTCCGATCTCGAGAAATAAATGAGCGCTCTAAACAATTCCTGGAACGTGTCGGGCTGAATGTTTCGCCGCAAACGATTGTCAGCTCTTTGACGATTGGTAAACAACAAATGGTCGAGATCGCCAAGGCGCTGTCTGTCAAAGCGAAAGTGCTGATCATGGACGAACCAACGTCCAGCCTTTCGTCCAATGAGTCAGAGTCATTGTTCAGGCTGATCGAAAATTTGCGTGACCAGGGCGTCAGTGTTATCTACATCTCTCATCGCCTGGCCGAAGTGAAACGGCTTGCCGATCGAGTCGTTGTGCTGCGCGATGGCGAAAATGCGGGCGAGATTCCGCGTCGTGAAATCACTCACGACAGGATGGTTTCTCGCATGGTGGGTCGTGATGTATCTCAATTTTACCAACGAACCAAGCATGAAATTGGCGAGACTGTCCTTCAAATCGAAGACGTCGTTACGTCGACTTGGCCTCGTCACGCTGTTTCCATGTCGGTTCGTGCGGGCGAGATCGTCGGCATTGCCGGGCTGGTTGGCAGCGGACGCACAGAATTGTTAAGGACGTTGTTTGGAATCGATCAACCTGTTTCAGGATCAATCTATGTAGACGGCAAACTGGTTGATGTTCGGGATCCACGCGATGCAGTGACAAACGGGATCGCTTTGGTGCCGGAAGATCGTAAGCAACACGGGTTGCTGATCGACATGAGTGTTCAGAACAATATCGGGATGGCTGGCTTGAGCCGAAATGCAAGTTCTCTGGGAATGGTAGACTTTAAGCAACAGCGGAAGGACTCTGCTGAAATGATCGATCGCTTGGGCGTCAAGACTCCTTCGGATCGTCAGGCGGCCAAGTTTCTCTCGGGAGGAAATCAACAGAAAGTCGTACTTGGTAAGTGGCTTTCGATGGAACCAAAACTTCTTTTGCTTGACGAACCAACACGTGGGATCGACGTGGGTGCTAAGCAAGAGATCTATCAATTGATGGAAAAATTGACCTCCGAATCGATGGCGATTTTATTTGTGTCCAGTGAGTTGGAAGAAATCATTGGAATTGCCGATCGCGTTTATGTCATGCATGAGGGCGAAATGACCGGAGAGTTGCCGCGCGATCAGTTGGACGAAGAGTCAATCATGAGGTTGGCAACGAAGACATCGGTAAGAGCAGGCTGAAGCAGGCTGTGAATAGCATCGGTATATTACAATGATGTCGCCAAAAGTTGCTGATCAATTCTGATCGCGGAACACGACGAATTTTCGAAAGCTTGATGACAATGGCAGAACGCTACGCCGGTTTGGTGAAAATCATGGGAATCACGATCTTGCTGGTCGTGTTGTGGTTGGTGCTTTGCTGGAAGTCGCCCATTTCATTCTTGACTCCCAACAACCTTGAGAACTTGTTGCGCCGAACTGCGCTCTATGGTGTGCTCGGAATCGGCGTTGCATTTGTCATCATTTCCAGTGGGATTGATCTATCCATCGGTTCGTTAGTTTGCCTGTCAGCATGTCTATTGGCATTGTTTCTTGAGGTGTCCTACGTGCCGGTTGGTGCCATTGATGTGATGGAAGTCCGCGCTGACAGCCAAGCAATGGTCGTCAACGCCGGCAGCGGATTCGAAGTCGGTGATGAGCTTTGGTATTACAAAGACCGGCGGAAAAAGGGTTTGGTGAAAGTTACATCCATCAACCAAGCGGATCAGCTGGGAGCAGAATGGCAGTTGATTGAAACCGATCCTGTGATGAAGACGGTAAATGCAGAAGAAGATGGCAGCGCAGTGGCCACGCTTTCCCGAACCTTTTCCGTAAAGTCACTTGCTGGAATTCAAGTGAATCTTGACGCGAATTTTCCGCCGCTAAAACACAATGACAAAATCCTGTTTGTTCACTCTTCCAGTTCTTCACGTGAAAAAGTCGTTGATCAGCGGCAAGAGAATGGCACGATTGTCTTGAGTGACGAAGACAGCGGTTTGAATAATTCTTTCCGAGCCGTGCCAATCAAAAAGACGGCTTTGATGTCAATTCCAATGGCCCTGTTGTCAGTAACTGGAATCGCATTGGTGCTTGGGATTCTCCACGGAGTGCTAATCACGAAAATGAGTTTGCAGCCCTTTGTCGTCACCTTGTGTGGGTTGCTAGTCTATCGAGGCCTTTCGCGTTGGTTGACCAGCGATCAAACGGTCGGGTTCATTGAGTATCAAGAATCGTTGGGGGAAGTGGCAACGGGGCGATGGGAAACCGGTTTGCAGTTCATGCCGGTGAAGGTCCCTGCGACGGCGGATGCTCCGGAAACTTGGCAAGTCGTTTGGGATGTCGCCGCCGGAGCGAAGTCATTTGGAATTCCCTATTCGTTTTTCATATTTGTTCTGATTACTCTTACTGCAATCGTGTTTTTGAATCTGACTGTTTGGGGCCGGCATATGCAGGCTGTCGGTCGTAACGAAGAAGCCGCGCGCTATTCAGGTATCAGCACCAACCGTGTCACGATTTTGGCTTACGTTCTCTGCGCAGTTCTGACTGGCATTGGTGGAGTCATGTTTGCCATCGATAGTAATTCAATTGCGCCATCGAGTTTTGGAAACTTTTTCGAACTCTACGCGATCGCGGCGGCGGTGCTTGGCGGTTGCAGTTTGCGCGGGGGCGAGGGGAGCATTTTGGGCGTCGTCGTTGGCACGGCGTTGATGCAAACGCTTTACAACTCGATTGTTTTGTTGAAGATTCCGGACGAGCTCGAATTTACGATCATCGGTGCAGTGATCCTGTTTGGTGTGATCGCGGACGAGTTGATGCGCCGCTTAGCCGGCCGTTTTCGTTAATCAATCTCGATGTGAAAAGAAGCGGTCTTTCGTATCGCCCACGCGGTTTCATTTTCGCGAAGCCAGTTCGTTTATCAAATCGCCTCGCAAAACACTTCTTTCTTCTAAAAGTGACTTCGCCATCGGCGCAACCGGGCCAAGTGTGCGCGCTCGATCACTTTTGCCTGGTTCGCAACGGTGGTTTGTTTCCGTTCGACGACTTCTGTGAAACTCTGGATGAAGGGCGACACGCTACGGTCGTTGTGACCGGAAATCTTTGACGCAACCTGCTCGCATAGGCAAACTTTTCCGATCAGTAGTGTAGGCAAGTTACGAAAGCCAAATTTGCCCGAGGCTTAACTGGCCTGAGATTTTGGCTGCTTAAAAAACGGATCGTTTCAAAGGATTGCAAATGACCGACATCAACTCCATTGACCACCAACGATGTTAAAAACTATGCATTTGCAAACTCTTTCCTCTCCGTCGGTTACTGAAAACAGAGTCGTCTCCTATTGGCGGCTTGGCGAACAGATCACTGGCGGACGTTGGTACAACATTTATCGGGCAGCCCCCAAGACCGTTTCACAAGACGCCGGTTTTGGCTATGTCATCAAGCTTGTCAATCCAAATCTCCCGGAAGACAAGCTTCCATTGGCGATCGATCGTTTGGGACGAGAGGCACTTGCGACGGAGCAAATTGTGCATCCCAATGTGATTCGGTTGTTGGACGCGGAACTCGATCGAGCTCCATTCTTTCTAGTACAACCCTGGATAGAAGGAAGAAGTTACGATCGTTTTCTGGCGTCGGCCAAGCAGCTTTCGCTGTCACGAATGCTGTGGGCGATGCGTCAGGTCGCCGAGGGAATTCGCGCCGGTCATGATCAAGGGCGCGTTTACCTCGGCTTGGACCCATCGCATATTGTGCTGGGAAAAACTGGCCGGGCGACGCTGTTGGGTTGGTCGCAGTCACATGCAATCAGTGAGAAAACCTGGTTGCCGCATGATCAACTTCAGTCGGCACGATACATGGCACCGGAGTGTTTCGAAACCACCTACCACGCAAATCCAGCGTGCGACGTGTATTCGTTGGGCGTGTTGATTTACCATTCACTGGCCATGCGAACTCCGTTTGACGGCCAGTCCATTGAAGACGTCATCAAGAACCATCGGCATCAAATTCCAGAAGATTTGATGTTCGTTCAGCCGGCTTGCCCAGCAGAACTGTCGATGCTGGTGAAACAGATGATGGCCAAAAACCCTTCACGCCGCCCTTCGTTTCGCGAAGTGCTGAATCGGCTGATCTCAATTGAAATTGAGCACCTTAACGACATGACCATGATTCGTCTATAGATTCGCCGAGCGATCAAGGTGTAGTTCGAATTGCGAATTGCGAATTGCGAATT
>CAZPTT010000181.1:5892-12280 GCA_964589435.1 uncultured Pirellulaceae bacterium
AGATTCGCCGAGCGATCAAGGTGTAGTTCGAATTGCGAATTGCGAATTGCGAATTTCGAATTTCGAATTTCGAAAACTCAAGACTTAAGTTTCGAAACTGAAGGTGCGCTAAAAAAAATCGGCATGTCCGTCAGTAACGAACATGCCGATGGTTTGGGATAAAAGTCTTTGGGCGTTTGAATTCTTTTTGCTCGCAACTCAAGCGATGGCAACGAATTGAATTCAGGAAGCGTGGCAGGCCTTAGCCGAACCAGCCTTTCTTTGAGAATTTCGTGATCGACGTTTTCTCGTCTTTGTCAATTTTGAAGACTTTGCCCAGCTTCATCAGTGTGAAGACTTCGTCTACGTTTTCGTTGATGTTGCACATCCGCAAATCAACTTCTGCGGCTTTGCATTTCTTGCCGAAGAGTACGAGTTTTCCAATCATCGCCGAAGACATAAAGCTGACATTCTGAAAATTCAAAACGACTTTTTTGTTGTCAGTTGAACTAATGATGTCAGTCAGCTCTTGGCCCAAACTCGTGATTCTTGATTCGTCAATAATTCTCACGTCTTGAAAATAGGCGACGAGAACATCGCCTTCGTTGCGTGTGAGTAGTGTTGCCACGTTGGATATACCTTCTAACAATCTATTTCGAAAATTGGATTAGCAATGATGGGATTCGTGTGATCACATCAAGCAACAGCGTGCTACATGAGCACTGCAAGTCAGCCCCTGCTGGTTCGCCAAATAGGCTTCAATCGGACATCTCGCGATTTCTGATTGTAAACGACTTGACGTGAAAGTAAAGGAAACCGGCGCCATCGAGATCGCGTTTGTAAACCAGTGGGGACAGCCCATTGGGTTCGCAATTTTAGGTGATGAAGAGTTGAACAAATGCGTATTTTGATTTTTGAATGGCTGTTAGGCGGAGGGCAATGGATCGTTCAGAATCCCCCAGACTTCCACAGTCCAATGATGCAGCAAGGCGGTGGAATGCTTCGGGCCGTGGTGAGAGATTTTGGATGTTTCGTCGAGCGGATTTTTGTCCCTGTCGATTCTAGAGTCGATCGAGAACATGAATGGCTTTGGGCGGCAACGTCAAACAAGGACGAGTCCAGCGGCACTGATAATCTAGGTGGCTCAGGCGCGGTCATTGAAGCAGTTTACGTAGACTCGCAAGAGTCGTTGGCTTCGACACTTAAATCGCTTGCACATCAAGTTGATCATGTTCTGTTGATCGCGCCCGAATCAGACGGCTTGCTCTCGCAGTGTTGTCAGTGGTTGGAAGGTTCTTCGGATAAGTTTGTCAGCCCAGATTTGCAATTTGTGACGCTGACCTCCGATAAGCAAGCGACCACAGACTGGCTGCAGCAGCGTGGTGTGACCGTCCCACGCGGCAGTCGGCTGAGCGACATAGATTCAGAATTCTCGCTGGAGCTATCGGTTGTCCTCAAGCCGATCGACGGAGCAGGCAGCGAACAGGTGCAAATCGTCAAAGATTGGGCGACGTTTGTAACGCCGGACGATCCCGAAAACTGGCGAGTCGAGGAGTTTATTCAAGGCGAGTCAGTCAGTGTCTCGGCGATTTGTGACGGCGATAAATTTGAGCTTTTACCTCCGACCGGCCAGATCTTTGAAGAAAGCGAAGACAATGTCCTTATTGGCCACGGTCTCATTGGTCATTACGTCAATGCAAAATACCCGTTGGAGGATTCAGTTTCCGCCCGAGCATCCAATCTTGCTGCGAAGGCAATCAAAGCACTGCCACCAACACGAGGCTATATCGGAATTGATATGGTGATCAGTGACATAGGTGCTGAATTCGATTGCGTGATCGAGGTGAACCCGCGACTGACGATGTCTTATCTTCGATTGAGAGAAATCTGCGATGGTAACTTGGCTGAGAAAATGGTTGCACGCCAGAAGTTTTGATGTCCGCGCGGATTTCGCGTTGAACGAAGTAATCAGCAATCACAACGCGACAAATCTCTGCTCTCCAAATCAATTTGGAGCGGGGCCACCACCAATGACGTTTGCGAAAACGGAACTGAGGCCAGCGCCGGTGATGGCGATTCCGATCATGAACAGCGACATTCCGACAATTTGAAAAAGGGAATCCAAGATAAGATTGACGATCGCAAGCAAGCAAGTCCCCGAAAAAAGTGTCATCAGTGACCGGCGCATAAATCGCTCGTTTACGAACCAACCATGGGCTAGCCCGGCCAGCGACCAGGCCAAGAATCCGATTGTGCTTTTGTTGGCGATGACGGCAAACAGAAAACAGGCAAGCGTCATGAAGATCAGGATCGACATGAGGCTGAATTGCGCTCGACCATTGGAAAGTGTCATCGTTTCACATTTTCCCGATTGATTTGACTCCGACATGTTCGCGGAATCATCCGCCGTTTTCTGATCCCGTTTCCTTGTCGTGCTTTAACTCGTAACTTCTAGAGCCATCTCTTTGATGCCTTTCAGATCCAGTTTGCCAGTTCCCAGCAACGGCAAGCTGGCGACTTCGAAGAATCCGTCGGCTCCCGGAATGAAAATATTTGGCAATCCCGCTTCTTTCAACGAAGCACGCATGTCATCGACCGATTTATCCGTCTTCGTATACAGCACGATCAAACGTTCGCCTTTCTTCTCATCGGCGACAGCCGTGACCGCGACAAGCAAATGGTCATCCGAATCATCGTCTGGCGTGCTGTCGAGGAAAGTTGTGAGAATCTCTTCGACTTTGAGGTGTGGCACCATCTCACCGCCAATTTTCGAGAAACGGCTCATTCGCCCAGTGATTTTGATGAATCCGTCTTCGTCGATAATCGCAACATCGCCGGTCTTGTACCAACCATCGACCAAAACTTCAGCCGTCGCGTCGGGCTTGTTGAGGTATCCCTTCATCACATTGGGGCCCTTGATCCACAACATGCCGGCCTTGTCTGGCCCGAGCTTTTCACCCGTGTCCAGATCGGTAACTTTCGAAGCAACGTTGGGCATCGGGCGTCCAACGGTTCCTTCTTTGGACTCAATTTGAAATTTCTTGCCAGATTGTCGCGAGTACGGAATGTTGACGGCCGCGACCGGCGAAAGTTCGGTTGTTCCGTAGCCTTCTATCGGGCGGACGCCAAATTTCTTTTCAAACTCATCGCAAATTTCTGTTGGCAATCGTTCAGCGCCAGCGATCACCATGTCGAGACTCTTGAACTGCTCGACCGTACATCGCCGCATGTAAGACCGGAGGAACGTAGGTGTCGCCACGATGATCGTACCGGAGAATTTCTCAGTTAGCTTTCCGACAATTTTTGAATCAAGCGGATTGAAGTGATAAACACCCCGAATGGACGTTGTCATTGGAACCCACAATGCGACCGTGTAACCCATCGAGTGGAAGAACGGCAAGACACCAACCAACGTGTCATCAGGTACCAATGAGGCAACTTGCTCAATGCCTTTCACGTTGGACGCAATATTTCGCTGAGTCAACATGACGCCTTTAGGAACGCCGGTTGAGCCCGAAGTGAAAACGATGGTTAGCACATCGTCAGGTTTCAGCGAACTCAGTCCCAACCATCTCGAAAGTGCAAACCCAGGAATCACAAATGACTGGAGCGCACCAATCGCTTTGTCTGCGCCGGTGACTTTGTCTTTCAAGTCATCTAGGTACACCACGTTGCAATCGAGCTCAAAACCGAATTTGTCAGCGACTTTACGGGTTGTCAAAACGGTCTTGATACCCGCTTCTTTGATGCAGTAATTGACCAAGTCGTTCGACAACGAATAGTTCAAGTTGATTGCGACGCGTTTGTCCAACGCCAGCGATACATTGACGATGGCTCCACCGACAGTCGGCGGAATCAGCACGCCGACGTTGGTTTCGTTTGCGTCGAGAACGTGTTTGCGAAGCAAGCGGCGGAGTACGAGACTGCGCGTCAGCAGCGTACCGCCCTTCTCCTCTGCATTGGTGGAGTCACCAACTTTTGATTTGAATTTCTTACTTTTACAACTCTTGATAAATGCCGCTGCGGGCGCGACAAAGTTTCCTGCATGGTTTTCCACGGCTTCGGCACTCAACTCTTGAACAGCTTGTTGCAGTGTAAACATCGATTCAGGATTGGTAATTGGTTTACCAAAATGAACCGACAACGGTCGACGAAATGATTTTGGGAATCGGCTGAAGGCCTTGCCCTCAAAGTAACTAAAGATGCTGCCCCAAGTTTGATCGAAGTAGGTTGGAATGATCGGAATCGGTTCGGCATCGGGGGCTGATTTGTTTTCGACAATTTTTAGCAGGCCGGGCTTGAAGGTGCGAACTTGGCCGGATCTTGAAAGTCCACCCTCGGGAAAAATGCCGACAGATTCGCCTTCATCGAGTGCCTTCCGCGCCGTCTTCAATCCCTTGACGATCGATTTTGGGCCACCGGCAATCAGGATGACGCCACAAAAATCGGCGAACTTGGTCAATAAATAGTTCTTAAAGTTTCCTGCCCAAGCGATGGTTCTCGGAAGGCCAGGCACGAGTACCAGCATGATCGCTCCGTCCAGCCACGACGTGTGGTTGGACATGATCACGGCGCTCCGGTCGTCGGGAATGTTTTCGGTGCCGGAGATTTTGATTCGATAAAGTAAACCGAATAGCGCTAGGAAGATCAGTCGAACCATTTTTCGGCCCAGCCGATATCCCGCGTAAATCAAAACCGGAATCGCCATCAAGCCCATGACGAGGAATATCTGCCGAGAGGTCAGTCGCGGCAGTTTCCCACTTTGGGCCATCGCTTGCTTGATCTGGCGTCCTTCGGGTGGGTAAACCGCTTTTTCGTCTTTTGGGAATCCGACGGTGTAATCATCAAGCGTAGCCGAGAGCTTTTTTTCCTTTCGAATCTTTGCGTCAGCAAACACCAGCTCAGTCAGTGCCGCCGGGCGAATCGTTGAGTCCAGATCCTTAACTGCCGCGTAAATGTCCGGCTTCGAACCTTCTGAAAATAGTTCTGACTGTGAAGTGTATTCGGAAACCAGTCGCTCTACGTCCGCCTGTTGTTCGGCGTTGAGACCGGCGGAGGTAATCGCTGGCGGCAAATTGGCCAGCGAGCCATCGTGAGTTGGCTTCCGCAGGAAAAGCAGCAGCGCGAACATCACAAGAATGCCACTGAAGGCCAGACAGTTCGTCGCGGCCAGAATAGAACCACGTTTTTCAATTGGGCTGTTGTGTTGGAGGTAGGACGCCAACGGAACGTCAAAAATTCCTGCACTCATTCCCAGCCCAGCCAGAAATACACAGGCAATGATTTTCTTGGAGTTGTACGGGTCGTCGTTAATAAACTCGGCGGGAGCAAACCACAGCAAGATTGCAAAGACAGCGATTCCGGCGGCTCCCCACGGCACCAGTCCCAGTTCGATACGACCGGCCGAAATAAATCCGGCGAGCACACTCCCCAGCCCGATGCCCATCGTGACCGCAATCAGCAGCGGCGTTCGGTGGGCTTCGAGAAGGCCGCCACTCTCTTCAGAAAAGAAATCGATGTTGAGTTGTGCAAATGCCGCAATCGCCCAGAAGAACACAATGCCGAGCGCGACCCGAAATAGTGGCCCCGATCGCACCAAGTCCAAAATGTCGCTGACTGTTTCGCCGATCAACGTGATTGGGAATTTTGCTTCCGAATTGGCCGCTGAAAGTGACTTAATCAAGAAACTTAGAATCGTACCTGCGACCGCGATACCAATCAGAACTGCGGCAGCCAGCCAAAGGTTTTCTTGCCCGCGCGCCGTCGTGTCAGAGAGCCAGCCGCCCATGGCCATCCCAATTACGGTCGCTGACAAAGTTGCGAGGTTGAAAATTCCATTGCCGGCCGAGATCGTTTTTTCGTCCAGTAGTTCTGGGATCGTGCCAACCTTTGCCGGAGCGAACAGTGCGCTTTGAGTTCCCATCAGGAACACGGCCGCCAGCAGGGCGTAAAAGTAGGGATCAACTCGGTTTACTGGATCGGGGTCGCCCATCATCCAAACCGCAAACACGCCGAGTGCCATGATGACAATCTCTGCGACTTTGCAGCCAACGATAACGTGACTTTTTTTGTAGCGATCTGCCAGCCAACCAGCGACTGACGCAAAAATGATGTACGGAACGATGAAGAAAGATGAACCGACGACCAGTAGGGTGCCGACATTTTCCGGAGTGAATTGGTCTTTGCCGACACCAATCACAAACCAGCGAAAAATATTGTCGTTGACCGCGGTAAGCCACTGGGTCCACAGCAGTCCTTGGAAGCTGGGAGACCCAAGTCCTGAATGAAGCTTTGTCTCTGGAGTGGACTCGTTATCGCTTGAATTCATCGTTGTGGAAGCCAGACGGTTGCTCGTTTAACCAATTCACGGGAGGAATCGGCATCGTTTGGATTGCAAAATTTTGGATGG
>CAZPTT010000182.1:0-6842 GCA_964589435.1 uncultured Pirellulaceae bacterium
GTGGACCAGAAACATTGGACATGCTTCAAGCGATGAACACGGGTCACGAAGGTTCGTTGACCACGACTCACGCGAACACTCCTCGTGACTGTATCGCACGTATGGAAACCATGATCATGATGTCAGGTTTCGATCTACCAATCAAAGCGATGAGAACACAAATCGCCAGTGCCGTCGACTTGGTCATTCAGGCCAACCGACTTCAAGGTGGCCCGCGAAAGGTCACTCGCATCACCGAGATTTGCGGCATGGAAAACGACACGATCGTCATGCAGGACATCTTCAAGTTCGACAAGACTGGCGTTGACCAGGAAGGCCGAGCCAAAGGGCGTTTCGTCTGCACTGGTGTTCGGCCGAAATGCATGGACAAGTTGGAATCAATGGGCATCAAGTTGCCTGCCAGCATTTTCCGTGAACGAGTCATGATGGAAGACTAAACGAAAACAGCCGTGCGAATGCCTGGAATGAGACATTGTTTCATTCTTGGTCGCTCGCACACACTCGATGCCATCCATCCGCCTTATGACGGTCGGTATCTGACGCAAGATAAATTCGCGATTGAAGAGAATATCAAAACGAGAACGAAACAATGACGCTCTACATAATTATCGGCGCTATTACGATTGGAATTGGCGGGATGCTGTTTATGGCAACCCTCTTATTCCAAGGCGACACTGATCAACTAGAAGATCGGTTGTCGGAGCTGACCAAAAACGGTGGTCGCGGAAGCGTGAAGCAAGAAGACACTTCTTCCAATTTGCTACGCTCTCCATTAGATGACGTGCCTAACGTTTTGGAAGACTTCGTAACGAAGTTCTTCAATCTAAGGCGTTTGATCGACCAATCGGGAAAAGACTTAACCGTGACGAAATTCGTCATGATGACCGGGGCGGCAACGTTTGTTGCTGGAGCCCTGTGTTTCGTCTTCTCGCCTTGGAAAATCCTTGTTCCGGTTGCCATGCTATTGGTTGCACCGATTCCTTTGGTCGTGTTGATCTTCATCAAGAACAAACGAATGAACGCTTTTGGCGCTCAATTGCCAGCCGCATTGGACTTGATGTCTCAAGCGTTGCGAGCGGGCCAAAGTTTGCCAGCGGGTATTCAGTTGGTAGGTACTCAAATGCCTGAGCCGATTGGCCCTGAATTTCACCGTGCATTTGAACAGCAAAACTTGGGCGTATCCATGTCCGACTCGCTGCGAGAAATGACCGACCGCGTCCCCAACCTTGACTTGCGATTCTTCGTAACCGCTGTGATCTTGCAGCGTCAAACCGGTGGTGACCTCGCTGAAATTCTTGACAAAATCTCACACCTGACTCGAGAGCGTTTCCAGATTCGCGGACAAATCCAAGCGTTGACTGGAGAAGGTCGTATCTCGGGTATCGTTTTGCTTGCGTTGCCGCCCGTTTTGTTCGGAACCATGCTTAAGCTGAACTACGACTATGTAATGTTGTTGTTCGAAGACGCACTGGGACAAAAGATGTTGATCGGTGCGATCATCATGCAGTTCCTCGGTGCTGCCGCAATCAAGAAAATTATTGACATTAAGGTATAGTGACGTGAACATTCTAATACTTGCTGCCATTGATTTTATCGCATTGCTACCTTTTGCCCTTTTCGGCGCCATCGCCATTGGTGCTTGGGTATTGGTCGATATGGTTTTCAATAGCAAAACAAAAACTGAATCTCGCCTGGAACGAATGAAAGATCGCGCCAACGGTGCCGGTTCAGAAGTCGTTAAAAAATCTGGCGGAGCCAAAGAGGGCATCACATCGCTCTTGGAAAAAGCCAGTCCGACGTTTTCGGAAGCTTTAAAGCCTAAGAGTGAAAAAGAAGTCAACGCTCTCAAGCAAAAACTTGACGAAGCTGGCTTTCGCTCGGCACAAGCACCCGCGATGCTAACCACTTTAAAATTGATCGTGGCAGCATTCGGATTTCTCGCAACAGGCGGAATCGCGATGTTCACCAATGGCATGAACATGTGGAGCCTGCTCTACTCGATCGGTGCTGGCGTTCTATTCATGTTCTTGCCAGAACTCGTCGTCGGCCTGATTGGTGGCAGTCGAAAGCAGAAACTGTTCCTTGGACTTCCCGATGCATTGGACTTGATGGTCGTTTGTGTCGAAGCTGGTCTTGGCATGGATCAAGCTCTTCGTCGTGTCGCCGATGAGATGGATACTTCACAGCCTGTCGTTGCCGCTGAATTCAAGCTTTGTAACCAACAGCTTCAAATGGGATCGACACGAGAAACCGTCCTAACCGATCTCGGTGATCGAAATGGCGTTGATGACTTGAAGACTCTTGCCTCGGTGATGATTTAGGTTGACAAATTTGGTACCAGTGTCGGAAAAGCGTTGCGTGTTCAAAGTGAAGCGATGCGAACTCGCCGACGACAGATCGCGGAAGAGAAAGCCTCAAAAACTGCGGTGAAGTTGATTTTCCCGCTGGTTCTCTTCATTTTCCCAGGTATTTTTGTTGTCCTCGTCGGCCCTGCCGCGATCACGATGATCAACGAAATGCTCCCAATGATGGGTGGAAAATAGACGGCTCGACCAACAAGGAGCCGAATCAAACCGGTCACTTAGTTTGATCAATTGCAAAAAATTCAAACCGCGTCGTATCTCGATACGACGCGGTTTTTTGTGCTTTTTCAGTCTGCCTAGGCAGATTTGCTATCACGAATGTCCGCAACAATCGTTGCCACCGCTAAAGTCAAAGGATTCGTTTATCTTGGCGGATTCCCGAGCCTCAACGGGACAAGAAGCCTTTTCCAAATCTCGCCTGTGAGAGCAAACTATTCTCTCAAATCGAGCCTTTGCTCGAACGCAATTGCAAACCGAGTTCCGATAAGACTCTTGATTCGGATTGTGCGCTTTGGCGGGTACCCGAGTCTGAGCCACACGGATGTGGCTGACTACGAAATGATCAAACGATCGACCCTGTCACGTTTCGTACTTCGAGACGACGGGCACACGAAACACGAAAGAAATTTTTCGGAGCTCGATAAGATGCTTAAACTCAACTCACTAATTTTCATGGCAGCCGCTGCGGTTCTAATGGGTGGCAACAGCTTCGCCCAAGACTGCAACACTTGCGGAACGGTTTCGAACTATCCAGTCGCATCAGGTTGCAGTTCATGTGCTGCGGGCGGATTCGGAAACAGTGGCCGCATGTCAAACCACCGTGCCCAGCTTCAACAAATCTTCGCTGACAACGCTAAGTCCCGGAAGCGTAACGATGCCTGGCCTATGCCGTTTGATTGTGCTGATCGCCAGCTATATTTTTCGATCTGGAACCCGATGATCAATCAAGGTTTCGAAGAGCAATGTGTTCTCTCGAGCATGCATTTCGACAAAGAAACTCATGAGTTGAACAAATTCGGCCGTCACGCTGTCGCAGGCATCATGCAGAACATGCCAACACAATTCAAGCACGTTTATGTCAATCGCGACTCCGATCAAAGCATTTCCGATGCTCGCATGGCAAGTGTTCGCGACATCGTTTCAACTTTCTACTCACAAGTTGCACCGAATGCTCAGTTGGATTTCTCAACGAAATTGCCTTCTTCTGTGACCGGTACTCGTGCGGAGAATATCAATCGCCAGTACATCGAAGGGGCTCCTTCACCAATCATCCCAATCTCAAGCGGAAGCGATTCTGTTTCAGCTTCCATTGGGAACTAGAAAACAGGTCTTGGATTCTTAGACCTCGCGGTCAAGAAACTTTGCAACCTCGTCATCGCACGCCGATTGACGGACAGAGAATTGTTGACGTATAAATAACGGGCTACACCATTGGTGTAGCCCGTTTTTTTAGCATTCAGAGTGATTGAACGAGCATGGACAAGAAAACCAAAAAGCGACTTGAGATTCTTCGGCAGAAGATTGAAAAGTCGACCAAACTGCTGGCCGACGCAAAGCAACAGACGGATGAACCAGGAGAAGTCGAAGCTTTAGAAAAGCAGATCCAAGACTACAAATCAGAGGTTGCCGAATTGAGGAAGAAGTAGCAACTCACCTTCGGGCGCTGTGTCATCCTCTCGCCCTGAAAGCCTCACAATCTCCGTTCGCGCTGGCGGCATCGAACAACAATTCTCATGCTGCTGCGGGTGCTAACCCGTACTCCAATTCCAACGAGCCGTTCACTCTACAACTATTGACCATCCATGTTCGGCTTCCTTGTTATTAACAAACCCAAAGGCATCTCATCTCGAGCTGCACTCAACGGCGTATCCAGGCAACTTGGCAAGGACAGTCGAGGGAAGCGGATTCGAATCGGGCATGCCGGCACACTCGACCCGATGGCAACGGGCGTCTTGGTCAGTTGCATTGGCCCTGCTACCAGGCTGGTGTCTTACGTTCAAAATATGCCAAAAAAATACATCGCTGACTTTAGGCTTGGATTCATCAGCGACACCGAGGACGTTGAGGGCGAGCTAATTCCAGTTGCTGATCCACCTGCAATCTCCCGCGCTGAAATGCAGGCTGTGCTACCCAGTTTCCTAGGTACAATTTCGCAGCTACCGCCAAAATTCTCGGCTCTCAAAATCAATGGAAAGCGAGCGTATCAATTGGCTCGGGAAGGGAAAGACGTCAAACTTGCCGCGAGGCCCGTCGAGATTATCGAGCTTCGACTAGCAAGTTTCTCATATCCCGATTTTCGTTTGGAAATCGCCTGCGGAAGCGGAACCTATGTTCGATCGCTCGGTCGTGATATTGGTGTGGCACTTGGTACTGGTGCGGTCATGACTGATCTCCATCGCTCTTCCATCGGAATTTTCGATGAATCACTTGCGCTCGAATCTGCTGAACCATCGTACGAGCAATGTGTCAAACAAATGATTCCACCGCTTCAAGGTGTCGCTCAATTGCCGACGGCCACTTTGAATCCGGCGGAAATTTCCGGTCTTAACAACGGCACGCCGGTGTCGCTTCCATCGAGAACTGAGATCAAAGAAATCGCCGCGATCGACGAGCAAAACCGATTACTCGCCATTCTTCGGCCGAAAAAGCAATCGCTATTCACACCGGCTTTAAATTTCGTGCCGTACTGGAATTCTGCTGACGCGAACTAAATGCGAGTATCATCGCACCACTTTCCAGATTGAATGCCCATTCGTTTCGGTACTAAGTTGGCTGAATCCAAAGTTAGCTGACTGATCGAATCCGGAGCCGATTCATTAACGACCGTCTGGCTCAATTGGCTAAACGATGACTTACTCGTCGACTTCATCGACCCAATTTAGCTATTTCGTGTTCATCGCCTTGGCTTCTGATTTGGATCGCATGACGCAGACTTCCTTTTACGGTCAGTCAACGTAGTCAGCCATTCAATCAGGCCCTTACCTTACTCAGTCAATCGGCCAGGATTGTCAGACCGAAAAGACAATAAAGAATACCCATTTTGAGCCGCATCTGACAGGCTCGCTCAAGTGTCCTTCACTTACTCCAAACAGACCGTTGCATCAAATGAATCAATGAAAAATGGGCATTTTGATTCGCACCAACGTGACACCGACTGTGCGAAAATCTATACTAAGTTCCGCACGCGATCCGACGCGAAAATCCTACCTAACAAATACACGGAGAAGCATCACGATGTCATTAAATATTATGGAAATGGTCAAACAGGCCGCTTCACAGCAGATCATGGGCAAACTTGGTGGCTTGCTAGGCACTGACCAAAAGAAGACGTCTTCGGTTTTTGAATCGGCAGCGGGAGCGATTCTTGGCGGACTGATGAAGAAGGGAAGTACCTCAAAAGGTGCCGAAGAAATCTTCGAAATGACCAAAGACCATGATGGATCGACTCTCGATAAGCTTGGCGACCTGCTTGGCGGTGGCGATGCAACGGACGAATATCAAAAGCAAGGTGCAGGAATCTTGGACGGGATTCTTGGCTCAAGCCAGGGAGGAATCCTCAGCACTCTCGCCAAGGCACTGGGGCTGGATGAAGGCATGATCGGCAAACTGATGATGATGGTCGCACCAATGGTCATGGGAGTCATCGGTAAACATCTCAAAAGCAAAGCCTTAGACGCGGTTGGACTTGGCAACCTCCTTGGCGAGCAGAAGCAACACGTCGCCAAGTGGGGAATGCCAGCCTCGTTGACCAGTTCACTGGGCTTTGGCGATGCCCTCGGTAACGTGGGCAATTCTGTATCTGACGCCGCCGGCGACGCAAGACAGGCCGTCACTGGCGCGGCAACCGACGCAGCCAATGCAGGTGGAGGCTTGATGAAACTATTGATTCCGCTCGTGATTATCGGAGCCCTCATCTGGGCGGCGATCACCTACTTGCCCGGCATGCTCGGTGGAGGAGCGGATGCCATTCAAAGCTCCATGCCAAATATGGAAATCCCAGCCGGCATGGACTTCGGAGCGCTCGATACTGGTGCGTTGACTTCGAAATTCACCAGCATCACGGACGGCTTTCAAAACGTGACCGCCGAAAAAGCACCCGCACTCGCTCAACAAATCGGAGACTTCACGGGTTCACTAGACAACTTAGGCTTGAACAATGTTCCTGAAGCCAGCAAAGGGTTTGTCGGCAAAATGTTCGGTAGCTTTACCGACACCATTACGAAATCTATGGGTGGCATTGAGGACGAAGGGATTCTTAGCATTCTCAAGCCAGTTATCGCGACATTGATGGAAAAAATCAAAACGTTCGGATTCTAAATTTGTTCGACTGAACCAACGCTTGCAGCACAAATGAAAACGAAAGCCTGGTCTCGGTGACCAGGCTTTTTTATTGGAGCCGCAACGAGAATCGGATGAACCAATTGGCAGAATTCACGAACTGCAGAATTCACGCGCGGCAGAATTCGCTCATTGGCTATT
>CAZPTT010000182.1:6942-12145 GCA_964589435.1 uncultured Pirellulaceae bacterium
GCAGAATTCACGAACTGCAGAATTCACGCGCGGCAGAATTCGCTCATTGGCTATTCATTTAGCGCGACCACATAAATGTCGTCGCCCAAAGTCACCTCGTCGCCGACCTTTAGTTGCCGCCGGCGTCTCGTTTCGACTTCGTCGTTGACAAGAATCTCACCGCCTTGGATCATCAATTTAGCTTGCCCGCCCGTCGCGACGCCGCATGTTTTGAGAAACTGATCCAGATGGATTGTTGGTGAAAGCTTTTCTTCTTCAGTCATATTCTTGTCGCTGGAACCGTGATATTTAAACATCTAAATGGCGACTGGGCGGAATTACCAATCCATGGAATCCGCGTAGCCCTGATCAATCAACGTCTGGCCTGCCTCTTCCTTAAACCAGCGTTTGGTATCCTCTGAAAAATAGGTCTGCCAATCCCCGACGGCACCTTTTCTGAGAAACTCGGTCGGTCGTTCTTTACTGAACCCAGGCTTAAGATCGCCTTCGATATTCGCTGCCCGACTGGGATCGACATCCAAAAATTCGAACAGTCTTTTTCGCTCGCCATGCGTATCGGCGTGTAAATCCTCGTATCGAACAAACGCCACCGGAACCTGTGGGTACTTTTCTGCAACGCTTAAATCGCTGGCAATATGATCTCGCCACCAAATCATCGAATCACGCACCATGATTTCATGGCACAGTAGTTTTTCAGGGTGCTTTTCAAAGTACCAAGGGTCTTCTTTAAAATGCTGGTGTGATTCGGCCATCGCTGGAATTCTTTGAAACAACCGATGAACGTCCGCGTTGTTGTAGAGGTGAAACGCACGGCTGACCAAGACGTCGCGGCCGTCACGAATGATTGTGATATAGGCCGCATCGTGGAGACTGAGCGGCAAAATTCTGTGAGGCGTTCGATCGCCGATCAGTTTTGCACTCGGTTCAGCAGCAGCGACCATCGTCTTCTTAATCATCTCTTCAAGGTACTGACGAGTCTTCTCACGCATGTCTCGGCGACGAAACATCGGCAGTTGATCCTGATTCTCATTGAACTTCGTCAAGATATTTTGCCAGTGAAATTCCCCCACGCAACTAATGTCGACATGGCTACTTAAGAGACTGCCCAGCCAATTGGTGCCGGACTTCATGAAGCCTCGCACACAGAAGAATCGTTTGTCTTGCATTTTGACCGAATTTAAAAAGAAACACTGTTCAACCCAATTCTCGCTAACAAAAGATTGACGTCAATCGGATAAAAGAAGAATGGAATCAAAGACGAACCGGATACGCCGCGAAATGGGCTATACTCAGTCGTTTAAGCTCTCTCAACGTTTGCCGCCGCCATGGAAAAGATCAACCTTACAGACAAGTTCTCCCTCTTCAACGAACACTGGTCTCCGAAAATCGTTGCCGAACTAAACGGGCAACACGTCAAAGTCGCAAAATTGTTGGGCGAGTTTGAGTGGCACAAACATGATCATGAAGACGAGCTATTTTGGGTGATCAAAGGAACGATGCGGATGCACCTCCGCGACAAGACCGTGGAATTGTCTGCGGGCGAGTTGTTTGTCGTTCCCCGAGGAGTGGAACATAAACCGGAGGCAATCGAAGAAGTCGAATTGGTGATGTTCGAACCCGTCGGAACGATCAACACGGGCGGCAACGAGAGCGAGCGAACCGTCGATGACTTGGACACAATTTGAGCCGTTGAATTCCAATGACTTGACTACGACAAATCCATATCAACTTGACTTCCCGTCCCGATGCGATTGTACGATCTTCTCCAGCTCGTCGTCCATTTCGCTCGCCCGACGAGCCCAACGTAAATTCTGGCAGAGCTGCTCGCTCAGCGTCGTCGTGCCAATCCACTCAGTCGACATCCTGATTCTTTGGAACGATTCAATCCCGTTCACTAAGGATTCAGGTGAGCCCTCAAACAAGTGTCGATCAGAATCCGGTGGAACACACCCGCCGATTTCAAGCAGTCCGGGATAAGCTAGCCGGTCGGGTAGTATTGGAAACAGCCCCGCCGAAATTGCTTCCGCAGCGGCAATACCAAAAAACTCATGGATTGCAGTCGATACGAAAACGTCTCCCCGAGCCAGCACATTCCAGTAGTCCGTGCGTGACTCTTGATAGCCCCAATAATCGATCTGGCTGCCAAACTCCTTTTCAATTTCGCCAAACGCGGCCGGAACCTTACGAAACGACTCGCCAATCACGCTTAAGCCAAACTCCAAACCGCGCTCTTTGAGCATTCTCAATGCAGCCAACAGGTCGTCTGGGTTTTTATCGTGCTCCCATCGACCGGCCCAAACTAAATGCACAGCCTCACCAGCGTCGCGTCGGCGGCAACGCTCCTGAGCGACAGCTTTCCAATCACGCGTTGGCCGATTGATACCTGGAGACTGAATTTTGCTTTTTTGAGTCAGCGAATCAATCGCATCAACCGGAGCATGGTCAGGCCAACGCTTCTTTTGAGCCTCGAGCCCGACCATCATCGACTCAAAATTGAATTTCGAGTTGAACCAAATCTGATCCGCCGCCACGGCCGAAGTAAAGTTCGTGAACGAGAAATGAAAATCTCTCTCGTGATTTCCAGCCTTCACGTGGGCTTGCTGAATCGGATAAGCAAACTGGTTTTCGTGAAAATAAGCGATTATCGGGAGGCCAATGCCGTCATTCGAAGTCTCTTTGGGCAAAAACCCTTTCAACTCGGCAACCGAGAGCATGTCGGAACAGACGATGATATCCCAGCGTGCCCCCTCAAGCACGCGCATCGAAATTTCCGCGGCGAAGTAAAGCCCCGAATGCCGCATCCGCCATTTCCAATGGCGTGCAGGCAAACCAATCGTCGTCCATTCAAAACGGCTGCTTTTCGCCCATTCATCATTGAATTGTTGATGACTCCCCCCGTAATACGGCTGGAGCGAAAGCACACTCAACTTCTTATCCATGATGTGTGTCACCGGTGGTAAACAAATCAGCCTCGAGCTCTTCAAACGTTCGCCAGTGATCAGTCAATTCAGCCGTCACATCAACCGCTTCCTTGTCAATTGGATGCTGAAAAACAAGTCGCCGAGCATGCAAACTGATCCATCGCTTCCGTAGGTCTGTCGTTTCAGGGCCAAACGAACTTTTTGATCCGTAGAGCTGATCCCCCACGATCGGAAAACCTCTCGAACCACATTGCAAACGAATTTGATGGGTTCTTCCCGTTTCTAATTCGATTTCCAACCAACTTAATTTCTCCCCATGCGGGTCAGTCGTTCGCCCCATCACTTGGTAATTCAACGTTGCCAATTTGGCATCGGGGTGCGCCTGTTCAATCAACTCAGAACGCGGCTCATCTGGAACCTTCCGCATCCAGTCTTCCCAACGCCCTGCGGAATCTGAAACATCGCCACTCACCATCGCCCAATAAGTCTTCTTGACCGTACGATTACGAATCTGTTCCGAAATTCGCTTGGCCGCTCTGACATTCTTGACGACCACCATTACGCCCGAAACAGGACGATCCAACCGATGCGGCACGCCCAAATAGACTTTGCCAGGTTTTTCGTCGCGGACTTTCAAAAACTGTTTCGTTCGCAGTTCAAGGCTATCGATTCCCGGCGGGCCTTGAGTGAGTAACCCGCCCGGTTTCCGAACGACAATCACGGCTCCTCTTTCGAGGAGAATCTCAGGCGGAGGAAGCTGCATCTGATCAGGCGTCATAAAGTGTTGCGGTCTCAAGAAGGGATGTGGAGCGCGTCGCAAAGAAACCGAACATAGGGCATGGCGGTTTTGAATTTCTTGGCAACCAACTCAACCGTCTCGGTCGAGTAAAGATCAGTTCGCTTCAGCGAAGTCAGCACGATATGGTCTTTACGTTTCAAGTCATCAATCAATGGATGATCCGCTTCGTACCCTTTGGGCGGCCGCTTCAGACTATCTCCATGCACTTCGAATTCATCCTTGAAAGCCTTCTTGCCCTTGATTCGTTTCCACCGAGCCGGGTCATCGTCAATCAAAACGCGAATCTTGTTCAGGCTTGGGTTATCAGGATGCCAGACTCCAGCACCGACGAAGATCTCTTTTGCATCGATGTGGAAATAAAAACCTGGGGCGTGAATATCTTTGCCAACCTGATGACGAAAGTGCATGCCGACGTTCGTCTTGTAAGGCGTTTTGTCTTTGGAAAATCGCGTGTCGCGATAAATTCGCAGCACCGAACCACCAACGCGCTTGGGTATCGCCTGAAAACATGGCGAGACTTTTTTCAGCGGCTTCTCCATCGCTGTGACAAATTCCATCGTCGGAAATAGTACGACATCTTCGTATCGGCTCTTGTTTTTTGCAAACCAGTCACGGTTGTTGTTTCGTTTTAACTCATCCAAGAACCGAAACAGCTGTGGGGAAAATCCTGCGAACATATCGTGACGGCCTGAAAATTTGCTAACATCGAATTTCGATCCAGTTGTTCAGTCTTTCACAAAAAAGCATGACTGAACAGACCGCGACCGAAATTCAAGATTGACTCAATCGCCACACACAGTCCTTTCAGAGTACAAACCGATGAGAAACCTGATCACGACGATGCTAAAAAGCCAATTCATCGCATCGTTCAAAATGCTCGGCGATTGCATAGAAAAGTGTCCTGAAGATGCCTGGGAGCAACCAGTTCAGAATTACTCGTTTCGACATGCAGCCTACCACGCGTTATTTTTCGCCGATCTGTACTTGGGCCATTCAATTGAGGAGTTTGAATCGCAGATCTATCACTCAGACAACGCTGCGATCTTTGCCGGGTTTGATGAGCTCGAACACGACTCGCCTCAATCATCTCACAGCCAAGCTTTACTGCTCGGCTATCTACAATTTTGCCGTGAAAAGGCGCGACGGAACATTGACGCGGAGACTCCCGAAACACTGGCCAATCCCGCTGGATTCTTCTGGTTGAATTGTTCACGCGCCGAAAGCCATGTTTACAACATTCGACACATCCAGCATCACACCGCCCACCTCAGCTTGGCACTTCGGCGACAAGGCGAGATTGATATTCCGTGGGCCAAAGGTGACTGGGCGGAATTAGAACCGCCGGCTTCCTAAGCTTGCCCCCTTTCCTAACTCTGCCCCTTCCTAAATTCAAATTTTGCTTTTTTTAGCCACGAAGTGGCGACCGCAAACGAATGGCGACCTCTCGAACGTCACTTCGTGACTTGATTGCGATGAAACATCG
>CAZPTT010000183.1:0-12082 GCA_964589435.1 uncultured Pirellulaceae bacterium
TGCGGTCGCCACTTCGTGGCTAAGAAAATGCAAAACTAATTCTTGTTTGAGCCTCAAAGGGTGTCACTGGTTCTGCCGGTGCATTGGTTTTGAGTGGAGACGTTTTCTAGTTTTGCGTTTAACGCTTCAGGCTTGTTCTCACCGTTCAGCATCGGATCATATTTGGTAGTCGATTGGGCATCAGTTCTCCTGTCCGGCAGGTTTTCAAAATTTACGTGGCAACGCGAAAATGATAACATAGCGAAACTAAGCTTTCTAATTTAAGGCGAGACCCAACATGTCACGAATGGTTCGAGGCGCACTTGTACAAGCCACTTTGTGCGAGCCGTCTACTTCTTCGGTCGCAAAAATCAAAAAGGCGATGACCGACAAGCATATCGGTTTGATTGAAGAGGCTGCCACCAAAGGAGCGCAGTTCATTTGTTTGCAAGAGTTGTTCACCGGCCCGTACTTTTGCGCCGAGCAAAATACAAAGTGGTATGAAATGGTTGAGCGGATTCCTGATGGCCCAACCGTCAAGTTGATGCAAGATCTCGCGGCTAAACATCGGATGGTGATGGTGGTGCCGATCTACGAAGAAGATCTTCCTGGCGTTTACTACAACTCAGCTGCTGTGATCGATGCCGATGGTTCTTACCTCGGTAAGTTCCGCAAGATGCATATTCCGCATTGCGAGCCGGGGTTTTGGGAGAAGTTTTATTTCCGACCGGGGAATCTCGGCTACCCGGTTTTCGATACGAAAGTCGGAAAGATTGGCGTTTATATTTGCTACGACCGACATTTTCCTGAAGGGGCTCGGTGTCTTGGATTGAACGGCGCTGAGATTGTGCTTAACCCTTCAGCCACCGTCGCTGGCCTCAGTGAATATTTGTGGAAGCTGGAACAGCCCGCCCACGCAGTCGCCAATCAGTATTTTGTTGGAGCCATCAATCGCCCCGGGCTGGAGGCGCCTTGGAACATCGGCGAGTTTTACGGCCAAAGCTATTTTTGTGATCCGCGCGGAAAAATTGTTGCGGAAGCCGGACGAAGTGGTGATGAAATTGTGATCGCTGATCTGGATCTGGATCTCATCCGTGAAGTTCGCAATACGTGGCAGTTTTTTCGCGACCGCCGACCTGAATCGTATGGTTCGGTTGTTGATCCTTAGAAAAATGGTGATCGACGAAGCGAGCAAACGGAGATCGCTACGATGGCATTGACGGATGGGCAATGCCTCTGGAGAACACTCAAGAACGCTCATTAAGTTAGCGGCTTTTGAGAAAAGGTTTGCTTGATCTACATAGTGGGCTTGGTCGCGTCACTGACTTTTGCAGGTTCAGGTTGATGTTGCTGTTTGTGAAAATGGCTTGTTCAGGAATTGGATGCTCAACAAGCAGTTCACTCATGATCGCCTGTTAAATATTTGACGCAAATGCTCTACATTGATGTTTGTCTCAATTGCGTCAACTTCGCGTCAATCGCAGTGATTTGACTTCGAATTATTGGAAACCCATGGCTGATCTCTCAACAACTGTCAACGGACTGAAGATGCCCAACCCGTTTGTCATTGGTTCCGGCCCTCCAGGAACCAATGCCAACGTGATCGGCAAAGCTTTCGATGAAGGCTGGGGCGGCGTAATTGCGAAAACAGTCAGCCTCGAAGCCGAGAAAGTTATCAATGTTCAGCCGCGTTACGGTAGGCTGCGCAGCCGCGAATCCAACGAGATCTATGGTTGGGAGAACATTGAGCTGATCAGCGATCGAAGTTTCGAAACTTGGATCGACGAATTCAAATTGCTCAAGGACAAATATCCAGAGGGAATCTTGATCGCATCGATCATGGAAGAGTATCGCAAGGACGCTTGGGTCGAGATTGTTGAACGATGCCAAGACGCCGGTGTTGATGCGTTTGAGTTGAACCTTTCATGTCCACATGGATTGCCCGAACGAAAAATGGGCTCGGCAATGGGAGTCAATCCGGAATTGGTGGAAGAGGTTTGTGGCTGGTGTTCAGAAGTCGCCACGGTTCCAGTTTGGGCGAAGATGACTCCGAACGTTACGCGAATTGAGGATCCTTCAAGTGCGGCGCTTCGCGCAGGAAGTGACGGTATCGCAGCGATCAATACAATTCGCAGTGTTATCGGCGTCGATTTGAAAACGCTTCGGCCCGAACCTTCGGTCGAGGGGTACTCAACGCCCGGCGGCTATTCATGCCAAGCCATCAAGCCGATCGCGCTGCGAAATTGCATGGAGATCGCGACCTTAATCAAGGCAGAGTTTGCCGGCAAAACGCTCAGCGGGATCGGCGGGATCGAAACCGGCCACGATGCGGCTGAGTTTATCTTGCTCGGTTGCGATACCGTCCAGGTCTGCACTGGCGTGATGAAGAAAGGGTACGGTTTGATTAAGCCAATGTTGGAAGAGCTTTCCAATTTTATGGACGAGCACGGCTTCAGTTCACTGAAAGATTTCAAAGGGCATAGCTTGCAATTTTTCACAACCCATGCCGAGTTGGTCAGGATTCAAGCAGAAGCCAGGGCCAAAAAGAAGGCCGACTACGAAGCGAAGAAGATGATCCGTGAGGATGACCAATGGACCGGTGACGACTTTGTTGACCAAAGCGACGCGTTGTCGCGCGGTTAAATGAAATGGTGCGAACGTGAACTGGCTGGCTCGTGTTCGCGTCGAGGTTCAACAAGAAAAAGGGCTCGCATGAACGCGAGCCCTTTTGATTTTTTAAGTATCAACCAAACTGAAGTTACTTCTTTTCTTCAGCCCGCTTTAGTTTGAACATGAACGTCTGGTTTTCGGCGGTCGATTCGAATTTTTCGGGGCGGGCACCACCCATATAGTCATAACAAATCGTAAACGAATCGCCTTCCATTTTGACGATTCCTTTAGCTTCACTTCCCGGAGGAGCTGGGCCACTGTCAATCGACATGTCGACTGCAAAAGGTGTTTTCGTTTTGTCAATCTTGTAGCTCATGACGAACGTCACGTCTGGCCCGGCCGGCAAAGTGATTTTTTCTTCATCAATCGTGATCTCGATAGCCAACCGGTCTTTGGCGACGTCTTCGCCGGCACGTGTTCCCGAAACAAATGACCATTTGCCGACAAGAGAATCGGCAGCTTTTTTCTCGGCTTTCTTTTCTTGCGGCAGTTTTTTGAGTACGAATAGGAATCGGCCGTCATCTGCTGCAGTCTCGAATTTGTCCGGACGTGCTTGGTTCGTCGAATCGTAACAAAGTGTCATCTTGTCGTTTTCGATTTTGATGATCCCGATGGATTCGCCTTCCGGCACAGGCCCCGCTTCAATGTTGAAGTCGATCTCCATCGGCGATTTTGACGATTCAAGGGCATACGACATCACAAAACCTTCACCGCCATCTGGGCTAGGTAGCGTGAATGTTTCGTCCGAAATCGTGATCGCTGGAGGTAAACGTTCGGCAGGAACTTTATCACCAGATCGCTCGCCAGAAATCATCTTCCATTCGCCAATCATGGATTTCGCATCAAACTCAGGTTCTTCACCGTTGGCATAGGCGATTAGGTTCTTGAAGCGAGGGTCTTTGCGAACAAACTCAAGGTCAGCGTCGGTTTCCAGCATTTCCAAACGATCAAAATTTGCATCGACGGATTGCCGTAAGTGTTTGAGTGAATTGTCCGCATCCTTTTTAAGCGAGTAGGCACAGCCCGCGTTGAACAATGAGATGGCTTGCCATTCACTGAAGGTTGAAGCTTTTAAGTGTGCTTTCAACGCCTCGTCCCATTTGCCGTCCATGTGCAATGTGTAGCCTAGGTGAAACCAAGCGGCTCCCATTTCTGGATCTTTTTCAACGACTTGGGCGTAGGCCTTTGCGGCTCCAGCGTTGTCGGAACTCAGACGCAAACCGTCGGCCTTCCGCATCAACTGCGTTACAGTCATTTCTTCCTGTTCGGTTTCCTGCGCGTTGGCGTCGCTGCCAAAACATATCCCGATGGCGATAGCGGCCATCAGTGAAAATGAAAACCAATTTTGGATCGAATTTTTCATTGCTCACCCTTCAATCAATTTGTACTTGTTAAATCGAACTAATCATCCTTCAATCTCCACCACAGTTTAGCGAGTTGGAATTCTTCTCGCTTAAACTTATTCGAATTGAGTTGCTTCGTATCAAAAATTACCGCCCGATGGCAGCATCAACGTGATATTGCAAAGTCGTTCGTGGTTGACCGAGTTCTTACTTCATTCGCAGCCAACTTGTTTTGATTGACGAAAAAATTGTTGGAAAATTTGCGAGCACCTTGATGGTAAGAATCCACTGTCGGATTGGCGTGCGAGATCAGTAAGGCGATTAGAGCTTGGGACACCCACTGTTCAATTCAAATCAGTCTTTGGATAATTCTCAAAGGCGATCAGGAATGAGCCCGTTTTGCCAATCACGAAAAGAGAAAGAACACCAAGGAATCCGATGAACGCAGATGAACGATTGACTGAATTGGGATACGAATTGCCGCCTGCACCGAAAGCGGTCGGCGTTTATAAACCCGCGTTGACGATTGGAAACATTTGCTACACATCCGGCCATTTGCCAATGAATACCGATGGTTCGTTGATACTTGGTCGCGTCGGCGAAGGCGTGTCCAAAGAAGCCGGCTATGACGCAGCGAAGCAGTCCGGCCTGACCATGCTTTCGACTTTGAAGGCTCATCTCGGTTCGCTTGACCGCGTCAAAAGAGTTGTGAAGCTGTTTGGTTTGGTTAACTGTGTCGACGAATTCACTGACCAACCCGCTGTCATTAACGGCTGTAGCGAATTGATGGCGAAGGTGTTCGGTGAAGACGCCGGTGTTGGAACCCGAAGTGCCGTCGGTGTTAATTCTCTACCGCTAGGCGTTCCAGTTGAAATCGAAGGCATTTTTGAGCTGAACGATTAATCTGAACATTCAACAGGCAACACCGATGGATATTTTTGCTCACGACTACCCCGTTTCGGATTCTATTTCGCAACGGCTTCAAATCGCATGGCGGCACATTGAGTTTGCCAGAACTTACTCGCGCAGTCTCCTGGAAGATCTAACGGACGACGAGTGGTTTTGGACGCCTGAACAATTGACGACGCATATTGCATGGCAAGCCGGTCACATCGCGATGTCGCAATACGGGCTGACTTTGTTTTTTCAACGTGGTCGAGTATCCGAAGACAAGCAACTTATGTCGGGAAAGTTTCGCAAGCTCTTCATGCGCGGAACGGAGCCGACATCCGATCCAGCCGGCTACCCTTCACCCTCCGAAATCAAAGAAACATTGGAAAAGATTCACTTGCAAATGCGAGCGGAAATTGCAACGTTTGACGGCGATGCACTTGATGAAGTCGCCGAACCTCCTCACGCTGGTTACGCGACGCGTTATGGTGCGCTGTTGTTTGCGGGTGACCACGAAATGCTCCACGCCGGACAGATCGGAATGCTAAGACGATTGATGGGCAAGGCTCCACTTCGCTAGTTTCGATCCGTTCATTTCCGATCCATTCATTTCCGCCCTGCTAACCATGGTTGCACGTGATTGGCTGACGCAAGCAAACCTAGCGGACGCAAGCAAATCTAGCTGACGCATCTTTGACAACCCAATTAATGAGAAACCTGTGAGCCGATCGTTTATCGAAACAAAATCGCTGACCAAGAAATTTGGAAGTTTCACGGCTCTCTCTGATTGCGACTTTTCAATCGAACAAGGCGAGGTTTTCGGGCTTCTTGGTCCCAACGGTGCGGGCAAGTCAACGCTTATTCGCTTGCTCCTTGGTTTCCTCAACCCAACGTCTGGTTCGGCCACAATTGACGGGCTTGATTGCCATCAGCAACGAGTCGACGTCCACCGGATCGTGTCGTATCTTCCGGGGGACGCGAGATTGTTTCGTATGATGCGAGGCCGAAATGCTTTGAAACTGTTTTGCAAATTCCGCAGCGACGCAAGCTACGAAAGAGGAGTCGAACTTGCAGATCGGTTAGAGCTTGATTTGAGTCGGTGGGTCGGGCTGATGTCGACAGGCATGCGGCAGAAACTGGCAATTGCGATTTGCCTCGCCGCCGACACGCCGCTGGTGATTCTCGACGAGCCAACGGCTAACCTCGATCCGACCGTTCGCGGGCGTGTCATGGATATGGTGTTGGAAGCAAAGTCAGCCGGGCGAACTGTTGTCTTTTCTTCACACGTCTTATCCGAAATCGAAGACGTTTGTGATCGGGTGGGCATTTTGCGAGGTGGCGAACTGGTGTTCGTCGCTCCGATGTCTGAAATCAAAATGCAGCACCGGATTCGAGCGCATTTGAATGGTAAACTGCCAGCGATCCCCGATGACTTGGTTGATTTGGTTGACGTCAAGCAAAAGGGTGAGTTGGTTCAGGTTGAAACGCCCGGAGAATTGTCGCGCGTGTTGAAATGGTTGGCCGAAGCCTCTTTGGCCGACATGCATGTTCAACCGATCGGCCTGCGTTCGGTTTACGATCGGTATCACTCCGAGGACCGGAGTCTTGAAGTTTCATCGAAGGCGGAGGCGGCTTCATGAACGGTGCGCTTCGAAGAAAATACTTCGCTGAATGCTGGCTAATGTTGGTCGCAATCGGAATTGGCGTGTTTGCGTTTGCCTGGTTTCGCGTCTGGATCGTTGGCGAACTGGATACGGCTCAGTTCCGTCAAATCATCGATCTTCTTCCGAAGGATTGGCGGAAGTTTGCTTCGGTCGATTTCGATTGGCTCGTGTCTTACCTCGGCCGAACTTCGTTAACCCTGGACGAACCGATGCTGGTGATGTTTGTTACTGGCTGGACAATGGTGCGCGGATCGGATGTCGTATCTGGAGAATTAAGCCGAGGCACGATGGAGATGCTGCTGGCGCAACCGGTCAGCCGCAGCAAAGTGTATTGGTCGCATGCTTGTTGGACGACGCTTTTACTTTTTGTGCTGTTGCTGGTTGCTTGGGCTGGAATGTCGCTTGGGATTTTCACGACCAGCGTTCAGGAATCGACTTATCCGGAAATTCGAATTCCACTCGTCGACTATCGAATTCCGCTTAGCTTTTTAAAACCCAAAGTCGAAACGATCGCGATGGCGTCGGAAGTCAATCCGGTGATGTTTCTGCCAGGTTTGGTTAACCTGTTCTTTTTGGCGTTTTTCCTCGGAGGTTTTGCCGCATTCTGCTCGGCGGTTGATCGCTATCGCTGGCGGACTTTGGGAATCGTGATCGCTTTTTACTTTGCCAACGCAGGAATCAAATTGCTTGGCATGGCATCTGAAAAATTGAGTTGGGTCAAGAATTGCAGTTTCTTCGGATTCTATTCTCCAGCGTCAGCCATTGAGCGAACCCAGCAGAATTTCTGGTCGCCGTTTTGGATTTTCGAATACGACCCGGCCGGCACCATTGTCGGAGCCGGCACGTTGCTCAATTGCGCAATTTTGTTGACACTCGGTGTTCTGTTCTATGTGATTGGAAGCCAAGTCTTCGTGCGGCGCGATTTGCCGGCACCGATGTAGTTCAGTCGCAATGAGTTCAATCACAATGCTGCAATAAAGGAATCGCTCGAATCGCTCCTACCAGCCTTGTTGGTCCCTGATCCAGTGAATCTGAGCTGTGTGGTGGTCGGTGTGCCAGGCGTAGGATGGCAATGCCTCGTGCAGCGCGACGTCGACCATTTGTTGAGGATGAAAAAACGTTCGCTCCATTTCTTCGTCCGTTAGTATCTCGAGCATCCCAGCCCAACGTGCGTGCAGGCCTTCCAGGATTTGAAGCGAAGATTCGACCGGAGCTGTTTTCGTATCTCCCACTTCAGACCACTTCGATTCGTCGTACGCCTTGATTAGTGGTGACTCTTCTGTAAGAGCCCATTTGAATCGGATGTAGCAATTCATGTGGCTATCGGCCAGGTGATGAATGATCTGTCGAATTGACCAGTTGTTGTATTTCGTGTCCAACTGTTCATCTGAAAGTCCATCGACGGCCTTTCTGGCCAGAGCAGGAGCATTCAATATCTTCGCGATTAGATCCTTGCGAACCTTGGCGTCATACGGGCCGAGTGCTTCGTATTCGCCGGCTGGAAACTTGGGAGGCTGGTCAGTCATTTTGTTTGTCTTTTTTTATGAAGCATCATCGAAATGAAATTGGATCGCCGATTAGAACGCGCAACTATAAACGTACGAACGTTTTGGCAAACATTTAGCAAACTTCAAGGCCCAGATATTGTTTGGCGTTGTTGTAGCAAATGTTCGAAATCATCTCGCCAACATAAGCATCGTCATTGGGGACTTCGCCATTTTCCATGTCGCGACCGAAAATGTCGCAGAGGATGCGACGAAAATATTCATGACGTGTGAATGACATAAAACTTCTCGAGTCTGTCAGCATTCCAACGAATCGCGAAAGCAAACCGGTATTGGAAAGTGCGTTGATCTGCATTTCCATGCCTTCCTTTTGATCAAGGAACCACCAACCGGAACCGAATTGCATTTTGCCGGGAGTGATTCCGTCTTGAAAATTTCCAAGCATCGAAGAGACCAGGTAGTTGTCGCTGGGATTCAAGTTGTAGACGATCGTTTTGGGAAGCACGCCGTCTTGATCTAAGCGATCAAGAAACATTCCCAACGTTCTGCCCTGCTTCGTGTCCCCCATTGAGTCGCATCCGAGGTCACGACCGACCGATTCAAACAGCCGCGTGTTGTTGTTGCGCCAGACTCCCATGTGAAACTGGTTCGTCCAACCTTTCTCATGGTCAAGCCGAGCCAAGAAAAGCAGCATGTAAGTCGAAAACTGGTCAAGCTCCTCTGGGGATGCACTTTTCCCCGCGCAAGCACGGTCAAAGATTTGCGACGCCATTGCATCATCGCAGAAGCTCGCCGGCACGTACTCACAGCCATGATCCGAAAGCCTCGCACCCATTGAGTGGAAAAAGTCATGACGTTTCCGCAACGCGGTCAGCAGATCTTCCAGCCTGTCAATCGAAACATCGGCGGCCATTTCGAGCTTTTCCAGCCACGGCACAAACTCCGCGGGCCGGTGAACAAAGAGCGCCCAATCTGGGCGGAACGCCGGATAAACGGCAGCGGTGCAAACTTTCTCTTCCGCAATGTTTTGGTGGTGTTGTAGCTTATCGATTGGGTCGTCGGTCGTGCATAACGCAGTGACGCCGAAACTCTTCAAGATGCCTTGCGTTGTCAGGTCGTCACGCTCAGCGATTTGGTCGTTGCAACTTTCCCAAATCGCATTCGCATTCGCTTCGTTCAGCAATTCATCGATTCCGAAGAACCGCTTCAACTCCAGTTGAGTCCAATGGAACAGCGGGTTTCTTAAAGTATGCGGAACCGTTTTTGCAAACGCTAGGAACTTTTCTTTCGGTGACGCGTCGCCCGTCAAAAACTGCTCGCTGATTCCATTGGCACGCATCGCTCGCCACTTGTAGTGGTCACTGTCGACCCACATTTCGAAAAGGTTGCCGAATCGGCGATTCTCGGCAATGTCCTGTGGCGAAAGGTGATTGTGATAATCGATGATCGGCTGGTCTGCGGCGAACTGATGGTAGAGTCGTCGAGAGGCGTCTGTCGTCAACAAAAAGTCGTCGTGAATGAAGTTCATGTGATCGCTATGGCTTCTTGAGAGGCGGTTGGTCGATAGAATTTGAACAGGCAAAAGATCGACGACAATTGGTGGGCCGACAGTCCTTAAATCGTCATCGCTGCGTAACCGCCATCAACCACCATTTCAGTGCCCGTTACAAACGAACCGGCATTGCTGGCTAATAGCAACGTGGCTCCGATCAGCTCATCGGCGTTCCCAAATCGTTTCATCGGAGTGTGTCCCATGATCTGCTGCACGCGTTCGGGCGTGAGAACTTTCTTGTTCTGTTCGGCCGGGAAAAATCCAGGCACCAAAGTGTTGACGCGAATGTTAAGCGGAGCCCACTCGCGTGCCAGGTTCTTGGAAAGGTTGTGTACAGCTGCTTTCGTTGCTGAATAGGTGAAGACCCGCGACAACGGAATGACTCCCGACATGGAACCGACGTTGATGATCGATCCGCCATCGTTTCGATCCACGAGATACTTGCCGAACACCTGGCAGGCAAGAAATACGCCTTTCATATTTACTTTGAAGATCCAGTCGTATTCGTCTTCGGGGACTTCGAGAAACGGAGTCGCGCTATTGGTGCCGGCTCCATTGACAACGATATCGACCTTGCCGGACTTTTCGAGAACAGTCGCCAATAGTTGCTCGAGGTTTTCCTTTGAGTCAACTTCGCAAGGAACAAAATAAGCTTTTCCATTTGCCAATTCGATTTTGCTCAAGCGTGCTTTGGCCTTCTCTTCTGATCGACCGACCAAAACGACTTCCGCGCCGGCGCTGGCAAGCCCTTCGGCCATGGCTCCACAAAGCTCACCGGTCCCGCCGATGACGACGGCTGTTTTTCCCTCGAGTGAAAAGAGTTGATCAAGATATGACATGGTAGTTTGCATCTAAATAAAAAGTTGGAGGTAAGTCACGACTTGGCTTGTTTCTAAATTTGGCCTATTCAGCGGTCGACCTATTCAGCGTTCGACCTATTCAGCGGTCGACCTATTCAGCGGTCTTGAAGCTGCCGATATCCCAAGTTGCCTCGCCACACTCGGTGGCGATTTCGTTGAAGGCGGCAATTTCGGCTTCTGAAAACAGCAGGCCATCGTTCTTTTTTGAGCGGGCCGCCGATTGAGCTTCAATCTGGCCGGGCAATAAGCACTTCTCATTTCCCGGTCCGATGATGTCATCCAAAACGGCTTTTACATTTTCTGATTGAGTGCGGCCTTGAGCAAAGTCTCCGCCACTCATCGCATCCGGATGAATGACTTGAAAGTAAAATGCCGGCGTGTGTTTTTCGTTTTTGGCTTTCCCCCAGCGCGAACGCAATGTTGGAAGTGAACCACCAATGAAGGCACCAACGATTTCGTTGATGACTGAAAGCCCGTAGCCTTTGTGGGCACCGAACGTCGTCAACGCAGCCACTTCGTTGGCGTCGGTCGTCATGTTGCCACTTGCATCAACGGCTGCATTGGGAGGGAGTGCTGTTCCTTCACGCTGGAACTGTTGGACGCGACCCATCGCGATCACAGAAGTCGCCCAATCGATGACCAGTGGAAAGCCGACGGCATCAGTTGTCGGGAATCCCCAGGAGTGCGGGTTTGTGCCGAGCGTCGGAGTCTTGCCGCCAAACGGTACGACTTCGGCCAGTGCTGCGGTGCAATTGGTGTAAGCGATGTAGCCCTTTTGCGCGGCTTCCATTACGTAGCCGCCGCCCCACAAATAATGAAACGCATTGTCAACGGAGACTTGTCCGATTCCGTACTTGTCGGCTAGGTCGGTGGCTTCTTCCATTGCGGCGTAAGCTGTCGCTTGGCCAAGTTTTTTGTTGGCGTTCCAAATCTGCGACGCAGCGAAGCGAGAATCCTTCTTTTCTATTTCTGCGTCTGGAACACATCCGCCCGCTGAAGATCCGAATAGGTGATCTAGGTGAATCGCCTTCAACGCGTTGTGGGTACGAATTCCGTGCCAGCTGGCAAACGCCGAGAATTTTGCAGCGGCTTTGGATTCTTCTTCATTGAACTTTCGAAAACGATAGGCGGATTCAACGAGCGAGTTGTGCTGTTGGACGGGGACAACGTAAAAAGTTTCTGACATGAAATTTCTGGTCGATTTGTTGAGTGGATTGCGTTTGCCAAAAATGCTTGAGGCGAGCAGCTTCAAGATCACATGCGATCTTTGAATGGGGGATCGCGATTCTCGAAAGCCCGAAGACTTATTGTATTCTCATGCGGCGCAATTCGGCAGAGGAGGCAAGGCAGTTTTCGGATATGCCAAATTTAGAAGGTTAGAAGTTCTGTTTTCCCGGTGCTGCACTTGCGGCGAATCCTTGCCAATTGGCCCTGCAAAAACAACCGGCGATTTGGCGGAAATGTCTTCGAATGGTCGGGTTGAAAAGGTCGATTCACAAGTATAGAAGGGGGCCTGACCATAGAGGGAGGCCTGGCTATAGAGTGCGACCTGCTACTCAAACTGAGCGGTTGTAGGCCGCTATTAAGGAGCGTCAGCGACGATGATACGGCAAAACAC
>CAZPTT010000184.1:0-11984 GCA_964589435.1 uncultured Pirellulaceae bacterium
GTCGAAGTAGTTGAGACCGTTTCTCGCGTTCCAAATTGATGCGAGTCGATTTGTCTGAGGCCACAGACAGCGCACGAAAAAGGCGACTTGGATTCAAGTCGCCTTTTACTTTGAATTTTAGATCAAACTCTATGATCTCGAAAACACGCTCGAGGGCCGTTCTAGGGCGTTATTTCTTTTTCTTCTGAACTGAGTTGTAGTTGCCACCAAATTTCTTCTTGAATTTCTCGACGCGGCCCATGGTATCAACGTACTGTTGCTTACCAGTGTAAAACGGGTGGGAGGCACTTGAGATGTCAACAAAGTAAACCGGGTATTCGTTGCCGTCTTCCCACTTGATGGTTTCTTTGGTGTTGATCGTCGACTGAGTCAAGATTGCGAAGTCAGCCGTTTTGTCCTTGAATACAACAGGACGATAGTTTGGATGAATGTCAGATTTCATGTTTCAGCTACGATGTTCAGATTGTTGAAATTTCAGGTCATTTTCGAATCACCTAGTTTATCGGCAAACCACGATTCGTCAAATGGCATGTTTTGCAAAAATAGCCGGTTTTTTCCAGCAAAAGACTTCCTCCCCAGCCCAAATGAACGAACAATCAAGTCAAGAGTGGGAAAACGCCAAAACTCATCGCAGCCCGAGCATTCCACTTTGCGTCTCTACGCTGCTCCAGCCAACGAATTTCAGTCCGACCGGCAAAACCTAACATTCTTACCGAGGTCCCAATCGTGGAAAGTCTCAAAGGAAAACTGCTTATCGCCGTTCCAGAACTGCAGGATGGAAACTTCTTCCGATCAGTCGTTTTGATGATCCAGCATGACGATGAAGGCGCATCGGGTGTCATCCTCAACAGGCCTTCCGAAATATCGGTCGCCCAAGTTTGGAAAGAAGTATCTGAAATCGAATCTCCTTGCGAACTCCCCGTCAATGTCGGTGGACCGGTTGAAGGGCCACTGATCGCCTTGCACACGAGCTTAGCATTTGCCGAGTCCAATCTTCTTGAAGGTGTTTACGTTTCCATGGGCCGGCAAAATTTGAACGAAATCGTCGCTCAAGACATTCAGGAATTTCGGATTTACAGTGGCTACTCAGGTTGGAGCCCGGGTCAACTTGAAAACGAAATTGATTTGGGCGGATGGCTGATCATGCCTGCCGAATTTGAACACGTCTTTCAATCGCCGGACCAGCTCTGGAAAAAAGTGTGTGAAACGTTCGGTCAGCAAATCATGGAGTCCCAACTCGGCGCCCATGTTCCTCCAGACCCGTCTATGAACTAGTCACAAAGCCATCAATGGACATCAGGTTCAAGCTTCATTCCAATCGTTTCCGGCTTGTGCCGCAAAACCAAACTAAGAAACTTGCTCGTTTTGATTAGCTCTCGATCCATGGCTTTGCCCAAAAAAAACGCACTGATTTCACTCGAGTATTAACTTTAAAGTATCAGCGTTTTCAGCGGTTCGCACGACTAAATGAGTTTTCAACAAACTGGTTTCTCGAAATTTACTTTTGGCAAACACTTCCCCGAAGCTCTGAATTGACATCGGGCCATAACCAGTTCCAAGCGTTGGTAGTGAAACTGAACAAGCCCCAAGCTGAACGGAAAGATCGAACGCACCTTCCAGCGCCAACGCGACAATCTCTGGCGAGGTTTCGTAAAACGGGTCAATGGCGATCGCGTGAACGACTCTTCCAAAAGGCAGTGAGCCAGCCGAAGTCTGAACTGTTGAACCAGCGGCCAAAGCTGAAGTCTCGGCTTTGGCCAGGATTCCGTGAAGTTCAGCCTGCAGAGTCGGGCAACGAATCAAGATCGCACCGTTGACGCCACCAGACATGTTAAGCCACGGGTTTGCCGGACAAACCAACACATCGGCTGGCGTTTCAAGCACATCGCCCACTATCACGTTAACATTCACAGACGAATCGAACCTCGCAACCAACGACTACTTTACGGTCTCTGCTGCAGGCGTTCCGTTTTTCGCCAAACGCCCCGTCGTCCACAACAATCCTCGAACCACTAAATCAATGTACCGCTCGTCCTTCACGGTTTCATTAAAGTGACCGAGCGAAGTGCTGAAAATCTTTGTCTTGTTCGGACCGTATCGGTTCGTCCAAACAACGACAGCGTTCTGCTCGGACGGCTTCGCATCTGGATTTTTCTTGAGCGCCCGCTTGTTAGGCTTTTGCATTTGTTTACCGGTTGCCAAGACCGTGACTCCGCTGAACATGCGAACGTTATTATAAAGCTCTTCATCAATCGTCGTCCAATTTTTCATGCCCTTAGTCAATGGGCTTTCCGAATCGACGTATTCAACTTCGATAGGCGATTTGGGCCCGTGACCAGATGACTGAATTCCAATCATTTCGTACCAGCCGGCATTAGTCGCATCAACTTCGACTGGCTTTCGAAAATCGCCCCAGCGATAACTGTGCATCGCACAATGCAAATTGACAGCGGGAATCCCTTTTTTGTGAGCTGCCAGAATCCGCTTCACATAGGGCCCATCGGTAACGTCCGCACAACATTCGTCGTGCAAAATCACGTCGTATCCATCAGCCCAATCATCCGTTTCATAGATCTCAAACGTGGCCGTTGTTTTCGTATTCGGATTGTAAATAACAGTCACTTCCGCATTCACTTTGGCTTCGATTCCACTCTTCAGAATCGCTGTCTGAGCCGCGTAGTCATGACAACACCCACCAGCGATTAAAAGAACTTTCAGTGGAGATTCATCCGCACCGATTTTGGGCGCAACGTTTGATTTCTCATCACGAGCGTAGATTCGTATGTCATCGACCACCACTTTTTTCGCGATCGCAAGTCGTAACATGCGTTTGGTGGGATGAGCGATACCGGGTGACGAAAACGAGCCGATCTCTTTGCTATCAATAGAAACCGTCAGTGTGTCGCCCGTAATTCTGGCAATTGCGGAATACCATTTGTTGGTCTCAAGCTTATTTGGGAAACGCTTTACTTTGGTCTTCAGCATCGCCTGCTGGGCTGCATTCAATTTTTTTGCTTTTCGTAGATCTCTAATCTCTAAATCCATCACGCCGGTTTTCAAATCAGCCAACTCTACCTTTTTTGTCCCGATAACTACTTTGAACAAATGCCCAGCGTGGACTTCCTTGAATTCCAGATCTGCAAAATTCAAACCAAGGCTATCGTTTTCGTTCTCCAGCATGAATTTTATTTCTACCGAGCCATCTCGAAAGGCAATGGGCTGTGTTACCGATACCCCATGATCAGCCACTGCGTGCCGCGCGATATACATCGCGCCATCCTTCAAGTCGACTTGTTTGTTGCCCGCTGCTCGCTTTTTACTGTTGGATCCCCAGCCGTTGCCAATCTCGTCTTTCGTTTCTTGCGATTCGTTGCGTTCGAACTGGTCTTCAAAAATCAAAGTCCCCCGTTCGTCGTCTTGTGCAGACCGATCGGCGGCGTAAGTGCTACTCGAATTGGTTCGTGCAAAAGCACTTTGTTCGACGGAAGTGAGTACCGATTGCAATCCCGGACTTGAGGAAGTCTCTTGGCCTGGTGCAACGCTCGGAAACAGACAAACCGTCAAAACAGTCAGCCACGTGAGGAATCGAAACGTCTTCATAAGTTTTAGTTCTTTCTGATGATGCCAAAGCAGCGATTGGACATCGCGTAATTCCCGTCTTCTTCGCAAAATTTCTAATTAGCGTTTGAGTTGCCATTGTAGATGAAACTTTAACGCTTGAACTACCGCTTCGACGTGAAAAGACCAACTCCTTGGCTGAAGTCAATCTGTCAGGAAGCCGGAATACGGAATATGCAATACGGTACTCTTCGAGAACGTGCTTATAAATTCACGTCGATCGACGATTCAGCTTGAGACGACTGGACGAATTAGTTTGACTTCGCGGCCGCGACTTCACCGGCAGCCGGTCTACAACCGAAGTTAGCAATAGTGCTCTGACGCAAGACACAGCGAAATCATCACCGACGAGCAAGACATCACAAGCACCGCTTCTTTAAGGAATAAATTTATGTTGAGAGTGCTTTCCATCGCGGCCTTTTTGGCTGCAATCGCAATGGTTTCAGATTGCCAAGCTCAACGACCAAGAGGATTTTTCAATCGAAGTGCCAGAATCAAATCGGCTTCGATCCACAATCCAATTCGGCAACAGCCTTACAAATTTGAGGCCAGTCAATACTCGCAAACCCGAAATTCATTGGTGTCGCGGATTCTCGACGGTCCGTCGACTCCTCGATACAGAGACCCTGCCGAAGTCGATTCACGCTACATCGGCGGCTTTCACCAAAGCCACTTCGACAATATCGGAATTCCAACTGGCGACATCGGTCTGCGTGGCAACGGTTTTCAATTTCGCCCTTGGTAACGTTACTGTGCGATCTGAATGCTTTTTATTCCAATAGACGTTCTGCAAGTCATTCCATTTGTTTTGCTTAAGCTGCGTCCAACCTACACGCGGCGCACCCTATTCGAGTGACTCTTCATCCAGTCAAAAAAGCCACTTCTTTGCCGCCGTAAATCGGAACACGAGCGGCCTGCACTCCAGACGATCACGAGAATCGAGATTGCTGCTGGAGAATGAAAGTACGTTTCATTGCTCGAACGTAGTGATTGAATATGAATTCTTAATTCGGCGGTTGTTATTTCGTTTCAACTGCATTTTTTTTCAATACCGCAGCCAACCGTTCTCTCACTTGAGCAAGTTTGTCGTCATCGTTGTTCGCCAGCAATGGAGATTTTTCCAGTACATCGTTTTCAATATCAAACAGTTGGCCTGTCTCGTAAAGTTTCCACCGCCGGTCACGAGCCGAAACATGCCGCGTGAAGTGGTCTTTGTCCCAGCCCGGACGAGGGTCGTAAAAACAGTAGATCGATTCTCTTTGCGGAGCGGCTGATTTTTCGCTCAGCAGATCCTGGTAAAAGCTAATCCCATCCAGTCCATGGTCTTGCGGTAGCGGACGTTCGATTGCTTCCATTAACGTCGGAATGAAATCTGTCGAATCGACCAGTGAGTCGGAAACGCCCACACGAACTTTGTTGGGCCAGTTGGCGATCAAAGGTACATGAGTTCCTGCATCCGTCGGTAGGCCTTTGCCACCTGCGACCGATCCATTCACCGTTTCCGACGTGATCTTTAAGTGCGTTCCGTTATCGCTATAAAAGACGATCAACGTATTTTCTCGCAAACCTAGCTCCTCAATTTTACTGACAATTTTGCCGACACATTTATCCATGTACTCGACCATGGATTTGAAGTGCTTTGTGTCAGGCGTCTCTCGTTGCTGCGGATCATTCCAAGCCGCGCTGTCCGGTGAAGGAGTCATTGGCCAATGCGGTAGTGCCATAGGATAGTAGACGAAGAAGGGTTTATCTTTTTCACGTTCCATAAACGCGTTGATGTAGTTCACCCACATGTCAGGTCCATATTTGCCCGGCGCGTGTTTGAGCTCTCCATCTTCCAACCAAGTCGGGTTGGGATAGCGGGAGCCTTTGTCTTCAGTATGCAAGGAATGGAAAAGGCTGTAATTGTGGAATCCTGCATCTTGCGGATGCATCCCGAGGCCACGACGAGTCTCAGCGCCGGGGTAGTCTGGCGGATCGTAGCTCTGAAGCTGCCATTTACCCGCAATGCAAGATTGATAGCCGGCTTCACTTAAGAAATGGCCGATCGTTTTTGCTTTGGGATCCAGAATTCCGAAGCAAATCCAATTGCGATTGTTGTGCAATCCCGTCATCAACTGCAAACGAGTGTTTGCGCATAGCGGTTGGGCGTGCGCGTTCCGATAGCGAATGCCGGTCGCGGCTAATTGATCTAAATTGGGCGTAGCGTAACTGGTGCCGCCATAACAACCCAGCCCTTCGATTCCAATATCGTCTGCCATAATGAGTACAACGTTAGGAGGTCGGTTCGCTGACGAAGGATTCTCCACAGCAGACGCGTTTGCAACAAAAACACCAAGCATGCCGAGCAACGGCAACGCCCATCGCACGGGCAAAAATGAATTACAAAGCTGTGACATTGGCACGTCCGAGGGAAATAATAGTTTTTGCTGAAGGCCGATAAAATTACGCCTGTTATTTTGATCGCTTTTTAGGAAGGTCGAAACGCGGGTTATCTGGAATTGTTCTCGCCTCCTTTAACAGGATTCGTAGCCTGCTGGTGACCGCAGGATTTTCCGCAGCCACGTTTCGTAGCTCACCGGGATCACTTGATAAGTCATAAAGCTCAAGCGGCGAGTCCGGATCGAGGGCAATCTCGTAACGAACGGCTTTCCAGTCGCCTTGGCGTATCGCCACGCGACCTTTCTTGGCGGGAAACTCCCAGTAAAGATAAGCGTGTTCTTGTTGGTTCGGTTTACCTAACAGCGTCGGAACCATGGAAACACCATCCGTTTTCCGGTCGAGCTTCCTTCCCGAAAGATCGGCGATCGTCGGAAGAAAATCCCAAAACGCGGAAACATGATCGTTGACAGAACCAGCTTGAATCTGGCCAGGCCAACTCGCGATCATCGGAACTCGGGTTCCTCCTTCATAGAGGTCTCGTTTGTAACCTCGCAACGAACCGTTGGAATTAAAAAACTCAGGGTCGTGCCCGCCTTCGACGTGAGGCCCATTGTCTGACGTAAAAATGATCAAAGTATTTTCCGCGATGCCAAGTGCCTCCAATTCATTGACGATCTCGCCAACGTAATCATCCAACACGTTGACCATTCCAACAAACGCAGCGTGAGGTTCGGCTTGACCGTGGTAATAGTCTTCTGGGTACGGCGTTTCAGGCTGAAACTTTCCCCGGTATTTCTCCATGTATTTTTCGGGAGCAACCATGTCGGCATGCGGCTGCACTGCGGCGTAGTAACAAAAAAAAGGCCGGTCTTTATTGTCACGGATGAACTTCAGCGCCTCTTCGTGAATCAAATCAGGTGCATACTCACCGCGTTTTTGGGCAACGTTACCGAATAGCAATTCACGCTGGTCATCGTTCCACACGAAAGCCGGATAGTAACAGTGCGCGATTCGCTGGCAGTTGTAACCGTAAAATCGGTCAAAGCCCATCTTCAACGGTTCACTGACTGATCCTGGGGCACCAAGTCCCCACTTCCCAAATATTCCAGTTCGGTAACCAGCTTCTTTGAGAAAATGCCCGACGGTAAACGTGTCGGCAGGCATCGGAGCCTGGCCTTCGGGTTTCACTTCCGCGTTTCCGCGAACCGGTGTGTGCCCCGTGTGCATTCCGGTCAGCAAAGCACATCTCGAAGGCGCACAGACGGTGCTACCAGAATAGTGCTGAGTAAACCTCATCCCGTTAATTGCCAAACGATCAATATGAGGTGTCTTGAATTTCGCTTGGCCGTAGCAGCCAAGATCGCCGTAACCAAGATCATCCGCCAAAATGTAAATTACATTGGGTTGCGTAGATTGAGTCGATTGCGAATCGCGTCCATCGGCAACTGAATCATTCGCCTTCGCAGAACTCCAGCCACAACAAACCAATCCGAACAAGAGCCATGTCGAGGCCGTCATTTTTTGCAAGGTTTCAATCCAGGTTAAGTTTGAAATTGTCTAGTTGTTGTTTCGATTTTTTGGCTTTGGCCTGCGGCCATACTTCTTCATCCACTCGTGAGTATTCAGCAACTCGCCATTCTCCAACCGCTGCCACAGTTCAGGTTCATTCTGCTTGACGCCTGCACGAGCCAACTCGGCCCCCAAGCCCTTCACCGGTTGTCGCTTTCCAAGATCCTCGATGCCGAGGTCACCATAGTCCGTTTGCCATTGAGCTTCTCTTGCTCGCATTTCAGCCAAATGGTTAGCGTAGGCGGGGTCATCAGCCAAGTTTCGAAGCTCATTCGGATCCGACTCCAGATCGAACAATTCTTCAGCTGGTTTCTCGTCATGAAAAAAGGCCATCTGCTGATCGGACAATTTGCCTTCTGCTTTAAGACGACGCATAACATGCAGGGCGGGGCGGTTCAGCTCCAAATAGGCTTGATCCGTCGCCCACGGCACGCCCGGCATATGATTCTTGACGTACTTGAATCTTTTCGTCGTAACGCTCCGCGAGCAATCATCGATCTCGTCCCAGATGTCACGAGCAGACCGGACAAAGTCGCGATACTCGGGTTTCTCAACGCCCAAGAACGGCTTGGCGGTTATGTACTTTGGAATTTCCGACTTAGCAAGTTTCAAAACGGAGGCTGAAATGTCCGTCGTGCAAACCATCTCATCGATCACGGTTCCTGGCGTCACGTATTGTGGCGGCCCCCAGACGATCATTGGAACATGAATGCCCGACTCATTCAGATAGCCTTTTCCCCGCAAGTTGCAGCGGCCATTATCGGCAATGAAAATCACGATCGTATTTTTATCCAGCCCTTGCGCTTTCAAGTTTGCCATCAAAGCGCCGACTTCAGCGTCCATGTATTCGACTTGGTCTAGATAGGTTGCCCAGTCATATCGAATCTCAGGTGTATCAGCAAAAAACTTTGGCAGCACGACATCTTCCAATGCCACGGGATGCTGAGAGTTCTTGCGAACGTCATTCCACCAATCGCCGCGATGGGTGACCTTCAATTGGATTTGGCTGAAGAAAGGTTGTTGGTCGGCTGAGAAATCGGCTTGCTTGTCGAACAGTCCAAATTTTTCAACGCCGTCATAAGGCCCAACCGCTTTGTGCTTGAAGTTGCAATCCGTTTTTGTGCCCTTGCCCATCACGAGGCTGTGCCCCAATAAGCAGGTATACCCTGCGTCGCGCAACCAACTGGTGATTGGTTTGAACGGAGCGGCCAATGGCAAATCACGATTACTGCGGTGGTGGTGAGCGTTGATAATCGTTTGATGAACGCCAACCATCATTGAAGATCGGTTTGGCGAGCAAATCGGATTGGCACAATACGTTCGCGAGTAAAGAGTTCCCTCTTTTGCCATCTTGTTCAGATTCGGAGTCTTCACCGCCGGCATTCCATAACACTCCAAGTCCAAGCCCATGTCTTCCGCCATCAGCCAAATGATGTTCGGCTGTTCGAGCTCGCCTTTCGATTCTTGTGCCGCGCAATAGTCCTTCGTGACAAACGTGAACGAAAGCGCCCACAAAACAAAAAAAATTATGAACTTCGTTTGTTTCGGAAAGCGGTAGGAGAATTGCAAATTCTGCCTCTCTCCTCGCGGAACAACACTCGTCGTCCGGCTGTTGACGCGCCGGGTGGTTTGCGCCACTCCGTTAACGACGACTTCGCAGCTCTCCCGCAGGGAGTAGCGTTTTGACATTACTTGTTCCATGAAAATTTCAACTCTTGAATAGCTCTTGCTGTTACTGTTGAAAGAGGATTCCAAACTGCTGAATCAGTCTTTATTCGCTGCTTCCTTCTCGACCGGCAAAATTTGAACAAAGTCCGTGCACACGTTTCCGTTCGCGCCATCAGTATCGAAGATCACCAAGCACTTCGAGTCCTTTTCGAGCTCAAATATGCCAAGCGAATGTGCAGATCCATCGATCGCCGGTGGCTTGGTCATGTCCAACTTTAGCTTCAATTCGCCGGCTGATGATTTAACGATGACCTTCGCATTGGTGGCTCGGTTTTTGTGGTTCCGCCAGCCAACTCGCACATCATATTTGTCAGCTTTCTTGATATTGAATTTGAACGTCATCGTTGCCTTCGCATTGCCATTGGCGTATTGGTAACCAATGCCCGCGAAACCCTTCAAGCCACTTCCTGTCTGCCAATTGCCAGTGGTTTGAGCCATCGAGTCGTCTTTGGAAAGCCCCTTCATTTTTAGCTTCGTCGCTGACGGCGGGATGTCAGGAACAATGGCCGGCATGACAATCGCATCGTTTACGGTCAACCGGCGGGCGCCACCAGGAAGCTGCAGGAGTTTGTCCATTTCGCCCCAGTACTGCTCGTAGACGGCTCGCGGATTACAGTCGCGTTGACGACAGATCGAGGCCGCTTTACCAACGACTTCACCCATCATCCCGCAAGTCTTCATAACGCGTACGGTTCCGAGCGCCTCGTGTGTTGTACTTGCGCATCGACCTGCGATAAACAAATTACTGATATTGGCGGAATAGAAGCAACGATAGGGAACAGGATAGCCAACATTCCGATCAACCCGTCGGTCGTGAACAGCCTTTGAAATGAATGGATTGTCTGCGAACTTCTCGGCGTATTGCTCTTTCGGGTAATGCAAATCGATCGACCAAGTGGTGGGAACCACGCCGTCCTTAAATTCACGCTTATCAACGATGTCTTCTTTGGTTAACTGAACATCGCCAATGATCCGACGCGATTCGCGCGGCCCGCCGATAAACGCGACCCATGTCAAGAATGCGTTGGGATGTTTCTCAGCCCCATCACGATTTTTCATCGCGTTGAAGGCACCATAGACCGCTCGTAGATTCCAGTCGCGAATTCCTTCCGCATCATTGATGGGATCTTTGTCAAAACCACTCTCCCAAAACCATTGACCGTGGTGATCGCGAGGGTAGGGAAAGTCCTTCATGTCGAGATCGAGAGCCCACTCATCCGTCTTGGGAAACTGGACGGCTTCCGACTGCTCATCCCAAGCCCACATATTGCTCATCCCCATACGACCATCGGGCGTCATCTCCCATTTGGCTTTTACGAGGTAACCGAGCGTCCCATGACCGGTGCAATCAACGAACAGCGGCGCGACGAATTCACGCTGCTCGCTCGTCCGTGTATCAAACGCCGTTACACTAGTCACTTGACTGTCTTCCGCCGTCGCTGCAAAGGCATGGTGATGCAAAAACAAATCTATATTGGGCTCGGCTCGGACAATGGCTTCCTTGTGCGCATCCCCAAACTCCTCATAAGTCCCCGGGGACTTTTGTGCTGAATCAGCAAACTCGTTGATAATTTCGCCGACCCGAGGATAAGGCCCGCGCCGAATATTTCCCATGGCCCACACACGAACCTCGCTGGAACCGTTTCCCCCCAAGACTCCTCGGTTCTGAAGCAAGGCAACTTTGCATCCCATCCGGGCCGCACTTAACGCCGCACCCATTCCTGAATAACCACCGCCGACGACGACTAGGTCGTAGCCCGCCATGCGTGTTGGCTGGTCAGCCAATCCCAGTTGTTCGCGACGCCATTGAGCGAGAGATTCACCACTGGGAGGAACTTCTTTTTTCAATGAGAAATAGATGGCATCACAGCGTCCGTCGAATCCGGTCAGGTCTTTCAGTTCAAGCGTTGTCTCTGCCTCTGAAATGTCGACCGTGCCACCATATTGCCAAGCCCACTCAGCACCGTTGGTTCCAAACTCGGTTTCGAGCTCTGTGCCGTTCACGACCAGTTTGAATTTGCCCGGAGCGCCAGTGGCTCCCCATCGAGCCACCCAATCTTTATTCCGCACCCAAACGTGATAACTTCCAGGAACCGCAAACATCGCGTTCGTCGTAGCATTCTCAACAGAGCGGCCAAGACCATGGGCCAGCAAATAAGGCGACCCCATTTCACCAATAAACTGCGTATCCAGTTTCCAGCCACCGTGTTCCGCGAAACTTTCTGCTTCAACGAATAACGAGTCCTCTTCAGCAGCGAAGTTGACACTCGCAACAACTAAGTAAACGAACAAAAATGCAGCGAGCGAAACAAGGTAACGCTGGTTCACAAGAGACCTCAAAAGGTTGGGAATTCGGCGCAAGATGCAATGCAAAATGAGTAAGATCAGTGCAGTTTATCTTTCGATCAGTATACTCTATTTGTGATCTTCGATTGAATGTGTCACTTTGGAAATAGATTGGAAAACTTGTCTTTGAGAATGGCTCAAACGTTGGCAAGCTCTCTCGGGAACGATTTCATTGCCGAATCAGCGTGATCGATTTCAGTAAAACATGCCATGCTTGAAGCGGCATGAAAACAGCACCCATGTAGAATCCAGCTAGTGCTTTGTTCCAATTCAAAGTTCCGGTTCCTCATGTGAGCCGTTTGGGCGCTAGCCCCGGTTTTTCGGACGAATCCGTGGCTAGC
>CAZPTT010000185.1:0-4080 GCA_964589435.1 uncultured Pirellulaceae bacterium
CCTTGCGAACGTCTCTTAGTGACTTGATTGCGATGAAACATCGACTCTGCGGGCTCTCGCCCGCAGCTAAGTGCGACCGCTCCTTTGAAGCTAAATCAAGAAATGACAAACCAAGAAATAACAAACCAAGAAATGCGTAGCTACGTGGTGTCCAGCTTCTTGTCGTTGAAGAGCATGGGCACAAAAAAACACCGCGATGAAGAAATCCATCGCAGTGTTGGGTGCTATTTGCCTGTTTGTTTATCGAACGATGTTTGCTAACTCTTCCAGGACTTCGCTTGCCACGGTGATGGTTCGCGCGTTTGCCGAGAAGCCTCGTTGTGCGACAATGAGTTGCGTAAATTCAAGAGCCACATCGACGTTAGATGATTCGAGTTGACCACCACGAACAACTCCATTTGCTCCCGTTAAACCAGGGCCAATCTGAGCAAGTCCACTGTTCGAAGTTGCGTCAAAGAAGTTTTGTCCTTTGGCCGAGAGACCTTGCACATTAATGAAACTTGCGATCGCTAATTGAGCAATTGGCACGCGTTGACCGTTGGTCGCGGTGCCCTCCAAAACGCCTTGCTGAGTCACATTGACTGATACCAAGTTACCGGGTGGAAATCCGTTTTGCTCGAACGACGATGAATAGTTGGTGGCTAAATGGCTGAGCTGATCAAACGACAGGGCAATCTCTTGTTGCTCGGTGATTGAATCGAAGTTCAGCAACATGTTTCTGGTCTCACCTCCGCCTGCTCCTTGCACGTTGCTCAGTTGGCCATCTTCCGAGAATTCAATTCGAAAGACACCATCGGTCAATTCTCCATTTTCACTTTCGAGAACGAAGGTGGCGTCCCAGCTATTGTTATCTTGCTTTTGAAATTCAACACCAACGAAGTGGGGCTCGCCTCTCAAGTCAAAGATTTCGATTGTCGACTCAACGATGTCGCCGGCTTTCCCTTCGACCGTGGTAACAAGTTTATTGTTGGCGAATCCTGTTTGGCCAGTGTTTGCCGGATCGTCGAAGACCTCGATCGCAAGATTCGTTGCGCCTTGTTCATCAGCGGTGATCGTAATGTTTCCATCAGCCCCAAGTGCTGCACTTGCCCCCGTTAAAACGTTGTTAAATTCGTCAACAACATCCTGAAGGGTTGTTGTGCCATCGACGGCTAGTGTGGAAAGGATGTCGGAGCCGTCAACATTTGTGCCTTCGATGCGAAGTACATCTCCTGCCGTGTAGTTGGTTACGTTTGAATCCAGGTCATCTAAAAGCGTGGTTCCAGTTGCTGCGATTCCACCCGACAGGAACGGTGAAACCGAAACAATGACCTCGGCCAATGGTGGAATCGCCGTGGCTGGAAGATTGCCCGCGAAAGAGGCTTCTGAGGTGATCCTGCCAGCGATTCCCGCACCCAATGGAACCTGGATCGCATTATTGCCGGGCACTTGAAATTGCGGAAAGCCATCCACGCCTTCGCCGAGGGAACCGTGTCTTTGCACAAACGCACCGGATGCAGGATCGACAAGATAGCCATTGGAGTCGAGTGAAAACGCTCCTGCTCGACTGTAATTTGTGGTGCCATCATCGAGCACAAAGAAGCCTTCGCCTTGAATGGCGAAGTCAAATGAAGAACCAGTCGCCGTCAAAACACCTTGCCCTTGGTTACGTCCGGTCTGCGCCACGGCAACACCAAAACCAGCTTGACGTGGGTTGGTTCCGCCAAAGTCACCACTGGAACCGGAAGCCGCTGGCTGAATCGTGGTATAGAGCAAGTCACTGAAGAGAATTCGCTGCGACTTATAGCCAGTCGTATTCAAGTTGGCCAAGTTGTTGGCAACGACGTCAAGTTTTCGCTGGTGTGACAACAGGCCGGACGCACCGGTGAGTAGAGTTTGAGACATCGTGTCTTTCTGGGTTGGTTACTGGGTTTAAGCGGAATCGGTTCTCTTCATCAACTGAGCAGCGGGATGTGATCAATTGACTGGCTTTGCCAAACAAGCGGGATTGTCTGGCTCAAGCTCGTCCGTCGGAAGCGGTATTTTCGACGGACTAGCTTGTGAGTATTGAGCGTTAGTCTGCGCGTACTCCGGAAATCAAATCGACTGTGATTGGGCCACCGTTGATGACAAGATTGACGACACCTCCGTCGACATAGAATTCATCAACTTTGCCAGACGTCAACTGTTCCGTGTTGACGTCCAAGTAGTCAACTGTCTTGCCAACCAAGTCCAATCCCTGAGAAATTTCTTGCAATTGCAACATGCTTTGAAACGAAGTGTTCAGGTTTTCAATTCCTTCAAGCTGAGAGAATTGAGCCAGTTGGGCCGTGAAGTCTTCTTGGGCAACCGGATCGATCGGATCCTGGTTCTGCAATTGAATTGTCAATAAGGACAAATAGTCGGTTGTTGCCAATTGCGAGGAGATTCCTGTGGCTTCCATGCCAATCCCTTTTATTTAAGTTGATGTGTAAGTTGGTTTGAGAATTCGTTGAGCTGCTCATCACGTGATGTTGAACGGCTTTTTAGACTCGATATTAGGCCACCATGTTGATAGTGGTTGGTCTGGCTTCACTTGCCAACGAGTTGCTCTCGTTCGTTGATTGTGCACCTGAAGCCTGGTTCTTCGATCGATCTTGCGATGAGTTTGCTGATCGGTGTTGTTTCGTTTGCTCTCGGTTGTTTTGTGACTCGAACGGATTCTCTTGTTTGTCGTTCCGATGAGAAATTTCGACTTCTGGAAGATCAACGCCCATTTCCTGAAGTGCATTGATCAAATGAATCTTCTCTCGATTAAGTAGCTCGCTGGTCACGTGCTCTGAGGCAACGATTTGTGCATTCAGAATATCGGACTCAGATCCAATTTGAATTTCTAAACGTCCCAGCTCGGCTGGGTGGATTTGCAATGTGAGTTTTCGGCTGTCGCGGAGGCTGTCGATTGAATCGTTGGTAATTGTCTCAACGACTTGGTCGACGACGGATTCGGTTACGGCAGCGCTTAAAGAGTCGACTGCCTTTGCTGGTGTCGCCTCATTCGTTGAGGAAATGTTTTGCAAAGGCTCCAACGATAAACTGGCAACCACCGAATTTTCAATTTGAGCCTGACCGTCAACAGAAAGTGAAGCACCGTTGTCGCCTAGAATCGCTTCACTCAGTTGGGCTAGGGGTTCTGCTGGGGAAGAGTGTTCGGCGGCTGCAGAGTGGTCGGCGGTTGAAGAGTGGTCGGCGGTTGAAGAGTGGTTGGTTGGGGAAGAAAGGTTCGCCGCTGAAGGCTCGACCTGAGGAAATTCCAATTCAGGTATTGCCTCTGAATCGGATTGCGATTGAGAATCAGCAGTTTCCAATTGGAGTTCGCTTGAGCCTTCGACCGCTTGAGGCTCACGTTTCAATTGTGGACTTTCCTTGAATTCGTTACGCTGACGCCCTTTGTTTTGCGTCGCTGGCAAGTTGTTCGACGCAGCCGCAGCAGTCGTTTCTGGTTCAGACGAATCGGTAATCGTTTGATCAATCACCTCAGTCGTCGGTGCATCCGACGTGAGAGGTTGGTCGACTGCCGGCGTACTTTGGGTGTCGCCTGCAGTGTTCGTGCTGCTAGTATTTTCAGTGGCAACACGAGCGGTATGGTTAGAGCCAGTTCGTGCGATGCTGTTCCGCGAAGAGGCGTTGTCTTGTGAAGATCCGAAGCTACCGGCTGTGCCATTGGGCTCAAAGTTTGAATGGTTCAAACCAGCTACGGTGTTCGCCGTTCGATTCGAAGCGACCTGATTTGAATCCGTTTGACTTGAAGCGGCTTGATTCGAATCCGTTTGACTTGAAGCGAAATGGTCACCTGTTACTGTTGGCGATGATATGCCTTGCTCAAATGAGTGCGACGGTTTTGCTAAGACTGATTGATGCTGGTCTGCGCTTGCCCGAATTGTCGGAGCCGTTTCTAGTTCGTTGATTTTGCTGTTCTGCGTTTCTTGGCGAGAATCTAAGAGCGGCGAACTTGTTGCATTCCATTGGGCTTGATTGGGCGTCACGACTTGCCCACCTCGTTCGATCGTTCGCTGATTGTCGTTTGGTCGCTGATTGTCGTTTGGTCGCTGATTGTCGTTTGGT
>CAZPTT010000185.1:4180-11977 GCA_964589435.1 uncultured Pirellulaceae bacterium
TCGCTGATTGTCGTTTGGTCGCTGATTGTCGTTTGGTCGCTGATTGTCGTTTGGTAAGTTGGACGTTGTTGCTGCTAAGGCAAAGTCGACCGGTGGTTGGGCCTCTGGTATAGCGGACTGGCCCTTGGTCGTTACAGCAGGTGATGAGCTTGCGTTCGTGTCAATGGTTTTCAAGCTCAATGGGTTTTCCGTGTCGATAATTGGCTCTTCAGCGGTCAAAGCCTGGCCAGATAAAAACTGGAATTGCTGGTTCAGCAAGTCTTTTCGCGGCATTGGGATTGTGGATTCGACGGCGGTGGTTGAAGCAATCGTTGCCGGCTCAGTTTCAAGTTTTTCGGCCGGCGTCGATGGTGCGACGTACGCGTTTGGTAGAACTTTGTTGCTTGATTGGATCGAATGTAAAAATATTCCCGCAGTGCCACCGCCCAACAGTTCAGGCTGTTCGTCTTCAACCTTGTCTTCAGAAAGGATTGGTGACTCGGCGACGTGTGCTGCAAGTTTGGTGTCATCATCGAGTGGAGCGGACTCGATCAGCAATGCTGCAAATTCTCCAACGTCGCTTTCAGAGGCTGCCTCTTTCAAATGGTTGGCCATTCCGTCGATCGTGTTCTTATCCCAACACCCTTTGCATAACCTGTCGGCATGCGGCGCCTGGCCACTGCGGGCTGCCGTTTCCGCTGTCACCGAGCCAACTGCACTGGAAATGGCGGTTGGAGTTGGTGTCGCAAAAAAAGTTTGAATGGCTTGGGGCACTGAAATCACATCACTTATGAATTGAGCTAACTAGCGCTTCGATCTAACGCAGCAAATTCCTTTGAGATAGATGTTTGCTGTTTGAGATTCCTCTTTGCAATTCAAGTGCCAAAAATATTTATATTTTCATTAGCAAGTCTTTTGGCTTTCCTTCGAGTGTTAGAGCCATTCTCTAAAGGGTTTAGAATACTTGTTCGATCAACCTAAATTGTTTCGGGAATTCGTTTCGTGTCACCGGAATTGTTTTCCATGATTTTGCGCATTCATGTTGTGCATGTATGTCTTATTAGAGGCGCAACCAACGGGGCGGTCTTCTTAAGTCGCGGCTTTCCAAGGCGTTTACTGAGGAGCCATTAGGCGACCTTCAGCCCTTGTTCTTGGTATAGCCGAAGTTTGTTGCTAATAGTGCGTGAGGTGACGCCAAGCTCGGCTGCTGCCAGTGTTTTGCTACCACCGAACTTTTTTAAGCTCGCGAAAATCATTTGTCTTTCAACATCCGCCAGCATTCGGCCTTCCATTTTTTCCAAATCTGGTGGTTGGTTGTCAATCAAATCCGGTAAATCATGAACGTTGATTTCATTGGACTGGCAAACGACACAGGCGTAATGAATGATATTTCTTAGCTCGCGAATGTTTCCAGGCCAAGAATGTTGACAGAGTTTATCGAGCGCGTTGCCTTTGATGCTCGTCACTTCTCTTGATGAATCCTCCGGATGGGCTGCGCCGCGAAAAAGCTTAATGAAATGTTCGACCAAAGCCGGAATGTCTTGGGTTCGTTCACGAAGCGGTGGAATTTCAAGTCTCAATACGTTGAGACGGTGATAGAGATCAAGCCGGAATGATCCACTGGCCGTTGCCTTTTGAAGCTCCCGGTTAGATGTCGCCACGATTCTGACGTCGATCTTCTCGCATTGATTACCGCCGACCCTTTGGACTTCCTGTTCTTCGATGACCCGCAGAAGTTTCGCTTGAATCGATGCCGGGATTTCACTGATTTCATCAAGCAGAATGGTACCTTGGTCGGCCTCTTGGAAGTGCCCGATTCGGCGCTGGACAGCACCGGTAAAGGCTCCACGTTCGTGCCCGAAGAACTCACTTTCAACCAGCATCTCCGGCATCGCCGCGCAGTTGACCGCAACGAATCGCTCTTTGAATCGCCTACTTTGGTCATGAATCAGGCGGCTAAAAAGTTCTTTACCCGTTCCACTTTCGCCCGTGATCATCACGGTGGCCGAGCTCTTTGCGAACAATTCTGCTTGCGCAATTAAGTCCCGCATTACTTTTGATTGAAACGTAATCTGATGATTCGTTCCGCCTGCGGAAACGTTCTCAAGCCGATGTTGGATCTTGTTTGTTTTAGAAGGCAACGGCGCACAATTGTCTTCAGCAGAAGTTTGGGCAGCGCGTAAGCTTTGAACATCCGAATTGATCGGGTAGATGCACTCAGTGACGGGCTCGTCATTAAAGCGCGCGCGATCCGCGGGTTCTCCAGATGGAACCATTTGAACCTCAGAATAAATTGTTGAAAAGATTTTAGAAAAGAACCGACTGCGAACAATCGGTTTTGAATGCTCGTACGCAGCGCGACGTTCATTCGGCTTTATTCAATTGACTTGCTAGGTTTGGCGAATCAGTTGCGTTTGCTTCGTTAGAGCTGACACCGCAAAGCATCATCAAACGAAGCAAACGCAACGGGTTCGTCGCGATCGAAAATGTTTAAGAGAATTTTCCGTAAGCACTTTTCATTTGAATTGCTTTAACACCGACTTGAATCTGTGGCACAAGATTCTCGCAGGATGTTCGAGCATGTTTTTCGAGTTGGCTGACTTTCATCAATAGTCCCTGAACCAAACTCCCAATTTCCGTCGTGATCGCCTTAACCGCTTCCGATGCATGGGGGCGTGATTGTCGATACTGTTCCCGGATGCCTTTACTTCGCAATTGCAGTTGTTCAATTTCCGCCCGCTCGTTCTTTAGTTTCAGCATATTGGCATCAAGAACTTTAACGGCTTTGTCTTCCGCCAGCATTTTGTCGGCCAACGAATCGATACGTCGATATCGATCCAATATGGTGGTTAGCGACGCAAGCACCTGGTCTTCTAAATTCCGAGTTTCAGCCGAATCGGGAATTGAATTTGAATCGATCATTGGGAACTTTCTGATGTGTTGGCTTGAAGTTCATTTTCAAGAATTTGAAGTTGCTCATTGAGATTGCGACGTTGTGTCAAATGATCGAGAAACCACTTCGCATACACCACCGTATGAGATTTTTCTTTGCTCTCTAGTACATCACGATAAAGGGCTTCTGCTTTTGGATTATCACCTAGCATCCGAAAACAATTCGCCATCATGCAGCGAATCCAGTTTTCGTCATGTAGAGAGTTGTCTTCTTTCAACAGTGCGTGATAGCTTTTCAAAGCCTGTTTGTAGTTCTTGGTAGCGAGAAGGCTGTTGGCCAATTCAAACGAGTTAACTGGTGTCGAAATAACTTGAACGCCCTTGGCGCTATCGATGGGAGTGTCGGGTGATTCAGACGGCAAAACATCAGGAACTTGGTCAGCCGCGCTGGGCGTCGGGTTTGTTGGAGGTTGATCGGTTGGTGTGACAGGTGGCAGTTCAGCCGCCGTCGCTTGTTTGGCGGCAAGCGCTTTGGCGGCTGTTTCGGCTTTCATTGCAGCGATCAGATTGTCCAGCTTAATTTTGTTCGCCTTGGCTTTGCGGGCGTCCATGTTTTGCTTGTCCAAGATCGCTTTCAACGAATCGATTCGATTATGGATTGCTTTCACGTGTCGCCACTCTTTCGGATCGTCGGAGTCGATTTGAACCGGGCGTTTGGAGGCAGTCGAATTCGAATCAACGTCTTGAAAGGTGCTCGGTGCGGTCATCTCCAAAGGATCGTTTCCGTTTGACTCACTTAGTCGTTGGATGGTCTGGATCCGGCGAGCGATTCGAGATTCTGTACTTCCTTGCGAAGTAGATTTCAAATCAGAACGCAGACTGTTTTGCGATTCCTGCGTAACCTGACAGCCAAGACTATGATTGGAAGTTGCGATCATCAGCAAGGCGCTGATCATTCCGAGAATTGGAGTTCGGATGCTGCGAACATGAGCGCCCAATGAGCCCACGCCGGTATAAAGCCCAGGTAACTGAGATGCGTTTAACTTTGATTCTGGTAGTTTGTTGATCATGAATTCAATTCGCTGATTTCACAGGAATCATTCCAGCAAAACAAAGTGCTGCCGAATGATGTTCGCCAAGCAAGCGATAGGACTTGCCGAGCATGTTTAACGTTGCTTGTTTTTCTTCGTCGCTCAGATTGTTGGACCAGAGTCGCTGGCATATCTCAATGCACTCGGAGGCTTTTTTTTCGGTCTCATAAATTTGAGCGAGTTGAAGCAAAGACTTCGTGATCCATTCGTCTTCGCCACCCGCAATTAAGTACTTGAAGATGGCTGTTGCGTCGTTGTTCTTTTTGGCGATGCTCAGTTGCACCGCCATCTCAAACAGGAAACGACGTTTCCAAAACTCGATCGTGGTGCTGTCCGCGGCCAAGTTAAGTTTTTCGATCGCTTGATTTTGAAAGCCCAGTGCTTGAAAGGCTCGGGCGGCGACGTACAAATCGATAAAGTTTGAGTACTGTTCGTCTTTCGCCATCATGACCGCCTCGAGCAATCGCTCGCGTTCTGCTTTTAAACTGCTTTCATCCGTCACACCGACATACCGAGCGTAACTTCCAATTACAGCCGCAGTGGGTTTCAAGTCAGAATCACTGAAGGCGTTGCGATTGTCGAAAAGCACCTGGTTCGCCGAGAAAGGTTGATTCGAAATCAGATACGATCTGGCCATCGTCAAAGCCGCCAATCGTTTTTGCAAGTCGTTCTGCGCAGTGGTTAAAGCCCGCCCGGCTGCTCGAATCGAGTCCTGCAAGTTGCCCGTTTCAAGGCTGAGTTGAGCTACCAGCCAATATCCCGATGATTGCAATTGGCGATCATAAGTCTGGTCGACGACATGATAAAATTGTTTGATGGCGTCTTCGTTTCGACCGAATCGAACATGAAGTTTGCCAAGATTGAAAAAGAGTCGAGCCAGCAATTCGTCTTTGGGATTTTGCTTCAGCAACTCTTGATAGTGAATAAAAGATCCATCGAGATCATCCTGGATGTATTTTAGGTTGCCCCGAGACAGAAGCGCTGAATTGGCCCGGCTGTCACCTGGGAATGCGACCGTGAATCGCCGAAAGGTTCGTTCCGCAACGGCGCGCCAGAAGTCTTTTAAATCCGAGGGGCTCTTTTCATCCTGCGAAACGATTTGGATTCGTTTTCCATCTTGCTGCCAACAAAGGTTGAGCGGTAGCAACAAATGATCAAGAATCAGGTTCGCTGGCACGCCTTCAGCAAATAACGATTTGGTTCGGTTCGCAATCACAGCTTGCGCACGTGGACTCGCAAATAGATCCAATTCGGCCGCTGCAGCAATCTGTCTGGTCAGGATCGCCAGTGTCGTGTTGATTGGCGCGTTTAAATTGATGACCATCAAATCGATGTTGTCATTTGGACGTTGCAGAATTTCGACGACCTGTTTGGATATTTTAGGATCGTCAACTAATTCAGATTCGTTCGGAGCTCCGCTCGAGTTTTCACCCTCGGGCACACCAATTTGTGTGTTTGGAGATTGCTTGGCTTCTTCGGGAGTTCCTTCATTGAGAACGGCAAGCATCGCGCCGAGCTCCGGGTCAGCCGTAAAGAAGCCAATTCCCTGGGGCGAAGATAAATCAAAATCGTAGTCAACCAGCGCTAGCCGTTGGGCAACGGTTGCCAGTTGATAAGAAATCTGAGCCTCAACTTCTTTGGGTATTTCGTGATTCCCCAGTGACTCAAGGAACAGATCACTCAATAGACGTAAGGCTTCTGAATAATTGCCGCTTAGAATTTTGACTCGCGTCACTCCAGAGATCGCCAGCCACTTGTGGCTGGCCGGAGCCTTGAGTTTGATTGCTCTTTGGTAGTGGGCTTCGGCCGTAAGATACTTCCCTCGGAATTCGGCGCAGATGGCCAGGCGAATCGATATCGCGCTGGTGAAAGTTCCGTAGATCGATTGAACTTTGGTGAACCGGTTTGATGCAGCCGCGAAGTTTCCTGCTGTCAACAAGTTGTCGCCGTTTTCTAACAGCGCGATGGTTGCTTGATCCATCAGCTCTTCATTTACCAACCCGCCATTGGCGAAGGCATTATTGGCATCAATCTCACTGAGAAGATTGTCAATCGGTGAGTTCGTATCCGGTAGCTGCGGAGAATTTTTGCTGTCATTGGCTGCTTGCAAGCTGGCATTTTGCGCAAGCTGATCCTTGTCGGGAAGCCGATGATCGGAGGGGAAAATGAGCAAATAACTCAACCCGCCGATGACTCCCAACGCAAAAAGCGTGGAAAAAATCCAGTATTCAGCTCTAAACATCAGAGAAGACAAACTGCTGAAAGACAAGTGTTTTTGGGGCTGAGATGCTTGCGCAATCGGAAAAGTCAGCCTCGTTGATAAAGCCATCGGTTAGCAAACGGTCATCTCTTTAGGAATTGTTAGCAAGTCTGGTGGAAAGACGTCGATCACTCTTTTGCCGAAACGAACCGCAAAGGAGAAACCATGGAAATTCATAATCATGGCAAAAACTTAAAACTCAATTTCCAAGTCAAGTCAGACAAAGCAAACACTTCGTCTGATGTTAAATCTGGAAACGCAGTTGATCAAACGGAACAGGTTAAGCCTCAACGTTTGATTGAGCGGTTGCAAGGTGACGCAGACGTTCGCAATCGTTTGTTAGTTGAAATTCAGGCCAAGATTCACGCCGGCGAGTATTCCACTCGCGTTGCGGCAGAACAAGCCGCTCAACAAATCGTTGGTCAGTAGGCCAGCAAACGACGCGAAGTAAAAAGACTGACAGTAAGGATACTGAGTCGTAAATGCACGGATGCCAAGTTTTTAATCATTTACACTTTTCTTAATCGGAGATCCTTACCATGTTAGGTCTAGCAAACAACGTCGGAGCCCTTAACGCTCAACACAATCTTTCGCGTTCTTCTAACAAGTTGAACACATCAATCGAAAGACTATCATCTGGTTTCAAAGTCAATCGTGGAGCCGACGGCCCTGCCGCTTTGGTCATTTCGGAAAAGCAACGAGCTCAGATTTCTGGTCTACGAGCTGCGATCGACAACACTGAGAAAGCCGTTGCGGTTGTGCAAACTGCGGAAGGTGCTCTTGGCGAGATCAACAGCCTGTTGGTCAAAGTTCGAAGCCTCGCCATTGATTCGGCAAACGCAGGTGTTAACGATTCAGACGCGTTGGCTGCCAACCAAGCTGAAATCGACAACGCTTTGGATACAATTGATCGTATCGCCAACAACACACAATTCGGCGAGAAGAAATTGCTCGACGGTTCCGCAGGTCTATCCGGTACATCAAGTGACACAGACGTCACTTTCTTGAAAGCGACAACAGACACATCAGCTGGTTCTTACGCAGTTGACGTCACAACGGCTGCCACACGAGCCAACACAACTGCGACTGCTCAAACAACGACTTTGGCTGCTGATGAAACAGTGACGCTTAACGGTGTCAGCATCACTTTGAACGAAGGTTTGTCACGATCGGAAGTTCAGGATCGTATCAACGAATTTTCCGGCCAGACGGGCGTCATCGCTGAAGACAACGCTGCCGGTACTGCAACCGTGCTCCGTACGGACTCGTATGGAACAGCGGCTTCGATTCAGGCAATCTCAAACACTGCTGCTGCAGGCGATTCATCTGGCATCGGTACAGCTCAGATCGACGTTGCTGGAACTGCTGCGGTTGGAACAATCGGTGGCAACGCTGCGACTGCAGTTGGCAACGTGCTAACAGGAACCGCCGGTGCTTCGAAAGGCCTTTCTGTTCAGCTTGGCGTGAGTGCCACAGACTCAACTGCTTCCGTTGGTGGTGCTGGTGCCTTGAGCGATCAGGGAACAACAACTGTCACTAACAACTCCCTAGTTTTCCAAATCGGTGCGAATCAAG
>CAZPTT010000186.1:0-11755 GCA_964589435.1 uncultured Pirellulaceae bacterium
GAATCATTGGTGATGTCGCCTTTGGCTCCCGCTAATTTGATCGCGAACATCGCCTTTTTTTCGTAGCTGCTACCCAAGTAAACCATGCCATCGGCGGCGATTGGAGTTGCGACAACGTTGGCGGAAAGCCCGGTGAATTGCCAAATGATCTTTCCCGATTTGAGATCGTAGGCTCGAACGGCTGCTGTTCCCGCGACAATCACTTGGTCTTGGCTAACTCCATTTTCGGTATGGCGATAGACAATAGGAGAAGCCCAAGATGTGACTTCCCTGCGGTCGGCTCGCCAGTTTTCGGCTCCGGTAGTTTTGTCCAGTGCGACAATGAATGACTTGCCTTCATGATCCCAATTGACGATGACTGAATCGGCGTAAACATAAGGTGAAGCGCCTTCTCCGTGTCCGTGTTTGGAGTTCATTGTGCCCAACATCTTCTTCCAAATAACTTTCCCTTCAAAGTCCAAACAGTAGATGCCATACGTTCCAAACGATGCGTAGACATGCTCACCATCAGTGGACGGCGAAGCCGACGCAAGTGAACCGGAAACGTGCGAACCCTCGTGAGGGATCGCCTCGTGGACTTTCGTTTCCCAAATGATTTTGCCGGTGTCCCGAGCAATGGCCAGCACCACGAATTTGTGTTTTGAGTCGACATCAAGATTGTCGTGAGAGCCGGGGGCGGAATCTGGTATCGGAGCGAACTTCTCTCCAATCGGCGTTGCGACCGTCAGAAAAACGTAGTTGTTCCAAACGACCGGAGTGGAATGCCCAAGTCCAGGAAGTTTCGTTTTCCAACGAACGTTCTCCGTTTCACTCCAACTCGTCGGAGGTTGAGCGGTTGGCGATTCACCGGTTCCCAGCGGGCCTCGCCATTGCCCCCATTGATTGGAATCCTGCTGAGCATTGACGAAGGAGCAATTGGCAAGCGACAATTGAACGGCGAGGAGCGCGAAAGCGAATCTACTAAAAGCGAATCTACTAAAAGCGAATCTACTAAAAGCGAATCCCCGAAAAGCAGCCGATCGAATTGACGAGGTTGAACAGGCGTGTTCTGCTTTGAGCGGGATTTTCGAGAGCATGCTCGCTCCAATCGTATTTCGGAATTGGCGGTTCAGTCTTTGCGGTTCAGTATTGACGAGTTCGTCATTAAATCAGTCAATCGCTACTCTCGCCATACGACCTGTGCACTCGCAAGGTTCGCCGCAGAAATTTGTAATTAGAACGTAAAATGGCAAAACTTAATCGTGACGATCTAATCCGCTTGGTGCAGCATATCATGACGACTAGCGGCTGTGTCGTTGACCTCGATGCGCTACTCAATCAATTTGAATCCAATGTTAATTATCCCAATGCCAGTGAGCTTATCTTCAATCCGCCCAGCGGCAAGAAATTGACGGCGGAACAAATCGTCGATCTAGCGCTGGAGCGTTAGCCTTCCAACGCAGGAATCTGTTATCGACGGCCAAATTACACGTAAGCGGCCGGTCTCGTTCGTGTACAATGCGATTTGTCAAAACCACAATCAGCAGGAAAAACCATGAAACGTAGAACTTTCATCAAATCAACCTCTCTACTCACTGGAGCCGCACTCGTTTCGCAATTGGAGCGACCTTTGATGGCGATGAGCATGCAAGATACGAACTACAAAGACACGATCGGTTTGCAGCTGTGGACGGTTCGCAACCAAATGGAGGAAGACAAAAAGGGAACGCTGAAGGCGATTGCAGATGCTGGTTACAAACAAGTCGAGCTGATGGACACGACTCATGCGAAGGAGCTGTTGCCAATCTGTAAAGACTTGGGGCTCAAGATCACTTCATCGTTTATGGATTGGCAAGCGATCTGCGTACCGGATGCTGACGGTTCCGCGGTGGATGAGATCGTCGCCCATTCCAAAGAGGCTGGGTTAAAGCACGTGGTCTTTGGCTACATCCATACAGGGCACCGTGAAACGGTTGACCAGTTTAAAAAGCATGCTGAAATGGCGAACATCGCCGGCGAAAAATGCAAAGCTGCCGGAATGAAATTGTGTTACCACAACCACTCGTTCGAATTCGAAAAGCTGAAGGACGACCAGACCGGCTTCGACGTACTCATCGATGAATTCGACAAAGAATTGGTGCCGTTTGAGCTGGATGTTTTTTGGGCGAAGATTGGTGGCTGGGATCCAATCGAGACCCTGCGAAAGCTGGACGGGCGAGTTTCGCAGGTTCACTTAAAGGATCTCAAAGAAGGCACTCCAGTCATTTATGACAACGGCGCCGTTCCGCACGAAGCATTCAAAGAGCTGGGAGCCGGGACGATTGACATGGCCGAAGTCCTAAAAGTTTCCGCCGAAATTGGTGTTGAACAATGTCACATCGAACAAGATCAATCTCCGGATCCAATCGCAAGTATTGGCCAAAGCATTAAGCACTTGAACACGCTGTAGAAATTAGCCGTGCCACCAGAATCTGTATCTACTGTTGAACTCCGATTCTTGTGGCTGCAGCGTTTTTGGGCGCTGCTTGGGCTGGCACTGATAGTATTTACTTGGAATCTGTGGACACCTCAAACGGTGTTTCCGCAGATTCCTTTTTTTTCGTTTCTGGTCAATGTGCCAGGCGCCGTAGATTGGATTTTGCTTGTCCTGACGTTGGTCAGTCTGTGCGGCGTCTTGGTGTTTCGTCGAACGAAGAGAATCAAACTAAGCCTGGTTGTATTTGCGGTTTCGGCCAGCCTGCTGGTTCTGCTGGATCAGCACCGGCTTCAACCTTGGATGTATCAGTTCATCGTCTATGCAGTCGTGATGTCATGTTGTTCTGCCCGCTCGGCGATGGCTAAGCTTCGCTGGATTACCGTTAGTGTCTATCTGTTTTCCGCGCTGAGCAAATTCGATTTTCAGTTTGCTGAAACGTTGGGCATCGATTTTCTCGAGACGCTGGTTGGGTTTGTTGGGATCGATCCAGTCGGGTGGCCCAAGTGGCTGGTGGCCGCAATCGTGCTCGCATTTCCCGCCTTTGAGTTTATCGCTGGGATTGGTTTGATCTGGCGGTTCAGCCGACGAGTTGCAATAGGGGCGATTATCGCCATGCATTTGTTGTTGCTATTGATCCTCGGGCCGCTTGGATTGAATCATCAGTGGGGCGTACTGGTTTGGAACGTATTTCTGCTGGGCCAAGCGATCATGTTGTTTGGTTGGATTGAATCGCAGAGCAGTTCAATTGGAGAAGAAGATGAATCTGTAAATGTTGAATCCGCAAATTCTGGGCCGGCGAAAAATGTGGGCGTGTCGCGACAAGAGCAGTTCGCGCTTGTACTGGTTGTGGTCGTGTTGTTGGCTCCGCTGTCTGTTAGTGCCGGTGTCATCGATCATTGGCAGGGCTGGGAAGTCTATGCACCGCGAAGCAGTCGCACCAAACTTGAGGTCTTCGTTGGCGAGCAGGAGCAATTTGGCGAAGAATTAAAAGAGTTCTTAAGTTCGAACGAAGAGACTGATCAATTTGTCCGATTTGATCTCGAGCGATGGTCGTTAGAAACGCTCCAAGTTCCGATAAACCCACAAGCACGAATTCAATTTGCGGTCGCGTCCCATATCTTGGATTCCAACAACTTGCGGAGTTTTCGAATCTCTGTCGGAGGAATCTCCGATCGCTTCACGGGAGCCCGAGAATGGGAAGTGATTGAGCGCACGGATCGGCTGAAGATGAAGGCCAGCGAATTTTGGTTGAACACAAAAGTTCGGCGTTTGCGATAAACTCAGCCGCGAACATACTTGTGTTCAAGCGTTTGGAAGGTCAATCGCCTCACGCAATTGTCTTGGGGCAATTCTAAGCGGCACGTTTCGACCGGATTGAGATCGTTTCGGTTAAGCGTTTAGGCTTGGCTGGAAAGTTCTTCTTATTGGAACGGCGGACTCGAGTGAATGGTTGCTCGCCATCGACGGTTAGCCGTGACTGAGCCCAGCCTTCGGCTTGATCCGTTAAATCATTCATCAACTTTTGTACGCTCAACCGATTTGCTTCAAGCTTTTCACGGCCGGCTTTGGGAGGAATATGAATCTTGGGCCCGAACACCATTCGTACTCGCGAAAGCGGTCGTGGAATTGCAAACTTGTCCCAAGTGTTCAAGCGGTGTGGATTGTCCATGCCGACTCCGACAGGGACGACTGGAATTTTCAAAAGCGAGGCAAGATAAATCGGTCCCATGGCCATTTCACGTCGTGGCCCACGTGGGCCATCTGGCGTCACGGCAATGCTGGAGAATCGCGAGTTCTTTTTCATCTGGCGGATCGCTGACGAACCACCACGCGTCGAACTGCCGCGAACAATATGCAGCCCCAGCGACAAAGCGGTCTGATTGACTAGTTCTCCATCTCGATGCTGCGAACAAAGAACGGTCAAAGGCGTATGTCCCCAGCGAGGCAAGACGACTCCGATATACTCATGCCAGAAAGCAAATATGACGTGCTCGTTATATTCGGCTCGGGCCGGATCGACCGAGCGATCATGATGGAAGATGCGAAAATTGAGCAGGTTCAATGCGCAGGGGAGCCCCAGAGCCAAGGTCTGTCCGAGTAGTCGCTGTTTGTACGTTGCTTCAACCACTTTGTAAAAGCATCCTTGCTTCAAAGTAAATTTCGTAGTTGCAAAACTCGTTTGCTAAATCCGATACAGCAGATTCTCTTAAGACAGGCCTTTCCAGGTTCCGCTAAAAACTTCTGCTGCCGGGCCCGTCATGAAAACATGATTGGTGTCTTCTTTCCATTCAAGTGTCAGGACGCCGCCCAGCAATCGATTGTTGATCTTTCGTTCTGTCTTCCCAGCCAAAACTCCTGCAACACAAACGGCACTGGCACCCGTGCCACATGCCATCGTCTCGCCAGAACCACGCTCCCAAGTTCGTTGTCGCACTTCCGAAGGTGATTTGACTTCAATAAATTCAACGTTGGTGCGGGCCGGAAATCGAGAGTCTTTCTCAATCAGTGGCCCAATTCGGTTAACCATGTCATCCAAAATGTGATCGACAAAAATCACACAGTGAGGATTGCCCATCGAAACACAAGTCACATGGAATTCGTGTCCGCCTGCAGATATGGGAACGTTAACGATGTTGTTGTCATACTCCGGGTTGCCGGAGAGCGTCGTCGGTATTTCGGACGCTAGCAAAACAGGTTCTCCCATGTCCACTTGGACTTGGCGAACTTTACCGTTTTCTGCCTCCAGCTCCAATGCCAAGATCCCCGCACCAGTCTCGATTTTCATCGCGTTTTGTTGGCAAATTTTGTGATCGTACAAGTATTTTGCCACGCAGCGGATGCCATTGCCGCACATTTCGGCTTCGCTGCCATCGGCGTTGAACATTTGCATTCGGCCGTCGGCGACGTCTGAAGGACGAATCAGGATCAAACCATCACCACCAATTCCTTTGTTGCGATCAGAGATAGCGATCGACAACTCGGCAGGATTGGCGGGGGGTTCATTAGCGAAGCAGTCAACATAAACGTAGTCATTGCCAGCGCCGTGCATTTTGGTGAACTGCATTGAATCGCACAAATCGAGAGGATGGTTGGTTCGAACAGGCGAGCTTCCGCTGCCCTTCTTTTCAAAAATAGCCGATGTAAAACGGATGGCAAGTGGTGTCGAAGCTGAGTGCTACGCTCATTTGCTGAGGCAACCTCGGTTGGCAATTGCAAAACAGCAGCGGGAGTCGCTAACGAAAGGGAATCGGCAGGATGCTTACTGGTGAAATCTGATTGAATTACAATGATGTCATCAATATCTTCTTACGAGACTCTCCATGATTTGCCCAATTTTCCACGTGAGTTTTTCTGACTTTTCAAGTTGCAGCCTCAATTCTGTTCATCGAGTGGCCGTGCGATATTCGATGTCTTTTTGTTTCGCGATTATGATTCTTTCAGTGAACGCCTCGGCGAGCTTGGCCGCACAGCAGCTTGATGTCGAATCGGATCGCCGATACGACGCGCTAACATGGGTGCAGAATTCCGCAGAGTACAAACAGTTGACTCGGCAGATCTACCGGATGGCCCTTTCGCAGCTTTCTGTTGGAATGCAAGATTCGAAATGGTCTGCCGATGAAGTCCAAATCGCAGATGGCGGATACGAAGAGAAGCCGCCGGCAATCATCCTGGATTGCGATGAAACGGTTTTGGACAATTCAGCTTACAACGCACGCAATGTTGTCCTTGGAAAGAAGTACGAGACGGCCATTTGGAACGCTTGGTGTCAGGAAGCTCAAGCCGATGCGATTCCCGGCGCGCTTGAATTTGTCAAAGCCGCTGAAGGCATGGGCGTAAAAGTTTTCTACATCACTAACCGTCGCGATGTCGTCAAAGAAGCGACCATCAAGAATCTGTTGGCTCTTGGGTTTCCCGCCGATGAAGCCTCAGTGATGACGAAAAATGAAGACGAGAATCGAGACGGAACCAAAGTTACTCGCCGTGCTGCGGTCGCCAAAGACTATCGAATCGTGTTGTTGATTGGCGACAATATGAGCGACCTGTGCACCGGCATGGACGTGCCGAACACGAAACGGCGAAACGAAATCGCTCTCGAGAAAATGGAAATGCTTGGCTCTCGTTGGGTCATGATGCCCAATCCGGTCTACGGCAGTTGGCAAAGTGCGCTTCCAGACGCAGAGAAGGCGCTGCATGTAAAGGCTGCGGATGTCCAGCCTTCAGTGGATAAGGAAATGAAGCCGGATTCGACGACCAAGAATCAAGAAGACTAAACAACTTCACTGGTTACTCAACTCGGCTAGGTAGTTCGGGAATTACGAGGCTTCTCGGTTAACGCCACCACTCGTTTCCCGAAATCGTACTCGTACTCAATGAAATGGTACTTGTACTCGACCTCATTGCCAATCGAGTACGAGTACCGCCGACGGCCGAGTACGAGCAGGAATACGAGAGAGAGGCAAATGGGCGCCTCGGCAGCGCTAACATGGTGTTTAACGAAAAGTGTCGAAATTGCACTTCATTAAGCGGCACCGGCGACGTCAATACTTGTCGCAATTTCTTCAGGCTTTTGACGCATTTTCAGCGCACACTACGCCCGCAGCTCATCAATCCTCGCCGGCCTCACAAGTGCTTTTCTCCGCTTTTTAACGGGTAAATGTTTTTTCTAAGTTTCTACGGAAGAAACCTCTGGCTCCTTCGTTTTCATTTGCAACACGAGACAGCTTTTGCAAATCAACATAAACAGGGGAAGAGAAAATGAGAACGACAGCAACTACTTTCGGCCAAACGACTCGAGGACTTGTTTTCTCATTGATGGGAATCGCCTTGTTGGCGACAGCGAGTGAAGCATCGGCCCAGCAACGAAAGTCAAAGCCACGCGGTACCGCAACGATCAATGATTCGAAATCGAAATTCCGAACAGGCCAGCAGCTAACGACCAAATCGACTCGGCTCAACCAGGAAAGCAAGACGGTTCGAATTCAGCAAGACGGTTCTCACAGAGCAATGGCGGCGGTCATCGACGAGCCAGTTTTTGTTCCAGCCACCAAGTGGGCTTTGATTGTCCAAGGTTGGTTCGACTACGAAGGGTTGAACATCGACCACATTCCTTACAACAGCCCGCTTAACCGATTGAATTCACGCTGGGATCGACGAGGTCAACGTTACAAGCTAGAGCCGGGTGACGTAATCACTCATGTCGATGGTCAGCCAGTCACCAACTATGACGACTACTTCTACGCTTTGAATTTCGCACACAATCCACGCAACGTGCAGATTGAAGTTCTTAACTGGAGAGATGGAAGCAAATTGCGATTGTGGGCATCCGCTCAAAAGATCCGATAGCTCGAACTACTTCCCGGTTTACCTTGAGCACGGATTTGCCTCAGCCAGATTGAATTCTGGTTGAGGCTTTTTTTGTGAATGGGTTGATACAGGAATCAGTCAAACTACCCCGTCAGATCCAATAGGCCGCCACTTTCATCGGTCGGATTGTCTTGGGCAGAATTGGCCGCCGAGTGGTTCGTAGAATTAGTTGCCGAATCTGAACGGTCAAGGTTTTCCAGTTGCTGTCGACCGTCGCCTTCTCGATCGGATGTTTCGACCAGGTCACTAATGGCAATCTTGGGTTTTGATTTCAGTTGGGATTGGCGCGCGGCTTGATTTCCAGAAGTAACCGCTTGATAAGAAAGTGGTGTTCCCGCAACGCTGGCTGTCGGATCTGTTTTCATGGATAACCTTGGGCTTATCGCCAACTTGTCTGCGATTGGTTGGGCTGAAATAGTTGCGATGATGAATTGGGGGCGACTGTTTGATAAACCCCATTTTGATTGAGCCCATTTTCATTCGGACTTAATGAATTTTGTTGCGACAGAAATCTCTGATCAGCATTCGCCTGGCCTGAGTTGAGTGATGACCTGAATGGGAACTGATTTTGCGATACGCGATTATTCAAAAAACGGCTTTGACGTATTGATTGATTGAAGTAAGGCGTGTTCTCGAAGGCCGGAAATGGATTGCCATTGTTGGCGATGTTGGTGCGATCGGTTGGTTGAAACAATTGTCGGAGCGAGTCGTTGACTTGGGGCAAGACATTTCGATGGAACTGAGGATTGTCGAGCGTACCATCGACGTTGATCCACAGAATGCGTTGACTACTGGCTCGATAAAGATCGGTCAGGAGTGGAATGTTCAACCGCCCACGCCCCATGACGGAATAAAAGTTCAAATTCACATCGCGGTCAGTTGTGAGCTGGCCATTTCCAATAAGCGAAATTGCATCGCCGAGAAGCTCAATTTTCTTCAGGTCTATCTTGTCGCCTTCGACTGTGAAGTCGACATTGCTCGAGTCAAAAGCCGTCCGATTGATCTGCTTGACTTTCAAGATCTTCAGAAGCGACAGCACGACCGGAAGTTCGTAAATCTCCGCATCTCGAAGCTGAACCATGCCGTCGCCACGATACGAATGTTGGCCAAGGTAGTTTCCAGTCAGCTTCAAAACGGCGAAGCTTCTGCCTGCGACCTGAGTCAAGGTCGGCGCGAACTCCTGGCAGAACTGTTTCAGATTGCCATCAGCCAATGTAGTTTGGACATAGAATTCGCCAGTCGGATCTGAGTTCATGTGAGCGTCGAACCGAACGACACCGCCATGCATGATCCCAGTGATTGATTCCAGTTTGTCGGCTTCCGTTTGAACCGGTGCAAAATTGCTCGACGTGCTTGCCTGCGCCTGTTGCACGGCGAAAACGCCAGCCGCCGTTTGGCGATTGTCCAACCAAATCGGCCCTTTGACTTTCGTGATCTGAGCATCGTAAACAGTGAGCGAATCGATATTGATGTCGCCGCGACATTCGGCTTCTTGCCCATCAAAGCGTCCAATCAAGTGGACATCGCCGTAGACATTCTCCAGCGGTAATCCAACTTTCATCTTGGCTTGGTTCATGTCGAAGTGAACATCCCAAGCCATGCTTGTCGTGTGTTCAGGAATTTGAGCTGCCGCTTGTTGATTGGCGGCGAACGTTTGCCGGTGTTGGCCCGCCAGCGTGACGTCGCCTTGGACGCTTACCAGTCCTTCGTAATCAAGCTGCCGGATTGGCGGTGCCAAGTTTGCGGGGATCGCCGCGAGTAAGTCTTCATCAATCTTCAAAGCCAACACCAGCATCTGCTGCAGTTTGACCGACCAAGAATCATTGGCGTAATGGCCATCGCCTTCGCAAGTAATCATCGAACGCTGATGCCAGCCTTGCATGTTAGAAAGGTTGATCTTTCCTTCGCCGATTTGAACATTTCCGGTGAGTTGATTGATTTGATATGGGAACCAAGTCGGATTGATGGAAACGATATTGGGTGATGTGTCGCTCTGGGGCGTTTCCATATTGGCATCGACAGAAATGCCACAGTAGGAATCTCCAATCGGCAACGTCATGTCGACTTTGATTAGGTCAATCGTTCCACGCGGGCGGAAGCCTTGCCAGATTTCTCGCAGTTCTGGTCGCAACGCAAATCGCAATTGGTCGTCCAGTGGAACGGAGTTGCATATCAAACGAACGTCCAATCCGTCGATCGGATTCCAGTCGCCATTGCAGTTTATCTTCGCGCTGCTGTTGTTGCCGGTAAGTTCAGAAAATTGGTAGCGGTCGTTCTCGACGTGGACTAAGCCACTGACATTATGAATTGGGTAGTCAAACTTGCTGTGACGGATGTTGCATTGCTTCAATCGAACGTCAAATGTTTTTGCGATGGCACCGCGCGGAACCTGTTTTTCAATGGTGCCAGTTCCAGCGACTCGGCCGGTTGGATTGAAATCCTTAATAATTCGCGATAGCTTCGGTTGGGCCTCGAGGGCCTTCATCATTTTTCCATCGATCGGCAATTCACCAGGGACGGAGATGTTGATCTGATAAGTTGCATCGGGGCCAGGCTTTCTGACGAAACCTTTTAAGCCAATCGACTGCTCGCCGGCTTGGGATTTGACTTTGAAGGTTCCCTCGTCACCGATAAGCCAAGCGTCTCCGGTGCAATGTTCAGCTCGATACGGAAGTTTTACCCATGCGAAAGACATGTCCGTCAATTCGCCATGAATCTTCCTGGTAAGGTTGGCTCCATCGTGAGCCAAGTTGAATTCGATATTGGCAAAACCAGTTGGCGAGTAATCAGAACAGAACTTGCCAAAATAGGACGGCATCCAGCGAGCGTACTTTTCGTGTTCACCGAAATCGAAATTGCTGACGTGCCCAGCGATCTTCCATTGCTCGCGATTGAGAAGCCCGCGTTGATGGTAGTCAATCGCAAACGTGCCCTGCCCTATGCGGCCGGTCGCATCAATGACTTTGATCTGCTGGTTGTCTATCTGAAACTTGGCATTCACCCTCGAAACATTCCCGGGCATGCGAGCGTCGTTGATCGAAAAGTCAGTCAGCGACCCCGCGATTCCAAAATTTGGAATCTGATTCAGGCTGGTTGTTCCGTTGGCCCACGCCGTCAGGTTGATCTCGCCACCAAGATCCGCGATTGGCCCGATCGTTTTCTTTAGTGACGGTGGCAATATCGAATAGAGATTTTTCGTCAGGCGAATTTGCTCGGTCGAGAGATTATCCAGACGCCAAGCTTGGTTGGCGGAGTCATAGTAGCCCGATAGTTGAACGCCGCGAATGTCAGTCGCGTCGAATCGAGCTTTGATTTGCATGAGCGATCTCCCGTCATGCTCGATGGGAATCACTTGCAGCTCAACATCGGTTAGTTGAAAGTTGCCGTCGTTGCTGGAGCCGCCTTGCTGCGTCGCGAACGGCTCGACCAAATCGATCGTGCAGTCAGTCAAAGAGACTGGTAGCGGGCCGCAACCAGTCGGTTCGATTTTCTGCAGGCCTTCGATTAAATCGGTGAGGTTCCAATCGCCATTGGCCTGTTTTCGTATTTGAATTTTGGCGCGTCGGATTTCGATGGCTTGAGGATGCTTATCGCCGGTCACCAATTCCGTTACCGAAATGGGCACGTGAAGAAACGCTTCGTAAATTCGAATGAAGGAATCGTAGTCCGCAGACCCAAAGCTGGCTTGTATCTTCGAAGCAAAATTCCGATTCTTTTGAATGGCGATATCGCTCAACCGCAAGCCTTGGCCTTCGACGAATTTGGCATCACCAATGGCTATTTCAAAACCGCTCGCCGCTAATTTCGACGAGAACTCTGCTTGAACTCGGTCGCGCAATTGGTTGTGAACCGTGAAGTTGAAAGCCACCCAGCCGGCCACCGTGATCGCGGCTCCCCAGAACACCATTTTGAGCATCGTCGAAAGTCCGCGCGCAG
>CAZPTT010000187.1:0-11748 GCA_964589435.1 uncultured Pirellulaceae bacterium
ATCCCTGTTCGATTCATTGACCCAACTGAACTTAAGACGATGATTGAGAGTCAGCTGCCCAGCTTATTGGATTCTGGACAAGACGACGGCGGTGGAGCCAAGCAAAACAACGACGCTGCCAACATGATGAAGATGATGCAAGCCGCCATGGGCGGAAAAGGTGGCAAGGGTGGTGGTTCGGATCCCGAAGAAGAGAAGCCGAAGGCTTTTCTGGGAGTTGACACCATCAACAGCCAACTGCTTGTAACGGGCCCGCATGCGATTTACTTGGAAGTTTTAAAACGAGTTGAAATGCTTGACGTTCAACAGCCAACTCCATCCATGGAATCCTTCAAATTCAGTGGCAATCAAGAAAACGTGAAAGCGACGCTCAAGCAAATGTTTGGGACCCAGCTTGAATTCTTGACTCCCGGGGAGGAAGCCGCGGACGGCACACCCACCGGCTCGACAAGAGCGAACGGAGGCGCCAAAGCTGGAGCGACCAGTTCAGCGGCTGATACAGCTCGCAATGCAGCAATCCAAAACATGATTAGAGCATCGGCTGCGGGCAATCGAGGTGGCGGAGCTACACGCGGAGGAGGTGGTGGCAATCGCGGAGGAGGTGGAGGCGGAAACCGTGGTGGCGGAGGTGGCCGAGGCCGCTAGGGAAATGCCTGTTTACAATTCGTAAATGCAGCACGCCCGATTCGACCAGCCAACGCCACAACTTGTTGACAAGTATCAACTTACCGAGAACCAAAGCCGTGACCCGTTTCCGTCGCGGCTTTTTTTCTATCGCCAATATTACGTTGTCATAGGTGATTGCGGCCAACCTACATCGGAAACAATTTCGTGATTGCGAGCGAAGATTCTTGGCTTTTCGATGCAAATTCGGAAAAAATTGTTCAAAAATCAACAATTCTAGAACTGATGGCCAGTCTCATGCGTAAACAAAGAACGGCGGGGTACGTGAAATTCCTGACAACGCGGTTTTGAAGTCGGCTAGTTTTCTCAAGTGATTTGTGGCTGTTCTTTTTGCTGAAATTTCACGTATCAAACATTTTGTTTGAAAGCTTACTAATTCGCTTCCGTCACTAACCAAGGAACGTGTTTCGTTTGCTGGCAGACAACTTCAATTCCAATTCAATGGATTTAGATATGCGCGATAGTTTTTGGTACCTGAAAAATTGTGACCTGTTCTCTCGACTTGCGCCGCAAGACATCGCTGAGATTGAATCACAGTCTCGAATGCGCCAACTGAAACGTGGCGAGCCAGTTTATCTGCCGGACGAGCAGGCCGATGGCGTGCTGCTAGTAGCTCAAGGCCGCGTCAAGATTTGTCACGCGACTCCCGATGGCAAGCAGTCGATTCTTGGCTTTATTGATGCCGGAGAGATTTTCGGCGAGCTAGCGTTACTCGGTGGCGAGCGACGCGACGAGTACGTCGAAACGACGGAAAAGACGACCCTAGTTTTGATCCCCAAGCAAACGATGCAACAGATCGTGCATCGTTATCCAGAGTTGGTTCTCGGTGTCACGAAGCTGATTGGGATGCGACGTCAAAAAATCCAGCGTCGGCTACGGAACCTTTTGTTCCGCTCGAATCGTGAGCGTGTGATTCACTTGTTGCTCGAGCTTTCTGAAAAGTACGCGGAACCGACACCAGAGGGCTACTTGCTCAACATTCGCCTCTCCCATCAGGAGATGGCTTGCATCATTGGAAGCACGCGAGAGACAGTCACCGTTGTTTTGGGACAGCTTCAAAAGGAAGAGTTCCTGAAAATTGCTCGCCGAAAGATCTTGATCAAAGACATGTCTCGGCTGGCACGCGAAGTCAACGAGAGCACGCCAACGCTTCCGCACGAAAAGATGCCCAACCCCAACTCGGTCGCCCAACTTTCTAGTTGCCGCTTACCGTAGTTGTGCTTTTCTGCCGTTGAAGTCGTTGCTCCAACGGAAGAAATTTGCGGTTCAAGGATTGGCTTCGAGAAATTGGGTTCAAGCCCCGCTAGTCATGCATTTGCTACTCCTCGAAGTTCCCTCCGTACCGCGATTCCGGCGTGGAATTAAATCCGTTTCTTAGTGCGGTTTGGCCTTCACTGGGATTTAGATGAAGGTTTGCTTTTTGAGAATCGCTCGCTTGCTACCGTTGTATTGCGGTGTTAAATCGACAACACTAACGTCCCTGAATTTGTTTCAAATTTGAAATTTGCTGATAGATGTGACCGAAGCCACAACACCCTGTCAATCTTTCGATCATGCTCATCGGGTACCACTTCCAATACTCCCCTAAGCCATGAACAAACAATCTGCACCAACTGAAGAACCTTGGGAACCTTGCGAACTGGGAGTGATCTCTGAGTCCTCCTCGGCATTCAGTTCCGCTCCATTGGGTCGCCGTACTTTTGTAATTCGTTGCCTTGGTATGGCTGGGGCCACGGCTTTGGTCGTTGGTGTGACTCGGATTTCGATAAGCGACAATGCTGAGACGAAAACTTCCATCGCACCGACCGGCTTGGCTTGTTCACAAGTCCATGCAAATCTCGCTGCATTCGTTAACAATAAAATTTCCGACCAGACCCTTCGTAAACAGATTTCCTGCCACCTTTTCCGCTGTTGCAGTTGCCGACAGTCCTACAAGGAAGTTCGAAAAGAAAACGGATTCACATGCAATAACGGTTTTGATCCAAAACCGAGACGCGGATCAGAAACAGCAGCTCCATGCAACCGGGCTAACTCATGCAGCGACAGCGACAAATCCAAGTGCGGCGAGAAAACAGTCGCCAAGGATTCTGGCTGTGCATCATCAAGAACCGATAACAGCATCCTCCCCTGATGCCATCGTTCGCGCCCTTGTCAGGTTCGATCGCCAAAATCTCGTACGAAGGCGAACGTAAACCGTTTTCAAGTTGAAGATGTCTACTTTTAAGGCGTTCATTTGTTGAAATGGCCACTCAACCGATGAATGTGAAGCTGCCATCCAACATCGACGTCATTTGTTTTGTTGTATAATCGGTGAACGGGTTTCGCTCCAATTCCGATTGTGAACTTTCAAGTGCGCTCTATCTTTATTCTAACTTCGTCGCTTTGCGCAGCGCTCTGGCTGTCAGCTAATTGTCAGGTAGTCGGCCAGGAGTTTCGCTCCAACGTCGAACCATTAATCGAGGCTTCTTGCCTCGACTGTCACGATGGCTCCGAAGACAACGGACTTGATTTTTCCAAATTGGAATCGGACTTAAGCAACGAAGCGACTTTTCGAACTTGGGAGCGAATCTTCGACCGAGTCAGCCAAGGTGAAATGCCACCCGCAGGTTCGGATGCCCCGCCCAAACAAATCTTCACTAACGCCTTGGCCGCAATTGAGAAAGCGTTGACCAGCGAAAATTTGCGTTTTCAAAATGAGAACGGTCGAGTCATTCTCCGGCGTTTAACTCGAACTGAATATGCTCATACGCTCAACGACCTGTTGCACGTTGAAGCTGATCTGGGTGACATCATCCCCGAGGAAAATTCTTCCAGCGGATTTGATACCGTTTCGCATGGCCAAGGCCTTTCGCCACTTCACATCCGAAGCTACCTCGAAGCCGCCGAAGTCGCACTCGAAGCCGCGATCCGGTTGGATCCTAAACCCGATTCACAGACTCGGCACTACGATTACCTCGAATCGAAATTAGTCCGCAAGCATTTGGATGAGGAAAAAGACCACATCATCGTCGGAGAATTGGATGACGCGGTCGTGATGTTCAATAACGCCTCATACATCTACAAAATTGACCATCACGTTCAGGCGGCGGGGAAGTATATCTTGCGGGCCAAAGCACGTCCCTATCAAACGGAGAAGCCCGTAATCCTGACGCTCAATGCGGGGAACTACAATCGCGGTTTCACCGAGGTGCTTGGTTTTTTCGACCTACAACCCGAGAAGACCCGGACAGTCGAAGTCGAGACTTACCTAACGCAAGGGCAGTACATGTTTCCCGGCCTTGCCGATGTTGATGTCCAACCTGATGGTAAAACGATTTGGAATATCGGGCCGAAAGACTACAAGGGGTCCGGAATCGCGATCGAGTGGATGGAGTTGGAAGGACCGATCGTCGATACGTGGCCTCCTTTTTCAACCACGAACCTGCTGAAAGACATCGAACTTAAAAAGCTGGACGATAAGAAATGGGATCCAAGCCGCCAACATCATATCGAGTACGAAATTGTTGCCGGCGAGAACCCTCGAAAACAACTGGAGGCCATCGTGGCTTGGCTGGCACCTCGCGCTTTTCGCCGCCCGCTGTATGAAAGCGAAGGCACGCCGTTTGTCGACATCGGCATGGATGCTCTTTCCAACGGCCGGACTTTCGACGCGTCGATCAGAAAGATGTGTCGAACCATTCTTGCTTCTCCGCAGTTCTTGTTCATGGCCCCCGAGCAAACCGAACTGAACCATTTTGATATCGCTTCCAAATTATCGTATTTCCTTTGGAAAAGCATGCCCGATCACAAGCTGTTCTTGCTCGCCAACAAAGAACAGTTGCGCGACCCCAAAGTCATCAAGGCACAAGTCGATCGCTTATTGGCCGACAAAAAATCTAAACGATTCATCAAGGATTTTATCCGGCAGTGGCTACAACTAAGTGAAATTGATGCGACCGCGCCCGACAAACGGCTCTACCCCGAGTTTGACGACCTATTGAAGATGTCAATGGTAGAGGAGACAGAACAATTCGTTTCCCACCTAATTGAAAATGACTTGAGCATCACGAACCTCGTCGACTCGAACTTCGCTTTCTTGAATAGACGTCTCGCGGAGCACTATGAAATTGATGGAGTCAAAGGACAGTACTTTCGCAAAGTCAAACTCAAACCCAACACACCACGCGGTGGAATTTTGACAAACGCGAGCGTCCTTAAAGTCACCGCTAACGGAACCACCACATCTCCTGTTAAACGAGGCAGTTGGGTGCTGACTCATTTGCTTGGCCAGCCTCCATCGCCACCTCCGCCTAGTATTGGCTCGATCGAACCAGACACACGCGGCACGACGACGATTCGGGAGATGTTGGACAAACATCGCAACGAAGAATCCTGTTCAAGCTGCCATCGACAAATTGACCCACCAGGCTTCGCCCTCGAGTGCTTCGATGTAATTGGAGGCTACCGAGATCGTTTTCGCTCTCAAGGTGAAGGCGACACTCCTGAAACCAAACTCAATGGCCGCCGCATCTGGGAATACAAGCTTGGGTTGTCAGTCGACGCGAGCGGAGAATTGACCAATGGAAAAAAGTTCGACGGGATCGAACAGTACAAGAAGTTGCTGCTGCGAGAACGTGAGCAAATCGCCCGAAATTTTATAGAGCAACTCGTCGTCTATTCGACGGGCGCAGAAATTCAATTCGCTGATCGCGATGAAATCGAACGAATCCTGCAGGTCTGCAGCAAGAAAAAATACGGCATGAAGACAATGATTTACGAGGTCGTCCAGTCAAAATTGTTCCTGCAGAAGTAGTTCTGCCTCACCACAATGACCTCTGATTTATCGGGGCCAAAGAACTGAGTTTGAAATGTCACTGAATCTCAACCGACGAACATTCTTGCGAGCCGCTGGTGTCGCGATGGCGCTGCCGGCGCTCGAATCGATGACGCCCGCCGCCGTCACCAACCGGCCGGAAAAGGCCCCCAAGCGGATGGTCATGATCTGCACTTCACTCGGTTTGCATGGCCCGTCGCTATTCCCGGAATCGGCGGGAAGGGAATACGAATCGACGCCGTATTTGGATTTACTCAAAGATCACCGCGACGAATTCACACTGTTTTCAGGCCTTTCCCACCCCGATCAAGCCGGAGCGGATGGGCATTCGTCGCAGATGACTTGGCTTTCCGCCGCCCGCAATCCCGGACTGGGAGGATTTCGAAATTCGCTTTCGGTTGATCAATATGTAAGTGAACGATTGGGCTACGTGACTCGTTTTCCGTCAATCATTTTGAGTACGGCTGGATCCAATAGCCAATCCTACACCCGAAGCGGCGTGATGATTCCGGCAGAGCACCGACCATCTCACCTGTTTGCCAACATGTTCCTACAGGGCAAGCAATACGAGATCGACCGTCAGAAACAACTCTTGCAAGATGGACAGAGCATTCTTGATTCATTGGATTCCCAAACCAAGGCTTTGAAAAAGCGAGTCAGCAAGGCCGATCGCGGTCGCCTGGAAGAGTACTACGAGTCGCTTCGTTCGGCCGAAATGAATTTGAGTGAAGCCGAAGCATGGCTGGAGCGTCCGAAGCCACAAATCGACGCCAAGCAGCCCAAAGACATCGAAAAAGAGAACGACCTGATCGGCCGAACCAATCTATTGATGGATTTGATTCCATTGATTGTTCAAACGGACAGTTCGAGAATGATCTCAATGGTCATTCATGGACGGAGCGATGTTCCCGAGGTGGCGGGCGTTGATGTTGACCATCACAATCTGTCTCACCATGGCCAGGACGAAGCAAAACTTGCCCAACTGAAAAAAATCGAGACGGAGCTGATGCAATCCTTTGGAGGCTTGATCGGCAAGCTCAAAGACAAAGAGGAATTTGACGGCCGACTAATCGACAACACCATGGTTATGTTCGGCAGTAATCTTGGGAACGCCAACGCCCACGACTGGAGGAACCTTCCGATCATGTTAGCCGGTGGTGATTTTAAACATGGTTCGCACGTTGCCTTCGATAAAGACAACAACACACCGCTCTGTAATCTGTTCGTGACCATGCTTCAACGTGCCGGAATCGAAGCCGATCGTTTTGGCAGCAGCGAAGGCACTCTATCTTGGTAAGCGAATTCCTCAACAAGCAATGATTTATTCCTGGCGATGACTCCATTCGATCAACTCTTCATAGTTGACGCCTTGACCGCCAAATAGATCCAGTGCGCTGCCAACCGTCACATCGACTTTTCTATCACTTAAGTTCGCCACAAGCTCAACGTCGGTCATATTCGCGACGCCCCCCGCGTAAGTCATTGGAATCTTCCCCCATCGCCCGAGCAAACTGACAAGCTCCTCATCAATGCCTTCACAAAGCCCTTCGACATCGGCGGCGTGAATCAGGAATTCGCCGCAGTACTCACTGAGAGCATCAAGAACGGTCTCGTTGACCGAAAGATTCGTGCGCGTCTGCCAGCGATTCATCGCGACTTGCCACCCTCCTTCAATCTTTCGGCAACTTAGATCAATGACAATATTCTGCTTCCCGATTTCCTTTGCGAGCCGAGCTGCTCGCTCTTCCAGAAAAATGCCCTCAGAATTAAACAACCACGAGGTCACGATGACATGGCTTGCACCCGCGTCCAGCCAGACAGCAGCATTCTCGGCATTGACACCGCCACCTAGCTGCATGCCCTCGGGGTAGGCGGAAAGAGCAGCTTTCGCCGCTGCATCATTACCTGGACCCAGCTTAATCACATGCCCACCGTCTAATTCGTCAGCGGCATACTTCGTCGCAAACCAGTCTGCCGAGGTCGACGCCACGAAATTTTCGGTCGGTCGCTCACCGCGATCGGAAAGCGTACCGCCGACAATCTGTTTAACTTTACCTTCATGCAAATCGATGCATGGCCGGAACTTGGTCATTTCATGCTCTCAAACTGGAATACTGATCGAATCATATCTCGACCAGCACATTTTTCCAATGAGCAGATGCAAATCACATCGACGATCAAGATTGATGCGGATCTTATGAGCCTGAATTCTCTTCATTCTCAAGAATCTTGATTCGGGAACCAGCCTTAACCTGCTCTTTGATAGTTCGCTTACCACTCGGCCATACAACTTCGACCGAATCGATCAAATCAGCTTCTCCCATTCCGACATGGATCCATTTGCCGTTCTGTGTTGAGAGGCCCTCTCCCGATGACAACTGAAATCTTCGCTTCGATTCCCCGATGGTCACTAATAGTGACGCACCAATGGCATCACGGGCACTCCATTCTTGTTGGCTTTCCGCTGACGTCGCTCCACCCTCGAGCGTTATGAAAACAGAATTCGAACCCTGCGGCTGCTGGTCACCAATCGTATTTCTAAGCAACCGAAAGATCGGCTCGTTTGGCGACGTCACCGCAATATCAAGCCATCCATCTCGATCAAAATCAATCAACGCGAAACCACGACCATCTTCTTTAAAATCGGCTCCCGAGACCAAAGTCACATCTTCGAAGTTGCCGTCTGATTGAATGAACATCCGATTCCGCTCGCGGGCACTGAACGATTTAACTTTCGTTTGATAGTAACCGTCCTCGCTAGGATCAGGAACAAAATAGCTCATGTCCAACCCAGCCCGCGTCCACTGTTCAGAATGCTTAAACTCTTCGCTCCGTGACGGATCTGTTCGCACGACCGTGCGCCAGAAACAGCTTCACAAATCCGCTTTCGAATCAACGACTTTGGGCGGCGTGAAAAATCCACTTGGCACGTACAAATCCAGTTTTGCGTCATTATTGAAGTCTGCAAACTGACCGCCGAACGACCAACCGACTTTCGACACATGTTGCTTCTCAGCATCGACGCCGGCGACTTGCTCAAACCGATGGCCATCTTTTCGAAACAAGAAATTCCCTTGGGCCGCTAATTTGACTTGGTCGCTGACGTTATCGCCGACCTGCCGAAAGACCCGATTGCCCGCTTTCGAATACATGTTAGAGACGTAGAGGTCTAGATCGCCGTCGGAATCGTAGTCGCCAAAACTCGCCCCCATTCCAAACCCCATTTGACCGGCGCCGAACAGTTCTTGCGATATATCGGTAAACTCAAGTTCCAACGATCCGCGCTTCGTATCGTTCCTCAACAAAACATCGGGAGCGAAGTCGTTACAAACATAGAGATCATCATCGCCGTCTTCGTCGATATCTGACCAAACCGATTGGTACGAGCACTTCCATTGCTTCAGGGCATCGTCAATTTCAACTTTCTCCAGATTTCCATTCCGATTCATCAGCACGATATTGGGCGGACCACATCGATCGAGAAAGGCGTGGCTTTTTCGAACACGTTCTTTAAGTTCTGGCAATTCCTCTGGAGGAGCAATAAACTCCAACCAGCCAAAATCTTTCGAACCGCCCGTTGCATAAGTGCTTAGGTACACATCCATCAGCCCGTCGCGGTTGATGTCGACCGCAGAGGCACACGTTACGAAACGAGTACTGGCAATTTGTTTATTAACGGTCTCATCTGCAACGAACTTCCCATCTACGTTCCGGTAAAAAGTCGAGGCTTCGACAGCTTCACAAAGCAAAGCGTCTAAATCTCCGTCATTATCGAAATCAACAAACAGCGAGCTGTTGATGCCGGTCTTCCCCAGATCCATTCCGCACGTGGCAGTGACGTCTTCGAACTTCTCTCCGTTGACATTGCGCAGTAGCTGGGCCTTGCCCCATCGATCCGCCACAAACAAATCGTCCCAGCCATCCTGATCAAAGTCGACAACGCTGGCAGAGCTATAGCGGAACGTAGAATCCCAATCAATGAAGAATCGAAAAAAAGGACTCATCCTAGCTTCCATCTGCGAATCTTTGGCTCGCTTCAGAATCAGGTCTTTGTGAGGTGAAATGGAAAAGCCTCGAGCGATCTTTTTTTCGAAAACGGAATCGGTCACGTCCGAGAAAAGCGGTTGCTTCACAATCCTGACATCGAAAGAATCCTGAATCCAACTTGAAAGCCGCCAAACTTTGTCGGTACCCATTTCCCAATCCAATGTTTGCTTGGCTTTGACACCGAATACTTGCTCTTGCTCGTTTCGAAATCGGCCTTCGAACACGGTCTTCATGTGGAACGTCTTGGCGTCCTCTAGCAGATCTCCGCTGATCACGCCCATGCTGACTTCCTCAAAGCGAACTTTGTCCTCAGAAGATTCTGTCAAAGCAGACCACAGCACGTCTTTGAATTCCGCGTCACTTACGGATTCAGTTGATTGGTCAATTGGCCAACCAATGGTTGGGGCGAGCGGGGCGCCGGATACTTGAGTCGCAAGCACCGCCTTTGAAAATTCGAGCGAAGCAAGTTGCTGAAGTTGAATTTCATCTGAAACCAACGATCGCAACGTTACGGCTTCACCTTCAAGAGCTAAGCCAATTTTTCGAAGACTTGGCTCGATCTCAAGAACAATTTTTTCGCTCACATTGGTGTTAAGAATACTGGCTTCAAGCGGATCCATCCAAGCTGCCGCTAACTCAACGCCCAGTTCCTTCTCACCCACGTTCCCCGAACCGCAGCCTATCATCAGGAGCGGTAAAAAATACAGGAACAGCAAGCGAAAGCGACGCCCATCGTGCAGAATCAGTCGGAAGCCTACTCTCCCCGCGCGATTGCTTGATCGCCCTACACGTTCGCTTCCTCTCCCTGCACATTCGCCTACTCGCTTCTCGCGTTCGCCTGCTCGCATCGAACGTCCAATCATCCGTCGAATCCCCAATTTCATCACTTTTTTGAACTCGCAGCTTTGATACTATCAGAAATGCAGTTCGCGCAGTTCGCCTATCGAATCGCCGCCGTGAAAAACAAGGAGGACTGCAGAGTCGTTCTTAGCGGAGGGGCGCAAGACACCCGGTTCGTCAACACCCGATTCGTTAACACCCGGACAGTTCGCGCCGTTCTGTTACCAGATAAGCAGACATTGTGGCTATCTTGTGTGAAAAACTACTGATTCCCGCTACAAGACAAAAGATCCTTAGGGGCTGAACCAATGCTGAGACACATCGTACTATTCAAGTTCAATGACGATTTGGATGCGACGTCGGTACAAGTGATTTGTGACACCTTCGCTGGTCTGCCGGAACAAATCGAGGAAATCGCTGGCTTCGAAATGGGTACCAACATCAGCCCAGAAAACCTGCATCAGGGTTACACTCACTGCTTCGTCGTCACATTTCAAAACACCGATGATCGAGACGCCTACCTCCCCCATGCGGCTCATCAAAAGTTCGTAAGCCTACTCGATGGCAAAGTCGACAAGGTTTTGGTTTTCGATTTCGAAAGCTCGAATGATCCATCATCCACATGCTGACGTGTAACGTCCTTAAACACAGATTCCATCCTCAGTATTTGGAAGTCAAGTCTGCGAACAAGTCTTATTTGGCCCCAACTATCGCCAGCTGTGGAACGATCAAATCCAGCCTTGCTGGCACTTTTAGCGTTGATTTGCCATTGACTCTGCAAATAGTTCCGATTGTTCAAGCTGGTTTTACCGTGTCAAAGCTCGCTAGCCCTACGATTGGTGAAAGACTCTAAAGAAACACCCCCCAGATAAACGAAACATAAGGCAGGAAAACAATTTTCGTTCTGACACGCAGGACTCGTCCTACGTGAGATTGTCAAAGAGCGAAATGAGAATTCCTGGGGGGGGAATCAATAGCTGGGCAGCCTGTCCAGCTAAAAACCAATTTGTATCCAAGACCCAATGGGTGCGGTGCGGTTGCATTTCTCACTAGGCGACGTCTTCGTCACCGTATTTCAAACTACGGAGAGTTTTCGGATTGTACGAGCACGATTATTCGTTCTCTGTCGATCTTGGGAGTTTCTCGCAATAGTTCGCTGAGGTATGGCCGATGTCGTAACGGGAAGAGTAAGTACGGAAACGAACTTTCCCTAAAAAGCGATTACGTGTTTGTCCCGACCCAGATGTTCATACCTCATGAGCATAGGGATAAGCAGTTACATATTGAGAAGCGAACCACCCCGGTTCACTTAGCTTGTGTAGCGAAAGACGATTCAAAGTGTTTATGGAGAGCCTGCGATGAAG
>CAZPTT010000188.1:0-11662 GCA_964589435.1 uncultured Pirellulaceae bacterium
ACCGTGGTTTGAGCTTTTTGGACCTGATCCAAGAAGGCAACACTGGCCTGATGCGTGCTGTTGATAAATTCGAACACGAGCGTGGCTACAAGTTTTCGACCTACGCGACTTGGTGGATTCGCCAAGCCATCACACGTGCGATCGCTGACCAAAGCCGAACTATTCGTGTCCCAGTCCACATGATTGACACGATGACCAAAGTTCGCAACGTGATGCGGGAATTGGTTCAGGAACTCGGCCGTGAGCCATCCCCGGAAGAAACCGCTGAACGAGCACAACTTTCGATCGAAGATACACGGATCATCATGAAGATGGCTCGCACTCCACTATCGCTTGACCAACCAGTTGGCGATCACGACGACAGCTACTTTGGTGAGTTCCTCGAAGATCATCGTGACGACGATCCACTTTACGAAACTCACCAAGCCGCTTTGAAGTCTCGTATTGAAGATGCCATGGAGCACCTGAACTATCGCGAACGTGAAATCCTTAAATTGCGATATGGCCTTGCTGATGGCTACTCATACACACTTGAAGAAGTCGGCAAGATTTTCTCAGTGACTCGTGAGCGTGTTCGACAGATCGAGTCAAAAGCAGTCCGCAAGCTTCAACAGCCTTACCGAAATCGCTCGCTTTCGAGCTTCCTTGATGGATACGATCCGACACTCGAAGGTCCAACTGTCGAAAACTAAACCTGGCAGTTGAAGTTGAATCGAATTGAAACCAACGCTGATTCGAGTTCTAGAAAATAGGGAACTCGAATCGCCATGGGATGTCGAAGAAACCGGCTTGCCAAGGTTATGCCTCCGTTCCAAACGATTTGAACCCGATACGAGCCCGCAAGAACACTCCTTCCTCGTGATTCATCCCGAATCACAAACAACTCTTCCTCGTTGTTTCTCCTGCTAACACCCGCCAGTATCTTCTTACTGGTGGGTGTTTTTTTGCTTTGATACAAACAGCACAGCAACTGATTTCGGCCGCTCTTTGAGAGGTATACCCGCCGAATGATTCACTGGAGTACGCTGCTCAACACATCCTAAATTTATCAAATCCAATTCAACACCGACTCAGCGAAGAGCATCGCCCGTTTTTCAACCCCTAAAATGTGCAGTATTTAGAGTTAAAACTAATACCAAGCCGTGACAGTTTAATTCCCAACCTATCGACAAACGTTCAAATTAAATCCGAACCGCAGATACGAGTTGGCAGATTTGACAATGTTTGAGCCGTAAAAAATCGCAATTTAGCGACTCCGATTCAGCGACTTCGATTCTCAACAAGAAAGTCGGCCAACAAGCAAATACTATCTACCGAAAATTGGCGAATCTTTCGCTCAGATGTAGTCGTTGGCGTTTACAAAAGATAAACTTGAGGATGGCTCAATTTGGGCTCCGATTCCTCCAACTTTCCTTTTCTAGAAGGCGATTCTAGTGCTAAAAGCTCGCGATATCATGAACGATCATCTCGTTACGGCGAGTCCTGATTGGAGCGTTCGAAAAGTCATTGATCTTCTTCTTGAAGAAGACGTCAGTAGTGTGCTTGTCGTCGACGAAAGTGGACGTTTGGTCGGCCTGGTCACTGAATCGGTTTTGCTGGTCGCCGCCTATGACCTACAACTGCAATCTGACCCAATCAGTTTGCACATGCAGCGTGCTTTTGTTCAGGCCGCTCCCAATGAGCCCATTGGCCAGCTCGCGGAGAAATTCTTGCTTCACCGAGTACGTTTCTTCCCCGTTGTTGAAAATCGGAAATTGATTGGATCTATTTCGCGTCGCGAACTACTTCGGGCGACTTTGGGACTGAAAAACACGAGTGAAACACCCAACAGCCACTTGGCGTAGCGGCCGCCACATGGCCTTTGCCAGCTCGTTCAAATGGCGTTCTACGCACGTTTGTCGCGTGCTCACAGGCGAACAATTTTCTTTTTTTCGTTCGCGAGTGTCGACCAAAAATCGACGCTCGAACGATTCCAAATGGCGGCAAATATTCGTTAATGAACCTCCTCTGATTAATGGTTCGTGCAACCAATTGGCCACCAATTTTCAACCACTTTGACAGCAACGATTCTTGATCCTTGCCAGCGGTACTAGCTTTATTTTTTGCGCTAGGAATTTTGCAATCGGAGATAGTTTTTGAATCAAAATTAATTAACAGTAATTGTTGATTTTGTGTTTTGCTTTTCGATTTTATCTTTTAGAATCTGGGCCCGCTGAATCGAAACGCTGCTACCGCCACGATTGGATTTCTAACCGGATGACGGCCTCGCCCAAATCAAGCTCTGCAACCAAGGCTCGCAATAAGCGAAGCAGCGTGGCCTCGTCATCAGCGACGAGGGCGGGTCAGAAGAAAAAGGGTACCAAAAAGGGCACCCGAAAGAGCACCACGACACGAACACGTTCGACCAAAAAGCAGAATTCGAACCAACCGTTTTGGGCCAAGTACAGTGACGAAAAACTTCTCGATCTAAAGATCTGTGACCTCGGCTTGGACTTCGAAAACACTCCACTCGTTGAAGCACGTGATCAACTTTATGGCGAACTGGCAGAACGCGGATTGAACATCAAACCGCATTGCTGGCTTAGCGACGATTGGTTTTCGCCAGACGGTATCCCCGGCATCGCAGTGCCATTTTATTTGGGGCATCCACGATTGATGCGTTTGGAACGCAAGCAGATGTTGGAGGTCGAGGGCGGCACCAAGAAATGGTGTATGCGAATTCTTCGTCATGAGGCCGGACACGTTTTGGATACCGCGTTTCGACTTTACCGCAAACGCATTTATCGGGACACATTCGGGAACTACTCCGATCCCTATCCGGAATACTATCGGCCCAAACCTCGCAGCAAGAATTTTGTGATGCATCTTGAACCGTGGTACGCTCAAAGCCATCCGGCCGAAGACTTCGCGGAAACGTTTGCGGTTTGGCTGACGCACCCCTCCAAGTGGCGAAGGGAATACAGGGGCTGGAACGCGATTAAGAAAATCGAATTGGTCGATGACATGATGGCAAAGATTGTCGGCGCGAAAGCGAAAGTCAAATCGCGTGCGAAAGTCGATCCGATTCATCGAATCAAGCGAACTCTGCGAGAGCACTACGAAGAAAAACACGCGTGCTACAACATAGAATCACCAAGTCAATTTGATGATGACCTGCAGAAATTGTTCCCCCAAATCGCCAAGACTCACAAAAGTCAAACTGCGGCGGCCTTTCTGACCAAAAATCGTGCTCAATTCTCGCGTCGCATCGCCCAATGGACGGGTGAATATCGATATAATATTAACCAAGTTCTTAGAGAAATGATCGAACGATGTCGATTTATGAACTTGAGAGTTAGCGGTGACGAGACGGACCTCCGGCAAAATACTTTGATGATGCTGACTGTCCATACCATGAATTATCTGCACGGCGCACATCAGCGCGTTGCACTTTAGTTCCCAGCGTTTCCGCAATCGCTTTAACCATTTGCCTTACCTTGCGGACATGTAGACGCCACTATGAAGAAACTTCGTGCGTTGGTGTTGATGCATGAATCGCTGATCCCGCCAGACAGCTTGGAAGGCTACACCGAGGAAGAAATCCTTGAGTGGAAGACGGAATTCGATGTCGTCACGACGCTTCGAGAAATTGGGCATGACGTGCTGCCCCTCGGAGTTTGCGACGACTTGGGAGATCTTCGACGAGCCGGAGAAGACTTCAAGCCTCACATTTGGTTCAACCTGCTCGAAGAGTTTCACGGAGTCGGTGTCTACGACCATCACGTTGTCAGCTATCTCGAATTGATGAAGCAGCACTACAGCGGGTGCAATCCGCGAGGTCTATTGCTAGGACACGATAAACCGCTGGCGAAGAAAATCCTGTCGTATCACCGAATTCGCTCGCCAGGTTTCTTCGTCGTACCACGCGGGAAAAAAACGAAAATGCCCGCCGCGTTCGAGTTCCCTCTATTAGTGAAATCAGCTTCCGAAGACGCGTCGCTGGGGATCACGAACGCCTCGGTTGTCCGTGACCTCGAAAGCCTGACCGAGCGTGTTGAATTCATCCACGCCGAGACAGAAACCGATGCGCTTGTCGAAACCTACATTGAAGGCCGCGAGCTTTATGTCGGTGTGATGGGCAATCGCCAGTTGAAGGTATTTCCAATCTGGGAAATGGTTTTTGAAAACGAACCGGACAAACCCGTGATCGCGACGTCCCGTGTCAAATGGGATGTTCAATACCAAAAGAAGCTCGGCGTCGTGACGCACAAAGCGAAAGGCCTTCCCAAAGAGACCGAAGAGAAGATCGTAAAAATATGCAAACGTGTTTACAAAGCGCTCAGCTTGAGCGGTTATGCACGAATCGATCTGAGACTACGCGACGATGGAGAGGTGTTTGTCATCGAGGCGAACCCGAATCCCAACATCTCTTTCGGTGAAGACTTCGCCGAATCGGCCGAGAGCATTGGCATCCCGTACGAAGTGTTACTCCAAAAAATTATTACGCTTGGGCTCAACTACCAAGCCGAATGGAGATTGGTTTAAAGGCAATACTGTTCAATGAAGAAGGACTTCGGAGATTTCATGTCGTAGCTACCGTCGCCAGAGCGTGGATAACCGCGAAATCACAACGATAAATCCACGCTCTGGCGAGCGTAACTACGTTAATTGAAAGGCATTGGGTTAAAAGGGCGGTTAGTCCAAATGCCGAAGAATTCTAGCGGCTCGGCGCAAGCCGCCCTGTCTAATGACAATAGCAACTTGACCGGTGAGGGTAGCAACTGCTTACGGAACTAGAATTCACTAAAACCAGAAGGCGTCCTCCGGCCAACTTGCGCCGCTCAAGATTCTTGAACGCCCCAAAATTCGGCGAACGTCGTATTGCTCGGGTCGCCTACTCGTCAGAGATCTCCGGCTTTCCCAACCATGACTTGAGCGCCGCTTTCTGGTCATCTGTCGGCTTGGCAATTAGCTTGAGGCTCCAACTCCGCTTGGGATCCGCCCCAATCTCGATCAGAACTTTCATCAACTTGCCGCGACGCGAAATAAGCAGCTCAACTTCGTCACCGATTTCATATTGTCTCAAACGAGAATCAATCGACGACGTGACGCGGAAATCATTGAGAGCAATTACTTCATCACCCGTATTCAGCCCAGCAACCGTTGCCGGCGAATCAGATTGAACTGATGAAATCGTCATACGTCCGCCCGATTCACTGGCTCGAAAGCCCAACCAAGCCTTCGGAGCAGGGGGCTTTTTCGATTTGGCTACTGATTTCGCTTTGGCTTTCTTCGATTTCGACTCGCCAGCGTCTTTAGCGACTGAATCCGAGGCATCTTTATCAGATACTTCGCCTTCAACGTTTCCATCATCCTTCGCTTCTTCACTTTCGGTATTCTTGTCGTCACTTGCTGATTTTTTGCTGATCATTCCGGCCAACTCAACACCCAATGCCGAAATATCTTCAAACACTAATTCATCTGTAGAATCGACGGCGCTCTTGAACCAAGCATCTAATTCTTCGCCTGCAACCTCACTGGCAACCTTGCGAAAATCAGCCGGTAGATAGCCCGACTCAGCATACTTAGAGAACATCGTTTGCATCACTTCATCAAGACTCTTTTCGCCTTCGGTCAAGCTTCGAATTTTGGCATCCAACAGAAACGCTACCACTGCACCTTTGGCATAGTAGCTGGTGCGCGTGTTGGGCGAATTTTCATCCGGACGATAAAACTTAATCCAAGTATCAAACGATGACTCTTTCAAGCTTTGGACTTTGCGACCGTTGCTTCGATGCACGCTCTCAATGTTCTTCGTCAGGCGATTCAGGAAATCCTTTTGATCGATCAAGCCAGCGCGAACCAAGGCAACGTCTTCGTAGTAGCTCGTGATGCCCTCAGCAATCCACAGGCTCTCGGTGTAGACTTCGTTTTCGTAGTCATATTCAACCAGTGTTTTTGGTCGCAACCGGCGAACATTCCAAGTATGAAAAAATTCGTGGCTGGCAAGCGACAGCCAATCGGCATAGCGTTTCTTGTCACGGAAACTCCAGCGACTGGTCATGATCAACGTCGAATTATCATGTTCAAGACCTCCACCACTTTCCCCAATCACGTTGAGGAACAAATAGCGATCGTAGGGGACGACGCCCCACATGCGATGATGCTCCTCCACGACCAATTTCAAATCCGCCGCAGCTTTACTGCCATCCCAATAGCCTGACTCTCCAATGTTGACCAACTGGTGATCGATGCCACCAGCATTAAATGGGTAGACAGAGATATTGCCAGCCACAATCGGGCTGTCGACAAGCTCATCAAAACTCTTGGCGACAAAAGTATGGGCGCTGTCGCCGCTGGCATTCAGGCTGGTCGCACTCCGCGTCCAACCATTCGGCATTTTCAATCGAATGACGTGTTCTTGATCCAGTCGATCTGGCACTGTCAGAAACGTCGGAGCTCCGTTGAGAACTGCGAACTGCTTACCGACCCAATTCGTTCGCACCGTCAACTCATTGCAGTAAAGGCGGTAGGAAACGTGAAACGACTTTTGATCGCCGTTCTCAACCAGCCAACGATTCTTTTTGATCTTTTCGAACGGTAAACTCTCGCCGTCGGCGGTCTCGACCGTCATCGAATCGATATGTCTGGCGTATTCTCGAACCAAGTAAGAACCCGGCGTCCAGACTGCCATCATCAATTCAGTTTCTTTTTCTGGCGACGGCACATTGACATGGACTGAGATGTAGTGGTTTCTCACATCGGCAAGGTCAACCGTGTAGGTCAGGGGTTCTTCTTCAACTACCTGACCATTCGAATTTTCACTGGCAACCGCGAGCGGGTGCAAGCCGGCAATCACACCACTGAACGCAACGATCAATGCCAAGCAACAGTTGTATGCGGATCTTGAATTGACGATTCGAGGGTTAACAAAGTGAGCGAATTTTTGAGAGAGAGAAATCATCGGTGTCTCAACAAGTTGAAAATCGTGAGTTGACTAAGTCCAATTCTAACACGCCTTGACGAGCGTGACGGTCAACTGGCTTACACCGCTCCCAACCGGCGTCAGATCCTGAGGCTCAACCAGCACAAGCGTCATCACCGGACGGAACTTGCGATGTACTGAGATGGCCAGAATATGCTTGCTTACACGTTCAAATACACTTACAAAAAGGCGTGCCGAATTCCGCTGTCCAGATATTGATAAAGAGCGTTTGCCATGCCTAAACAAAAACTCTATCGCTCTTTTTTGCTCTTTGGTCCACCTGGAGTAGGCAAAGGCACTCAAGGGAAAATTCTGGGAACCATCCCCGGTTTTTTTCACTTGTCAGTAGGCGATGTTTTCCGCAACATCGACATCGGATCAGAAGACGGAAAAGAAGTTTACAAGTACAGCTCGCAGGGGCAGCTCGTTCCTGATGAGCTGACGGTTCGAATTTGGAAGAAGGCACTGAATGCCTATATTGCGATGTCGACTTTCAAACCACGAGAGGACTTGCTTGTTCTCGATGGCATCCCGCGCAACGCCGCCCAAACCGAATTGGTCAAAGACCATCTCGACATTCGTCAGGTCGTCCACTTAGAGTCGAAAACGATGGAATCAATGATCGACCGGTTGAAGCGCCGCGCCATACGTGAAAACCGCGCGGACGATGCGAACGAAGACGTCATTCGCAAGCGATTCGAAGTCTACCAAGAACAATCGGCGTCCGTCCTCGATTGCTACCCCAAAGAAATCATCGCTACCGTCGAAGCGGCAGGTTCACCAGCCGAAGTTCTCGCCAACATCCTTGAACAAGTCATTCCAATTCAGAATCAACTGTTCGAGGAAGAAGAGTAGGGCGATGGCCGGCTGTAGATTGATTGCCAATGCAACGGTCAACCGATTTTAGCCTTACCCATAATTCCTTGAAGGCACTCCGGAATGGTCACGCTGCCGTCAGCGTTTTGATGATTCTCCAAAATCGAAATCAAAGCTCGACTAAGTGCGAACGCAGTACCGTTTAATGTGTGAACGAAGTGTGTTCCTTTTTTGTCTTTTTCTTTGTAGCGAATATTCAAACGGCGGGACTGGTAATCCGTACAGTTCGACGTGCTCGTCACTTCTCCCCATTCTCCACCATCACCGCGCCCCGGCATCCAGGCTTCCAAATCCCACTTTCGATAAGCCGGACCGCCAAGATCGCCGGTCGCCGTATCAACGACTCGGTAAGGCACACCGATCGCGTCGAACAAATCGCATTCAATTTGCCGAAGTTCCTCGTGCATCTCATCGCTTTGATGCGGCAGGGTGAAGGCAAACATCTCGATCTTCGTAAATTGATGGACTCGGTAAAGTCCTCTGGAAGCGCGGCCCGCCGCACCGGCTTCCGTACGATAACAGTGGCTGACCCCGCACAATTTGATCGGCAAATCGGTATCCGCAACTGTCTTGCCGCTGTAGAGACCGCCAAGCGTAATCTCCGCGGTACCAATCAAAGACAAATCAGAATTTTCAATGCTATAAATCTGAGTCTCCGGGCCGCGTGGCATGAACCCAATACCTTCAAGCACAGAGTCGTGCGCGAGATCCGGAGTAATGGTCGGCGTAAACCCACGCTTCATGAGTTCTTGCACCGCGAATTGCTGAAGGGCGAGGTCAAGCAAAACTAAATCGCCCTTGAGAAAGTAAAAGCCATTACCAGTCGTCCGGGCTCCGCCTTCGAAGTCGATCCAATCATGTTTCTCGCCCAACTCCAAATGATCGAGCGGCTTGAAATCAAATTCCGGCGGCGCGTGCTTGCCACGCCCAACTTCGAGGTTAGCTTTGTCGTCGACACCGACAGGGCAATCAGGATGAGCCATGTTGGGAATACCCAATTGAATCTCATGCACCTCGGCATCAATTTTGTCATGCTCCGCCTGCGCCGCATCCTTTTGCTCACGAAGCCTTCGACCTTCCGCCTTAGCTGCCTCTCGTTCCGCTTCGTCTTTTGCTTTCCCAATCGATTTTGACACCGTGTTGGCTTGCATATTCAGATCTTGCGTCTCCTGCATCTTGATCTTCCGGGTCGACTCAAGTTCAACCAAGCGATCAACATCGGCAGTGATATTTCGGTTGACGCAGTTTTGCTTAACAGCATCCAGGTTTTCAAGAATATATTTTCGGTCAAGCATTAGTTTTTGATGGCATGTAAAAGGTAATTAGTAGTTTTTGAAAACGTTTGATCAAGCGCTCAACCCACACGATCAATTTCGAGTTGGGTGCCATATTCTAGGGCGGGTACGATTCTTTTAATGGGTGCCATGCCCTCGCTTGCGTGGGCATGCCGACAAACGCAAAGGGACGAATCATTCGCGATTGCATCAGCAGCGTCATTTTTTTAGCTGACTTTGATTTTGCTAATTTCTTCCCATAGGTGACAACTTGATTTGATACCGTGATGGAAATCATCAATCGAGAATTTTTCGTTGGGGCTATGTGGATTGTCGTCGTCTTGCCCCCATCCGAGTAACAACGTGTCGATGCCTAACAATTGGCTGAAAGAATTGACCACGGGAATGCTTCCACCAGACCGCGTGAAGACCGGCTTCGTGCCAAATCCGTGTTCGATCGCTTTCGCCGCGGCATCCATAAATGGGCTTTCAAGCGACAGGACGAATCCAGGCGCTCCATGTAAAGCAATGAACTCCAACTCAATTCCCGGCGGGCACATGCCACGCAACATTTTCTCTAAGTTCGCTTGAACTTGCTCAACGTTTTGATTGGGCACAAGCCGGCAACTGAACTTCGCACCAGCTTTTGATGGCAAAACTGTTTTTGCACCTTCACCCTGGTAGCCACTCCACAGACCATTGATATCAAATGTCGGCCGAGCCCAGCGGCGTTCGAGCGTCGTGTAGCCGACTTCCCCCGTCGTGCCATTGACTCCCAACTCTTCCTTAAATTCTTCATCGGAAAATCCAAGAGAAGAAAACTGCTCACGCTCGCGATCACTGACTGGTTGCACGTCATCATAGAAGCCAGGAATTTGAACCCTTCCATCATCATCGATCAGCGCGGCCAGCATCTTCGTCAACGTGTTCGCTGGATTGGTGACGGCTCCACCGAACGCACCTGAGTGAAGGTCACGGTTGGGCCCGGTCAAGTTCACTTGAAAATAAGTAATGCCTTTGAGTCCGTAGGTGATCGCAGGACGTCCGGGTGCGAACTGTGAACTGTCACTAATGACCGCAATGTCAGCCGCCAGTTTTTCGGTAACCGAAATTTTTTTGTCGTACTTCCCATCGAGAAACTCATTCATCCCACCGCTGCCAGACTCTTCTTCGCCTTCGATCAAGAACTTCACTTGCACTGGCAAATCGCCACGAGTCTTCTTCCAAGTTTCGATGCCGAACAAATGGGTGATCATTTGGCCTTTGTCGTCAGTGGCCCCTCGCGCATAGACTTTGCCATCCCGCACTTGCGGTTCGAACGGAGGCGTATCCCAAAGTTCCAGAGGATCAGGCGGCTGAACGTCATAGTGTCCATAAACAAGAACCGTAGGCGCGCCTGCGACCGGGGGCGATTCTGCATAGATGATCGGATGACCACAAGTCTCGATGACTTCTGTCTTTAGATCGAGAGCTTCGAATTTCTCAGCCAGCCATTGGCCCGTTTTCCGAACCTCCGCATCGTACGCACTGTCTGTTCCAATGCTGGCCATCGACAACCATTCGAATAAATCGCTTTCGAAACGCGCTCGATTGTCTGAAAGGTAGCTATCAAAATCGGCCATAGATTTTCCTGAACTCATTCTCTGAAGATATTCAAAACGACCAACCATTTGGCCGCGATCCAGTCATAAGGTTTAACGGTTACGAAATCCCTAACCAACAGCCGAACAATTTCGCATCGACAACTCGAAAATTCGGGCTTTATGACATGCCGTCGCTGAGTAAAATGGAAGGCGCCTCCAATATAGCGTTCACCCTCCAAATCCACCATTACTTGGCCGGCGGGAAAGAAACCGTTCGGCGGCAAAAATGATCAAAACGAATTCTTGAATCACGATCCGAATTAAGTCAAAATGGCACCTCATTGGAATGGTGTCCATCGAAGCAGGTAAAAAACGAATGTCAGAGCAAGGATCCTCAACCGTGGTTGCAGAGCCAGTTGTTACCCCCAAGTCAACAACTCGCAAAGACCAGAAACCGAAGAAGCAACCCCGCTACAACGTCGTGCTGTGGGACGACGACGACCACTCATACGAATACGTTGTGTTGATGATGCGACAATTGTTTGGTCATACATTTACCAAAGGCTTCGAAATAGCCAAAGTCGTTGACGCGGCCGGCAAGTCGATTTGCCTAACGACGACCCGCGAACATGCCGAACTCAAACGTGATCAGATCCACGGATTTGGAAAAGACTTTTTGATCGAGCGATGCGCCGGATCCATGAGTGCGACGATCGAACCGGTTCCTGGCGAGTAAATAAAGACGTCGGTCTTTCCGAACTAAATTGACCGGCTGGTTCAGCTGTTGAGCTCTACTGCTGGGTTACTTTCATAGGCATGCTCACGCAAGCGAGAGCATGGCACCCGGCAAGAACATAGCACCGGGCAACTTAGGTTTGACTTACCGCCGGCTTTCTCGCCATAAACTTGTTTACCATCAGCTTGCTTACCACCAGCCAGTTGGCTCCGAGCTTTCAAAAACCAAG
>CAZPTT010000189.1:0-11627 GCA_964589435.1 uncultured Pirellulaceae bacterium
GACCCACGCAAGCGAGAGGCCTGGTTTCTGTCGATGCAGAGTCGTCAAACTATAAGACTGGATGCTCGTTTATTGATCGCGAGTCACCACGTCGCGGGCAGAGCCTTGGCAAACCAGGTTGAGCGTACCGGCTTGAGCAACACCACGAAGAACACTTTGCTTGTTGTAAGTAATGCTATAGCCAACAACATTGCCAGATGTCCCGTCGCAAACGTAAACGATCGACTGAGCAGGAAGCGAGTTTCCAGCGTTGCCCCCGTTCCAAAAGAAATTGCCGGTCGTCATGATGTAGTCTGGATCGCCGGCTTTGTCGGTTGCAAGAGCTTGTGCGACGTTGGCGCGAAAGATACCGCCGACGGCACCGGTTCTGGCGTTGAGTAACCAGCACTGAAGATTGCCAGTCAAATGGTCAAGGATAAACAAGCCTTCAACATTGCCATCAATCAGGCCAGTGGCCATGGACATCGTTTTTCCACGTGCGGCAGTGCCGGCTTTTAGTTCCAACGGCAACGAAGCAGCGCTACTTTCGGGTTGGGCGAAGCGAAGGCCAGCCCATACCCCAAGGCTGGTCGAGGCCGCAACGATCACGCCAAGTCCCAAAGCTGAAGCTGCCAAAATCCAATAATTGAAATACTTGGGTTTAGTCATCGTGTCTCCAGCTTTTGCGAAATGAGTAAAGGTCGGTTCTAAATAAAGACATGCTCCGAACGGCAAGCGTTCGTTAGCATAGTCGCGTTCGTTACCGTAGATTTTATCCAAATGGGCCTGCAGGAGAAACAAGAGTTGGGGAATTCGATCAGAATTGACCAAAAATAAGTTCGCCACTTTGGCAGTTAAGTGAACCGGTTGATCGATCACTGAGGCTTTGTGCGACTTCAAGCCCTTTGAGCGATTCAATTTTCAGCTTTGGGTATATGTAAAATTTGATTACTGACAACTATCATTAGACGGCCTTCAATCCCGTCGGTCGCAAAGACCGGTCGCAAGGACTCTAGACAGCAGACCAGCAGCGGGTGTTCGCAAGGTGCGATGCTCAGGGCGAATTAGAAAAGTAAATTTAACAGGTAAGAACATGCAAAGCCTCCCAACTTTAATTAGCGCGACTCTATCAGAAAGCTCTTTGGCCAAGACGTTGTTTAGTTTGGCTTTTTTCGTGTCCGTTTTATGCGCTCCTGTTGTTGGGTCTTCTCAAGAAGATAAAGAGGACGACGAATCAGAAAAAATCGCCGTCTTGATCGTCGACGGACAGAACAATCATGCGGCTTGGCCCAAGACGACGGTGATGATGAAGTCGTTTCTTGAAGAGTCCGGTCGATTCGATGTCGACGTCTACCGATCCAAATTCACGTGGAAAGGAGACAAGCTCTTAAAAGAGTTTCCGCTGGAGGATGGTAAAGATTACGAGAGCCTTGAAAAAGCCAAATCCGATCCTGACTTCAAGCCAGATTTTGCTAAGTACGATGTGGTTGTTTCTAATTTTGGATATGGTGCGGCTCCCTGGCCCGAAGAAACCAAAACAGCCTTTGTTGAATTTATGAAGAACGGTGGTGGCTTGGTTTCTATCCATGCAGCAGACAACAGCTTTCCATTGTGGCCTGAGTACAATCAAATGATCGGGCTTGGCGGATGGGGTGGACGCAATGAAACAAGCGGGCCTTATATTTATATTGACGAAAACGGCAAAGTCGTTCGAGATGAATCCAAGGGTGGCGGTGGCGGCCACGGTCCGCAGCATGAATTTTCTTTGGTGGTTCGCGATTCAAAGCACCCGATCACGGAAGGCCTGCCGAGTGAATTTATGCACGCCAAAGATGAGCTGTATGAGCGGCTTCGCGGCCCAGGTGAGAATATGAAGATCTTGGCGACCGCGTTCGCATCTCCAAAATATAAAGGGAGCGGACGCCACGAGCCGACCATCATGGCTCTCGATTTTGGCAAGGGAAGAATTTTTCATTCGACACTTGGACATGCCGATTATTCATGCGAAAGCGTCGCGTTCATCACTTTGTTCCTCCGAGGTACTGAGTGGGCCGGAACGGGTGCGGTAACAATTCCGATCCCGGAAGACTTTCCAACGGCTGATAAATCAAGCTCGCGAAAGTTTGCACCTGCGGCATCGGTTAAATAGCCAGGGCTTCAAGAAGTTAACCAAATATGAATTGGATTGAACATGCAAACGCCATTAATGGTATTTGCGGTTGCGGGCGATTGAGCTGCCCATTTGCTCTGGATAAAACCGCTCGCGGGGGAAATTTTCTTGCGAATTGAAATGTGCTTGCATTCCGATGATTTCATCTTCAGTTGGATTGCCATTAAGCAGGCGCATCATCATGGACGATTTGTCGGAAGCCGAAGCGATATGCAAATCCCATTTTGACTCTGTTTTTATCCTTGTCCCGTATCCTTGGTGAAGAACTACTGACTCAGCAGGCGACCAACGAAGGCTTCGACATCTGAGTTTTCGACTGCAGTCACAATTCCATCAAACGTCATCAATCTTTCATCCGTCGCATCGGTCAGCATTTGCCGAACTTCAGTCACGTTGCTGTTCTTGAGGATGTTGAGTCCAACGCAAATGCCGCCGAGAGGTACGCTTTGCGAGCGGGCTTCAGAAATAATTCGATCAACTTCGCTCGAAGCGACGCCGTTCGTCAGCTGTTCAGCTTGCGCTCCACCGATGAACACGATTGCGTCATAATTTTCCACTTGAACTTCACGGAGCAGTAATTCGGCGTCAAACGGCTCACAAAACGTGGTTTCTGTCCTCGTCATCATAGAGCAACACGGGTTGGGTTCCTAATTCTTGTTCCAAAGATCGCCATTGCCATGGCAAGAAACAGACCAGCCGAAGACGGTTCGGGGACGGCTCGAACGTCTATCGAGGCAGAACGAAAGGTTGGCGTCAATGAGACACCTTCGTCAACGATCAGCCCGTCGCCAACGGAAGCAGAAAGAACTGCATCGCCCAAGGATACTGCTTCGAAGTTAACGGATCCGAATAGAAACGCATTTGATGTTGCGTCGTGCAACGAATCTTCAATCGCGCTGCCCGTAACTTGCGAAGGCAAAATTCCCGTCCCGTTGAGAATTCGAACTCCGGCCATTTCATCAATCAACCCATCGCCAACCGTTCCACCAGATGCCGATTGCCAGCGAGTGTCGACGATTGTCGCTCCGGAAAGAATGTCAGGATTGAACGCGCTTGAACCAGTGAACCGAACCACTCCGGCATCGCTGGACACGATATCGAGGAAGGCACCAGTGTCGACTTTCGAGTCGTCGGTGAACCAGATGTAAGCGACGCCTGAGTCACCAATATTGAACACGGCGTTGCCCGATGTGTTTGCGTTCCCGTCGTTCATGCCAGTGAACGACAGGAAGATATCTGCGTTGCACAATTGGCCTGTCATTAAGAATACTAGAAGCGTTAAAAAGTGCAGCTGGGGTTTCATTTTTGGCCTCCAAATAAATGTGTTTTGTAATCCCACCTTCAGGCGGAATCGAATCTGATATTTCCGTCCAATGTCGGTCGTGCGTACTTTTCGTTTAGCCGCCCAAAAGAATTTCAATGAACGGATCAATGTCCAGCGAGTTGACTGCGCCGTCACCGTTGATGTCCGCCTCGACCGAGTAACCGCCGCTGAGCAGCAGGTCGATAAACGGGCTGATGTCTAAAAGATTGACAACGCCATCGAGATTCACATCTCCGATCAATACTTCCGACTCGTCCACTGCTGCACCGTTGAGTCGAAACGAATTGAGCGACAGGCTGTGGCCACCCCATTGCCCACCAACCATATAGATGCGGAACTCGATTCCTTCCGTCGTTCGAAAGCCATCGAACGGCAACGTCGCACGGATCTCGCGCGGCGCGTTTTCCCCATCGACTCGACCTTCAGCCAGTTCCAATCCGACTTCGAATCCATCAACGCTTGAGAGCAAGTAAAACTGCCCCGGTGCGAGTCCTCCCATTCGCTCGATCGCAAACGCGATTTCCGCACCGCGAAGATCCAGCTCGAATCCACTAACGGATTCGACCGTGAACGAAAGGTACGCATCGGTTGCGATGGCTTGTTCGTAGGTCAGAGGGTCGGCGCCAAAGACACCGCTAAAGCCAAACACGTTGTCGTAGTCAGAAGGCTCCAAAGTCCCTGCGAGCTCCCAGCCACTGAAGGCTACGTTCGGATCAAGTTCAGACGTTGCTGTCCAGGGCGTATCGTTGCTTGAAAAGTCGCCCGTAAAATCTGATTCGACGCAAACCCACAATGCAGAAGATGGAGCAACGGTCACAACGAGATCACTGGACTGGGTCGCTCCGCCACTGTCAGTGACTTCCAACGAAACTGCATGGCGACCAACGGGAAATTCGACTTCAGCATCGGCTCCCAACCCGATAACTTCGCCGTCAAGCAGCCAGCGATACTCAACAATCATTCCGTCGAAGTCTCGCGAAGCCGTTCCGTCGAGCGTGATGGTTTCGACCTGGTCGTTATCAAAGTCAATCACTTGAAAGGGGTTTCCAGGACGAGCGACCGGCTGAATGTTGCCAGCCGGATTAGCTGCGATCCAGTCGCGAGTCGCACGGGCTTTGTGTGCTTCTGCAATCGGCTGGTTCTGGTATTCATAAAGACCCCATGAACCAAACTGTGTCGGTGTCGCGACGTAGCTGAAGTTGCTGTGCAGTGTCACGCCACCATTCCGCATCATGTCCATGTAGTCGATGTACAGGTTGTACATGCGTGGATGCCGATTCGCGGCAATCAGCTTCGCCGTCATTGTCTCGTCATTCCAGTGGCTGAAAGGAGCAACCAAGTGTTGGCCACCCTCGTAGGTGATCATCCACGCACCGAAGTCGTCTGCAATCTGTTTGTGATCGTTGACCGTGGTCGTCGCAAAGCCTTGAAGGTCGGCTGCAGCACGGTCGAGAATTTCCTCCACTGAAATCGAGTCGATTATGTCTTCGTTGACGATGTCTTCGGGAACTTCGCTGCCGAAGTACGGTGCGATCGCAACCGCGTCGGCGCGATGGCCGTTAGGATTGAGTGCTTCATCCTCAAGGTACTCCATCCGCTGACGAGTCAGGAACGCATTGCCCGCAAAGCCTCCCATGACTTTGACCAGTCGATTGTCAGCTTCATCGCCAAATTCTTCGGCAAAGATCTGCCAAACCTGTACCGACCTAAGAGACACAAACCGTTGACCGGCGATCCAACGATCGGGATGAAGCCCAAGTGCTTGGCCACGATCCTGAACGTATCCCGTTTGTGAAAAGATGAAGTTCCACGTTTCGTTACTGTACTCAACGAGGACTTTTAAATCTGAGTCAAGGTCGTCACGAATCATGCGAGCCATGTTGCGAACAAAGTCATCGTTGGCGCGGGCTGGAACACAGAACCAAGCACTCTGCTGGACTTGATTCGCCATTTGAATTTGATGTTCGAGTGCTACACCGGGAGCGCTGGTTTGCGTGTAATAGTCCGGCGTTGAACGCTCTGACCAATTCACCATCGGGCTGGCGTTTGTCTGGCCCCAATCCATAAACCGGATGTTGGAAAAGACGTCGAGTCCGTCAACGTAAGAAGGCGAAAAAGGGTTGGCTTCGTGTGTCGTTTCGTTTCCGGGGGCGATCAGCTTCAAGTTTCGTAATGGATCATTCGCGTTGCTTTCGCGAATGTTTAGAAAAAGCTCGCCCGTCCCGTCGCCGTGCTCTGAATCATGAATCGTCAGCTCAAAAATCTGCTGCCCGCCTGATGGTATGAACGTCACACTGCCTTGCCACGGCGTACTCGGATCGAGCAAGCCGTCGGCAGCCAAAAACTCCATCCGCCCCGTGCCTTCGACAGTCAAACGGTAGACACCTGCACCGCGAATTGGCATCTGCGTATGCACGAATTGGAGCTGACTTCCATCTCCAGGATCAAAGGGGATTTGCGTCGGCCAACCGTTGGCGTCGGTTGGCATCAGGTCTCGTTTTTCGGTATCCCAGCCAACTCCGTCAATCCCTCTCGTCAACCAAGCCGCTTGGTTCTTAAAGACATCGACAAAGTGATTTGCTCCCCACGGGGAGACGCCGTCAAGATTCGTGCCCACAATCATCTGGGCCTGAGAGATTCCTGCCAGTAAAACAGTCGCGGCGATGCACGCCATGAAATTTAAACTAAGCGGTCTTTTGACATTCATTTCTGATCCTGTTTAAGTGTTTGAGTCACTACCTGAACAGGAATGGAGTCGGGGAGTCGTTTCTGACACCCCTGCAGCGTTTTTTTATTTTTTTTTGAATACCAGTCCGTAACTTTCGCTGGATAAACGAAGCGATCTTGAGTCATGGCCCTCGAGCATTCCTTCAGATGCCTTTCGAACTTATAGAAATCCATGAACCAATGGCGTGATCGCTCATCAATTGATGGCATTGCGCCCCGTTTTTATTGCCTTGTTTTTTACAAACGCTGCAAATTTGATTTTGGGACAACATCGCCAATTCAGATGGAATTCGTAAGGCGTTGCCGTAACGTATCAAACGGTTGGAATTTCGTTTTCTTCACACAATCAGAGAGAAAAGCGTTGTGAAACGATATGCGCGGGCGGAATTGTCTGACGCTGCGGATTTATTTTGCGGCGGCCTTGGAATCGACGACATCTGCCTTGCGAGTCGAACGAATGGTAAATAGCCCAATTTCTGGGGGGCTGCCAAAACGAATCGGTTCGTCGCCCGAAATTCCACGGCTAACGTGCATCAGCATTTTTCCAATTTGAAACGTGCCGGAAGCATAGCGAACGCCATATTTGCTGGGGGCGACCACTGGTCCGATAAATGGAAAAGCAATTTGCCCTCCATGGGTGTGCCCGGCAAACATTAAATCGAACTGGTAAGGTTTGGCCCAATCGAGCTGGTCCGGGCTGTGGCTGAGCAGGATCTTCATCGCCCCGCTGGTACCCTCCGGTTCGGTAGCAAGGGCTTCGGCACCTTTGTACCAAGGCAACTCATTTCCTGTCACGTCGACCTTGATACCGTTGTAGTTGAATGAGCGCCACTGTCCTGCGGCGCGAACGAGCCCGAGCGCCTCAAGCCGACCGCGGTAAGCCTGCTCATTCTTGATGCGTCGATCGTGGTTCCCGAGAACGTAATAGGTCGCTTCTCGTGGTCGTAACTTTCCCAGCGTCGAATCCAGCCACGGCAAGCATTCCCGGTTGTCAATCAGATCGCCGGTGACGACCACAATGTCGGGGCGAAACGCATTCGCTTCTTCCACCAGTTTTTCGAAATACTCAATTCCCAATTGTCCCGTGTAGTGCAGGTCAGAGAGTTGGCAGATTTTGAGTCCGTCGATTTCGGCTGGGACGTCCAGCCGAAACGTCATTTCCTGCCTTGAGAGTTTGAGGATCTCGTTGAACGGAATGGCACCAAGAAATTTTGTGAGTGCGCCGTGCAATAGCGGTACTTTCGTTTCAGCCTTCATGTTCAGGTAGGTGCGTTTGCTGGAAACGACGGATTTGGGTAATCCCGATCGAAGTTTTCGAACAAACCAGTGGGCAATAACAAAAAGACCCGCGACGATGCAGAGATAGAGGTAAGCCATTCCGGGCAAGCCAAACGTAAACTGCTTACTGGTCTGTAGCAATTCGGTGAAGCTAGGGCTGATACCCAATTTCGTCCAACTGACCATCGTCGTGGCGATGTAGACGATTGGAATGACGACAATCAGAAAAATGATTTTTTCTGAGAACTTCCGTGACGATCGTGGCCAAGCCGTTGCATGAATTTGGCTGTAGGCTCCGCACCATATTCCCAAGTGCCCAATGAGTCCGATTGTCCACTTTAACCAGTCCATGGTGTCGTTGCCGTTTCAAATGACGTCAAAAGTTACTGCGCCGTTTTGTTCAGCGATATCGCGCCGGCCAAGTCAAATCGTTGCCAAGTCAAGTCGTTAAGTCTTCGCTTAGTTCGGTGCGATTGGAGTCGATTCGACGGTTGATTCCAACGTCTCCAGAAGTTGGTCCAATCGGAAAGGTTTAAACAGAACCGCGTTTGCCCGCAATCCCGCTTGGCGGGCTTTGACGATGGAATGGCCAGGATCGTAGCCAAAACCAGTCATTAAAATCAACGGAGGCTCTTCCACGATCTCTTTAAGCTGCATCAGCAGTTCGTAGCCGCCGATGTCTGGCAGGCGGATGTCCGCAATGATAGCGTCGTAAGTGCTTTGGTCGCTGTTGCGAACCATCAGAATTGCTTCTTTTCCTTCGTGAGCGGTCTCGACGATGCAGCCATAGGGTTCCAAAAGGTTGTGAGCAGAAGTCCGAACCGCTTCTTCGGCGTCGATTACGAGAATCCGTTTTTCTTTTAGCTTTGGGCGATACTCACGTTCTACAGCGGCTGGGACTTCGTTTTCAGATGCCAGTTGGCTGCCGACCTTTTGAATCACCTGCTTGATCTCGCGCGCGTTTTTCAGAATATCCTGCAGTCGTGCTTTGACTTTTGAGTCCTGCCCCTCAATCAAATCGATTGCCAATACCGTGTCATTCAAAATTTCGTCGATCGGAAGCGCGACAGCCGAATGGATGGCCTCTACACTTTGCATCGTTGAATTTGTCTTCTCCGCACTCAACAGCTCGAGAGTGTTAAGGGCAACGGCGATGTCTCTGGCAAACGATTCAACAAATTGCAAGTCACTTTCGGAGAACGCGCAAACCTTGGGGCTCTCAACGTTGAACGAACCGATCACTTCGTCGTGATAGATTAAAGGCACCGTCAGCGAACTCTTGGCTCCAATCAATCCGACTTCGTAAAGCGGGTCGTTGGTTGTGTCCTCACAGGTGTAGCTCTTGCCAGTGGCGGCGACAAAACCAGTCACACCATTGTCAGATTGACTGGCGTAGAGCGGTTGCTTGGCACGAGTCGAGTCAATTCCTACCGAAAGAAGCGGAGTGAGTAGGCCCGTGTCAGCTTCTAATAATCGAATTTCGACTACATCAAACTTCAGCAAGTCTTTGGTGTAGTGCAAGATGTTTTCTTTTAGCAATTCGATGCGATGCTCAACATCCATCTCGTAGATTTCTTCCGGCCGCAAATCAGCCAACTCTGCGCCGGCCTGATGAAGTGCTTCCAGTTTTTGCCTCTGGATCACGGACTCGGAGCAGTCAACCAGAGAGGCGATTAAGTGAGTGCAGGTTTGGTTCGGGTCGACCACGGGAACAACGGAAAGTCGGAAGAAAGCGCCGTCAACTTCGAGCGTGGCACGGCATGGCTGATTGCGGGCCGCGCTGGTCGTAAGTGGGCTCGGTTCGGAGCCGATAATGTTTGGGTTGTTGAGGGCCGCATAAAAATTAAGGCCGACCATGTTGGGGTTGTTAAACCAATGGGTCAGCCTTTTGTTGGCGCTTAAAATGTTTTTCTCATTGTCGAGAATTGCGATGCCTTCGGGCAGTAAATCGAAAACAGCAACATTCTCAATAATCGAACGAGTCGATTCAGAATTGGGTGATTCCTCGGACACGGCACAAATGTACAGCCCGTCGAAATCCTGTTTACCGATCGCTTGCAGAGCTTCGGCGGAATTCTTGACCATCGTTATTTCGAACGATGAATCGAAAGGATGTGGCGGCGATTGCTCGGCACCATCAGTTTGGATGCAAACGACTTTAGGCACGATTCTGTGGCGAAAAAATAGAGTTGCGGTCAGGAAGGCGGTTGACGATTTTACGGCGAGATTTGAAAGGGCTCACGACTCTCAGCAACCAGGAAACTGCACGTGCTGTTGGTGATTCGTCCCGGTTCGTTCTGCAACTTATCGGTCACGGCTCTAACTAAAGTTTATCCAAGACTCGATCAGATGCGAGATCGTTTAGAAAAAAATTGTTGATTAGTCACCGCGATATTTTCGCAGTTGGTTCCGATGCGTTGCTCAACGAATTCCGGGTCGCAGTTTTTAGGTGCCGATGCAAGCGACCTTGCCAATATGTTAGACTTTTCCAATGAGGCGTGTTGGCGTGACGTGTTGGTGAACCCTGTTTCGGCGTCGCGTGTCGGTAACGCGTGTCGGCGTTCTGATTTTGTGTCGCCAAATCAGCTACTGGCAAACGAAGTTCGCTGTTGGGCTCTCGCCGGCATCATTTGATTGAATTGGCAATGGCTCATTTTAAATTGGTGGCGTTGGGCCGATTCAACTTCTCGCGGCAACGAATCCGCCGATGCTTGGTTGTGATTCCGACCCAAAAGCTTGAGGTCGAGGGAATGCGAGTGCTTTACATTCAGATCGGACTTGTACGGTAGACGATGGCGAAGAAAAAAAAATCCAAGAAAACGACTCGGGCCCAGTTTCGAAAACGATACGAAAATCGGCTTCGAAAGAACGATTTTACGCGCGAGTTCAATGAAAACGCCGAAAAGCTTGCCGATGAATCCAACGCGGAACGAGTCTCCGGCAAAGGTAAGCTGACTCGGAAACGAACGATTATTGGCTCCAACACCGAGGATGATCAGGGTGGTTTTCTGGTTGAGTTGGAAGTCGATGACGAATTGTGCCGGCCGGGACGGGTCATTCAGATCTTTGGCTTGGCCAGCATCGTACGAACCGAAGACGGGAAAGAGTATCGGTGTACGGTTCGGGGCATTCTAAAATCGCTAGCGTCTGATCTGCAACATGTTGTCGTCGCAGGAGATTTTGTCACGATTCAGATTGGTGATCCGAGTGGAGAGGATGATCAAGCCGTCATCGTTCGTGTTGAGCCGCGTGAAAATCAGATCAGCCGAACCAGTCGTAAGCGGCAGCAAATTATTGCTTCCAACGTCGATCAGGCATTCATCGTCGCCAGTGCTGCCGAACCGACCCTCAAGCCCAACTTGATCGACCGATTTCTTGTCTCAGCCGAGCAGTCATCGATTTCACCCGTCATCATTATCAACAAAGTCGACTTGGTTGAGCCGGCCGATTTGCAGCCAGTGGTTGGAGTGTGGAGTCAGCTTGGATATCCGGTCATTTTGACTTCCACGCAAACTGGTATGGGGATTGAACGATTGAAGTCGCTGGTGCGTGGTCGGGACAGTGTTGTAACAGGCCAGAGCGGCGTGGGAAAATCTTCTATCCTTAACGCGATTGAACCAGGGTTGCAGTTACGTGTCGGATTGGTCAGTTCTGATAATCAAAAGGGAAGACACACCACGACGTCGGCCGTTTTGATTCCGCTCGAGAGCGGTGGGCACTTGATTGATACCCCAGGAATCCGTCAGTTCCAACTGTGGGACGTTATTCCAGTTGAGTTGGCGGGATTTTTTCGCGATGTCAGACCGTTCATCAATTGTTGTCGCTATCCGGATTGTACTCACACCCACGAAGAAGACTGCGCGGTCAAATGGGCGGTCGCAGATGGTAAGCTCGATGTCCGCCGATACGAAAGCTATTGTCAGATGCGAGAAGAGTAGATCGCTTCTCGGATCCAAAGGCTTGTACCATCGCTTGCGAAGCTGACCTAAGTTCTAGTTTTGCAAATTTTGCCTATTGAGAACCGAGCGCTACTTTTGGCATAGTTGGGATTGATAAATTATGGGGTGTGTAGATCCGCGTGGCCCATGAATAGGTTGTCCGGTATAGCTCCGAAGGAGCGGTCGCACTTAGCTGCGGGCGGGAGCCCGC
>CAZPTT010000190.1:0-11555 GCA_964589435.1 uncultured Pirellulaceae bacterium
AACCGCGGGCTCACGCCGCGCGGCTATATGCGGTCGCCACTTCGTGGCTAAAAAATGCAAAACTAGAACTTAGTCTTCGCTTTAGTCTTCGCCCTAATTTCCACCGTTGACGCTGTCGCTGTCGTTGTCCTCTTCGGCGTTCGTCTTCTTATACAGCGGCAGCATACGGTGCCGAACTTCTAGCGAGAGAAGATTCATCGTCGTCACATAAAGCCGACCGCCAAAAGCGCCCCACCGATCGCGAACCGGATTGTACGGGTGCCAACTGCCAGCCAAGTCACCAGATTTTGCTTGCGAGCGAATCAACAGCGGGCGCAATTGGGCGTCCCATTTTTCCCACAACGGGCCATCGATGTGCTTCAGAACTTGCGTGGCGTAGTACCAGTAGTAAGTGTCTCGTTGGCGAGGCGTTGAGTCAGTCGGCATTTGGGTCTGCAGCAAATAAGTCGCTCCGTCGAGAAGTCGCGGATCGTCGCGATCCCAGCCACTGTAAATCTGCATCAGCAACGCCACGGCTGTCATCGAAGCCGTCGGCTGGGTTCCTTGGATGCGCGATCGCCCTTCCGAATCGACCACGTAGGGACTGTAGCGAAATTTCGAAGCGTCATCTGGATCGGCGGCAACTTCCAACCATTGATCGACCAAGTCAAATGATTCGGTTGGAACTTCCAAGCCAGCCAATCGGCCACTTTGCATCGCCATCATCATCCAGCCCGTCACGGAAGTATCCGTCGATTTTAGTTTCGGTTGGTCGAAATAACGCCAGCCGCCTTTGCGCGGGTCCTGTGATTTTCTGATGTAGTCGAGTGCCTTTTGAGCGGCGTCCTTGATCTGTAAATCTTGTGTCATGCCGTAGGCTTCGGTCAACGCAAGCGCGGCGATTCCATGGCTATACATGCGGCTGGATTCGTTCGATTTTTTGTCGGCAGGAACGTACAGACTTCCATCGTCCTGCTGGTTCTCGATCAACCACTGCAGCGCGTGATTCATCTGCCGAGCGTATTTGAATTCGCGGTGGTTATAGCCCGCGCCCTGGAAAGCCAACAACGCAAGACCGGTAGCAGCGGCATCGCTGTTGAGTTGATTGATATGATCAGGATGGTTCTGGTCAAAACCAGACAGCGACCAACTTCCATCGGGCGATTGGTAACGCGCGAGAAACTCAAGTCCCAGATGAATGGCGGCCTCAGTTGAAGGTTCAACTGCGTTGGCAACTGAAGACGGCGACCGCTGGCGAAATGCATCTTTGGCAAGCACCGCATCCGGATTGACCGCTGGAGTACCGCCAAAATCTGGATTGCGAAAACGGTTGTCGAGGTCAGGCTGAATTTGTTCGCTTTCACGAGACGATGGGCGCGTCATGATTCCGAGGGCTTCATCGGGGCGGTCAGCCAGGCCAGTCGGGCCTTCCATAGCGATGACCTCCAACGCTGCGCCTTGTTCTTGGTCGCTTGATTCCGTTCTCTCCATGGCGACTGAGGCAGAATCGATTTCGAGGTTCGAGGCGTTTCCTTTACCAGACTTTGATGTCGGCAAGTTGCTCGTGCCCGCGTTGGCAGTTTTCGGCGCGGTGTTGGGGCGTTTCATGCCGGGCGTTTTGTTGGCCAGTTTCGCCGCCAATTTTGCAGATTCGTTTCCGGATTCGCTACTGTTGGTTCCAGCGGCTGGCCGGTCATTGCGGCGAGTGGCTGAAGATTCAATGATCGGTAGTGATGTCGCGGCTTGAACCAAGAGGTTGGCTGCCGAACGTCCGATTCCCGCTCCCGGCATCACGGAGGTTGCCTGCCGTTGAAGATTGGCCGCCAACGATTCGCCTGGCGATTCGGACTCGCTGTCTTTTTTGGCCAGGGCTTGCCCTTCGCCGGTTCGAGAACTGCCGACGCCCGGTTGTCTGCGCGTGATAGGGGCTTGTGCGATGCGAGATTCTTGTCGGCCCCGACGTTCTTCTTCCTCGTCCTCGTCTTCTTCGTCAAAAAACTCGGCACCGGATTCGTCGGCTCGGCTGGCGCGTTGACGAGCGTCGGCCAGTTCGGTTGCCATTTCCGATTCGCCTTGCGTAGAAAAATCACCTGGCGTCGTTGCTGAATCTCGTTCCGTCGAGTTGGGTGCTTCGCCACCCTGCCGTGCCATCGCATTTGCTTCGTTGCTGGGTTCAAGTTCGGAAGTCGGTGTTGCGGATGTAACGCTACTTGGTGCGACTGATTCAGCTCCAGTATCAGCAGCGAGTAAGGGCTGTTGATTGGATGACGCTCTTGAGCGTCGCGTTGATTCCGGGTTGAGTTCGGACACTTCCGGTTGGCCGCCTCCTGACCGTCGCGGTGACTCCCGATCCATGACCACTTTGGTCGGGCCAGTATCGACGGATGTCGTGCCTCGCTCGGCTGATATTTCGCTGCGATGATCGGCGGAGGCTGAGTTGATGTTGGCGGCGGATGATTCGACCGTTTGATCTAGCGGTGTTTGGCTACCGGCAATCTTTGCGGTCTGACTCGTATCAGCTTTGAAAGCGCTCTTGGGCGTCAGCGCGGCACCCGATGAACGCCGAACGGTTGCCTTTTGAGACGACGTTAACATTCGGTTCTCGGTTGGGCGGCTTTCGGTTCGTCGACGCAAAGCCGAATCCGATGGCCGAGTGGCAGGACTGGCCATGCCGCCGGTCGCTCGCGCCATGTTTTGCGACTGCCCTGCTCCAGCAACACCGGTCGCACTGCGAGATACAGAAAGCGTTTTAGAATTAAGTTGATTGGCCGCACTTCGCGAGTCCGGTTCTCGAGAAGGTTTTTCAATCGCAATTGGAGAAGCTGCCAGCGCAGATTCTGAAACCGATCGGCGCGGCGAAACTTCTCTGGAAGTTGGCGAAGAAACACTCGGTGGCAAGTTGTTGGTTTTTCGTCGTTCGACGGAACGGGCGATCTGAGATTTAGGGCTGAGTTGAGTTTCTGGTTGTTGAGTCGAAGCCGGGCGTTCGGTTTGGCTGCGCGTCGGTCGGCGCGTGATTTGAGTCGATGCCGGAGAAGGCGTAGGATCAACCAGCGGTTCGTTGCTGGTTGCTTTTTTATCTGAAGTCAATGATTTTCGTTGGACCAATGGGACGTTCGGTGATCGGCGAGGAACTCGAGCCGATGAGCTGGACGATTGTTGAGCCGCTTCAACGGTTCGTTCGGCAATTTCTGTGCGGCGCGGACTGGACGCGTTGGGGGGCGTCTGTTTGCGTTCGTTGGGAGTTGGATTGGTGGCGGATTTCTTGGCTGGTGAGTCGCTGCGGGGGCTGGCGGAAGCTGATTGTCGTTCGACGGCGACAGCTTTTTCGCTGCTGGCTTGCTCACGACTTGTTTGAGCCGATTGAGATGATGACTGAGAGGCCGCCGCTTGCTGGCCGGTCGATTGTTGGCTGGATTTGGGTTGCAGGTTTCTCTCTTGGCGACGCAATTGAGACAACGATTTGTCTTGGCGAGGAACCGAGCGGGCTGGCGTCTCCCGCCGAACAAGTTGTGGCTTGAATTCGGGCTTCGTATTTTTGACGGGAACGGGCTGTGGCTGATTGTTCGTCGTGGTTTTCTTTTGCCGTTCCGTTTCGACTTGGGGTTCAGGCGTTTCTTGGGCGTTGGGTTGTTCCCAAACAAATTGCGCGCGGCGGTCACTGATCTCGATCGTCCGTTCCTGCCGCTGAGCCACCTTTCGTTCGGGTTGCTCAAATGGATTTTGGAAAATGTTGACAACTGAAAGACTGACCAAAACCAACAAATGCGCCGCGAGGCTAAGAATGATAGCCAGTTGCAAAGAGCGACGAAGGCGACTGTCGTCGAGATGGAAAAGTAGAAACACGGCCAGTGCCGACAACGCGGGTAGCAGCAGCAAACTTCCCCACATCCACGGTCCATGTAATAGTGTCAGTACAGCCCCACCAGCGATCCCACACAACACCGTCAGCGCAACCACGACTGGCCAGAATTGCTGGTCAAACGAATGCGGCCGTTGCGGCGTAATTTTTTGGACGGTGCGTTTCACGTGCGTTTGTTTTAATTCTCAATTTTCAATTTTCTAATATTCCGCATCTCGTAGCTTCCGCTTACTATTCCCCATCCATTGTGGCAGTGAATTCATTGATACCAACTTTTTTGCACAGGCCAATCGCGATCGCGACCGGTTCCCAAGTTGATTTTTTGTCGGCTCGAATGACGACCGTTTGAGTAAGTGGGTTGTTAGCTTGGGCGCGCCGAAGGATCTGTTCGACTTGCTCGACTTGGCGAAATGCGCCGTCGATATAGTAACGTCCATCTTTGTCGATGTTGACGACCAATTCTTCTGGTTGCAGCGTTGCCGGAAGTGCTTCTGTGACGCTAGGGAGGTTCAGGTCGAGTTCCCTTTCTTCTTCTGCGAATCGTGATGAAACCAAAAAGAAGATCAACAACAAGAACACGACATCGATCAGCGGAGTGATGCTGAGCGAGCCGACGGCGGATGTTCGTTTAAGTTTGACCGACATGATAGTGTTTTGCTTTTGTCAAAGTCGCTTGCGCGTGGATTGCTGGGTTTGTTGCTGATTCGTTTGGCATGTTCGTTGGCTTATTCGCTTGGCTTATTCGCTTGGCTTAGCGAGACGATCGAAATTCAAAATATCACGAGTTCGATTAAGCCAACTTTGCCTTGTGGCTATGCTCACGCGTTGTTCTTTTTTCGCTTGGTTTTGCCTCGCCCGGATTGTGAGCTGGATGATTCACCATTGGGAGGATCGCTCGGCTGCGAGCTTCCTCGGCCAGAGTCAGCGGTGGAACTGGCGGACTGCATGTCGTTGTTGGTGAACCGAACTTGGCCTTCGTAGCGTTCGAATTGAGGAAGAAGGTTGAACACCATTTCTTCAATCTCATTGAGCAACTGGACGATTCGATTTTCATAAAAGTGCGACAGGACAGCCGCCGGAATCGCAATCAACAGTCCAACCATGGTTGTGACTAGCGCAATGTAAATGCCGTTTGCCAAAGCAACACCGCGATTCTGTCCGGCTCCGATTTCAGCCAATTGGGTCGTATCGTAAAAAGCTTGCGTGATTCCCCAAACGGTTCCAAGCAAGCCAATCAACGGCGCGATCGCCGCGGCAAGTGACAGCCAAGAGGTCATTTGAGCCAGTCGAGTTGCCTCGCGCTGAGCCGAATCGGAAACGGCGTTTTCCATTTCGATTTGCGGCCGACCGACTTTTACGAGCATCGACCGAAGGATGTAGGCTGCTGATGAAGGAAAGCGTTGGCAGACCTGATAGGCGCGGCGAGGATCGAGGCCCGCTTCGGACTGACTGAGAACCGAAAGCTGTTCGATCAATTCAGGCGGGAAGACTTTTTCGCGGCGTAAAGCGAGGAACCGCTCGATGCCGATTGTCAAAACGGCAATCGAAAGCACCATGAGTGGAATCATGAACCAACCGCCTTGCGTCAACAATGACAGAAAGTTGATTCCTCGTTTGGTCGGCTGCGTTGGTGGCAGTTCCGCATCAGCTGAATCGCCCGCGCCGGTTTGGGCGAGTAATGCGACTGATAATACCGAAGCAGGATTCACCGATGTCGAGGCAGCAATCGCACTGACCGACGCCGGCGCTTGCGTGGCGGCATGAGCTTGATTCGAATTTGTGATTCCAGCCAACAGCGATACCAGGATAACCAACAGCGATGGAAGCAAACGTTGGTGGAAGTTCGCGCTCGGCAGAATGACGGACTTAACTAAAACGGGCATGATGGCTCCGGGTGTAGCCCGCATCATCGCGCGCCGTAGTGAAAGAGGCGGTCAACAATGTCGGGTTGGACAATCAAACGATCGACGCCGAACTGGGCGACGACTCAGTTGAGTGCCCGCGATAAATTTAGGTCTCTACTTGTTGGATAGTTTCGTTAGAGTCTCAAGTTGCTTTTTAGCTTCTGGAGCGAGGCGGTCGGTGGAGTAGTTTTTGATCAAGTAATCGAATTGCTTTTTGGCTTCTTCGATTAGTTTCGTTTTGGATGCTGCCGGGGCACTGTCAACTTGGACGAAGTTACAGCGGGCGGCTTCATAGAGAGCGTAAGCTTGCCACGGTTTGACGTCGTTGGCGGCTTGCGTCCCTCCAAATCCATAATAGACCAGTTTGAACTCGGTAATGGCTTCGGCGAATTTTTTCTGTTTGAAAAATAAGTCTCCAATCATGCACCGAGCCCGAGCGCCGGTTTTCGCATCGCTTTTGCTGGCGGATCTCCACGCTTGAAGCGCTGCGTCGTCGTTGCCAAGTCCTTCCTCTGCCGTGCCGACCTCAAGCCAGGCGTCGAATCGGAATGAATCTGCATTGGGCTTCGCCAGCGATTCGGGAGTCGTCAACGTACTGGCGAGTTGCAACGCTTCGTTGAATTTCCGCGTCTTGTTCGCGCTTTGTGAGCCGTGCAAGCGCGTCAGGATTTTGATTTTCGGATCGATATTGTCGGCAGCGTCAACGATCGGTTGGGCGGCCAAGTAAGCGGCCAACGCTTTGTCATGCTGATTCATACGAAACCATGATTCGGCAACCATGAATGCACCGTCGGCAAACAGATCGCCTTGCGGGAACAGCTCAACCTGGCGGGCGAATTCTTTTTGCGAGTCCTCGTATTGAGACTGTTTGTAGTGAGCCCACCCCAGTTTGTAGGCGGCTTTTTCACGGATCGTGTCGGCGGCTTTCGAGTCAACGCATTTTCTGTAGGCGACAACTGCTTCGTCGAATTTGGCTTGCTGATAAAAATCAGAAGCCACGTGAAAGTTGGATTCGGGAGCCAATGAACTTTCGGGAAAGTCATTGGTGATGGTTGAGAAATGTTCTAACGCATTCGAATCAATAGTTCGCGTTCCATTCTTGTCGCTGGGAAGGTTCTTGGATTGGTATGCCCAAGCCAGTTCGTAATGGTAGTAGTCCGCTTGGTTAGAGTTGCCGTTTTCGGAAAGGAGTTGTTCGAAAACCGTGATCGCTTCGGCCCATTGTTTTTGCTCGACATGAGCCAGCCCTAATTCATAGAGTGCGTTAAATTTTGGTTGTCCGGTTGGGTTCTTTTCCAAGAACGATTTCAGGTCGGCGATCGAGCCATCCATTTTTCCCATTTTTCGTCGGGCCGATCCGCGACCAATTTTGGCCTTGTCGAGCAGTTCATGATCAGGGAAATCGGCGATCAATTTTGAAAAGGTGGCTTCGGATTTCTCAAAGTTTTTCAAATCGTGTTCGCACCAAGCCGCATTGTAAAGCGAATAGGGAACCAGCTTTGAGCCCGAGTACTTATCGATAACGGTTCGAAACAGCTCGAGGGCATCTTGAAAGTTTTTGCCTTCGTACTGGTTTTCGCCCATGTAGTAACGGGCGTCTCCGGCCAATTGGGAAGTGGGAAACTCTTCGATCAATTTCTTGGCGACGCTGTTGGCCGTTTCACCATCACCTGATTTATAAAGAGCTCTTGCGAGCGTCAAAAGCGTTTCGTCAGCTCTTCGCCATGTCGTTCCTGAGTTGGCGGAAGCCTTCAATTGTGACGCAGCGTCTTTAAATTGTTCGAGTTGGAAATGGCTGGAGCCAATCCAGTGAAGCGCTTCGGCCTGCTCCGCTCCCGAGAACAGATTGAGTTTCGGTTGAAGCCAGTCGATGGTCGATTGATATTCTTCCTGCAAGTACTTCGCCAATCCTGCGCGCAAGTTCCAACGAGAGGCCGTCGGTCGATCGGGAAACGAAGTCGCCAATTGCTCAAATACTTTGGCTGACTCGGCGGCTTGGTCATTGATCAGCAACGCATCGGCCTTGACTTCGAGAGTGTCGGCGAGGAAATCGCTTTCGGGATAGTCGTTCTCGAAACGGATTGCTGACTTGATCGCGCCGGCGAGGTCGTTGAGTTCAAGCTGCGCGTAAGCGGCGTTGTAAATTGCCGAAGGAGCAAGTTTGTGTTTTGGAAAAAGATCTGCCAGCTCCAGAAACATCGCGGGTGATTCGGCGCGGCGCGCATCCATTTGATAAACCGAATCGGCTCGATCCATCAACAATGACGGCAGCAACGGGCTGCCTTGGGCTTTTCCGGCCCAAGCATCTGAAAGATCAAATGCTTTTTGAAATTCTTTGGTTCGCAGATAGAGGCTCGTCAGTCGAACGGCTCCTTCGAATGAAGATTCCGAATTGGATTCGATTGCTTTCTTAAAGGCATCAACGGCCCAGCTTGCTTTGCCGGCTTTGTCGTAATTCAAACCTGCGTAGACAAGCGATTCGTTCCTGAAGATCGAGTCCGGTCGTTCCGCAATCTTCTCATAGATTACTGCAGCGGCTTCAAACTCATTCAACTGAGTCTTGCAGTAAGCCTGTTGATACTGAGCTTCGTCGGCCATCGCAAGAAACTCCTCGGACTTTCCCGTTTTGTCTTGGTCAGCCAAAGACGAAAACAGGTCGAAGGCTCGCATCGTATTCGCAGTCGCCGACTCGCTGTCTTGTCGCGCTCGGTCGGCGATCGCCAAACGAAGCAGCGAGTTGGCCGTTCGAAAATTGGCTTCATCCAGCAATGAAGTTGCTCCGTCTTTGGTTGCTTCTTCTCGGTAACGATCGTAGATCTCGATCGCGTTGGAGAAATTCCCCAATCGCTCTTGGACGTAACCGGAAGCGAGCAGCCCGTCCAGCTTGTAGGTTTGTTTCGGAAAGGTCAGCATGCGAGCATACGAGGCTTCGGCTTCTTTCAATCGATCGAGCTCTTCGAATGCGTTGCCTTGGAAATAGCAAGCCTGATCTCCGTCTGGATACTTGGGGAACAACTCAAGCAACTTGGTAAACGCTCGCGTCCCGGTGGTCAGTTCAACGTTGGCTTTTTCGCGTGTCGCTTTGCTGGTCGCGCTGTCTGTTTCGGATTCCAGTTCGGCATCGATCAAAAGTTGTTGGCCAAAACGGAAGTGAGCGAAACCCAGATAGAGATAGGCATCAGCAAGTTGACTGTCTTCTTTGCCGAGACTTGCGACGGCCAGTTTTAGTTTCGCAATCGCTTGGTCAAACTCTTGGGTGAACGCATAGCACTTGCCCGCGTTGAACTGAGCCTTGCTGACCAGGTCGGATTGAGGAAATTGAGTTAGCAATTTCTCCCATTCTTGCGCCGCCATTTCATAGTCATCGTTATTCTGAGCAGTTGAAGCCGTTGCGGCAATTTTGAGGGCTGGATCGGAGTCTTGGGCCGAGCATGTCGCCGGTTGGGTGAAAGCGGCAAAGAAAAGTAGCCCGCTGAAAAGTGCGAAGCGGGAAATCAAGGAAGCATCTGCAAAGGATGATTTCGCAAGTGGAAGGCTGGCAAGTGGAAAGCTGGCGATCGGGAATCGGTCTGCCAAATTGTTGGAGTTCTGCGAGAGAGGGTTGTCCGTCATCTATCTTCCTAATGCAATGTGCAAACAGAGCGAATCAAAATCAGAGCGAATCAAAATTAGCAAACTCAAATGATGTTAAGCTCGAATGATATTAAGCTCGCCATTTTCCGGTTTGCAAAATGGTTGAGTTGGCAAACTCAGTTTATACCTATCAATTTTTTGCGTGAAGTGTTTTTCGTTGGTTGCGTTCAACAATTGGCGATTGGTTCACGAAATTTGTTTAACTTTCCCGGCTTAGTTCTACGAATCTTTGAAACCTTAGGTTGAGAGACTGCGAACTCGCAGACGTTTACCGACGAATCCATCCAAGTCACAGGTTTGTCTTCTTTAGATTGCAGCATGCGAGGTGGCGAGTAAGTGGGGGTTGAGCAAAGTGGTTTTCTAGAGATTAGGATCGTCCACAGGTACCACTCCAAAACGAGCTGGATCTTTCGCGGAAAGCGACCTGATTCATCAAGAAAACGGGAAAAATGGCTTGGCTGAAGTAGCGCATTCGGTTCTTGAGCGATTCGTACGGTTTGGGAAATCGATTTTGGACGATGATAAAGTCGTGCCAGTTCGTGTTGTCACGATTCCAAATTTGAGCGATCGGCGCGGAAAGTGGATGTTTTTTGTGGCTTTGACCCACAAAACATTGACTTATTCTGGCATCGGTAAAAAAAGAAATCGTGTACAATCGTCGTGAAAGTAGTAAAATAGAGAGTCTTATCCCAAATCCTTTGGTCTTTGAATTTTAGCGATTCCTTCCTCTGTTTCTGATCGCTCACCATTCAAATTGAAGAGTCGTGGAGAAAACCGCCTTCCCTTTGTTCTCCCCATTGTTCACCGAATGACCTGCCTACCAGGAGCTTTTTTCAAATGACAAGTAATCAAATCAATTTCCCGTCGTACGTTTCTCGTCGCGGCTTGTTCGTTTCGTCTCCGTTTGCTTCGCCTGGATCCAGTTCTTTAAGGCGTGGTCTTTCATTGATCGAAATCATGATTGCCTTGACGATGACGCTGATTGTCCTTGGTGCCATGATGACGGCGTTTCAGTACGCCAGTGAACAGATGCAGTCGGGCCGCGCCATGATGGAATTGGCCAATCGGACTCGGACAGCCGAGTCATTGCTCCGTTCGGATCTGCAAAACTTGACGGTCGAACCGCGGCCTTATGCTCAGACGACGAACCCCAATGGATTTTTCGAGTATATCGAAGGGGACAATAACGACAGCACGCCTACGGGAATCAACAGTTATTTGGGCGACGTTGATGATGCGATTGGCATGACTGTTCGGAATTCGGCTCGACCTTTCCGTGGTAGAGGAGTAGGTGGCGCGATCATTGAATCATCGGTCGCGGAAGTTTGGTGGTACACTTCCAAGAACGATCTGAATACAAACGGTTTGGTTGATTTTGAAGACACGATCAAGCTTCACCGCCGAGTTCTCTTGGTGCGCCCGGATATCGTTGGAACGTTATTCACGAACACCGGTGCTCTTAGCACTCGCCCGGCACTTGTTAGTGCGGTCAATGCGTTCATTGCAGCCACTGATATTTCGGTTCGGGTCGTGATCACGCAGACGGCAACCGATGTTACTCATACGGTATTAGCTAACAGCTTGAGCGATTTAACGCTTCGTAAAAATCGCTTTTGTCATGATTACGATTTTGACAGCGCATCTGGAGCCTATTTGCCTTCCGTTTTTCCACATATGTTTGATGACAATACCTATTCAAGGACAGTTGCGGCGAGGCTATCCGTCGACCGAGCGAGTAGCAATGAAACGGATATCTTGCTTTCCGATATCAGTGGATTTGATATACGTGCATACTCTCCGGATGCACTCGTTAATACCAATACGAATATCATTGTGGATTCGAGTGATCCAGGGTTCGTCGCCGGAACGGCCGCAAATCTTGGCTCTTTCGTTGATTTGGGTCTCGGCGGCGGTCAGCTTTCGGGTTTTCCCCAAACGAATCCAGCGGATCCGACGGCCTATGAGTACAAAGACTTTGACATGGTGGCATTGGGTTCGGACAATGCAAGAGTTTACGACACTTGGACGCCTTTCTACGAAAGCGACGGAATCAACCAAGACGGAGACTTAGTCAGCGGAAATCCACTTATCGACGAAGGAACTAACGGTGAGGATACTGATGGCGCCAATGGTGTTGATGATGCTGGCGAACGTGAAACGCTGCCGCCGTATGCATT
>CAZPTT010000191.1:0-7191 GCA_964589435.1 uncultured Pirellulaceae bacterium
GCTCGGGTTCAACTTTCAAAAAGCTCAATCGGCACATCACGTCAGCGACAAACGATAATCCAGCCGACATATTTCATCGCGTTAATTCTCTTAGGGTCTTCCTGGACTTCGGTCGAATCGGGCAAGATTCCGAACCATTTTAATTGCTGAAAGCCGCTTGTCGCCAAATCGTTTGCCAATTCACTCCGGCGAAAACTGTGGATGAACATATTCTTGACTCCCCGATAGTTGGCCAGCCGATCCCCCAATTCACTTTTGCCAGTTATGGCAGACCAAACATTTTTCGTCATCCAAGAAACTCCGCCCGGGTGCTTTAGCTGATACCACAAATTATGGACATGCAGAACAAGCTGGCCGTCGTCTTTGACGATCCGTCGAACATGCTCGAGAAATTGAATTCGATTCGTTCGGCCTTGGATCATTCCCAGCGTACTAAACATGCAAATCGCATGGTCGAGTGAATCGGTTCGCAAACCGTCCAGTTCCACCAGATTGGCTTGGATGGTCGCAATGTTTGACCGCCAATTGGGTTGGTGAAAAACCTTTTGCTTTAAACATGTCAGCATCGGCAATGACAAATCGACGGCCAACACACCGTATCCTGATTCGGCCAGTTGAATCGTGTGCCGCCCTGCTCCGCATCCCAGATCAGCCACTTGCGGGATCGTTTTTCCGTTTTCGAAATCTCTTGATTCGATTGGCGGGAGGTAACGGTCGAGTATCTTCCGATCGACCGCTATTAACGGGTCGTTGTCCAGAAAAGCGTCGTAGTCCTCTGCGATGCCACGTCCTCGCACGTAGTCCCACGTACCCGGCGAGACGCCTTGAGGGATCTGCCAAGACGACAAACCAGAGCGATTCGCTTTGATTGCCTGAGGCGCAATATCGTCACATTTTCCCTGCTGATTGTTCGAATCGTCTTTGTTACCCGTTTTGCCCACTTGCCGTCCGTTGGTTTGGTTTGTTATCGTCGCGGTTGTCTGGCTGGCAAGAACGCCCCATTTTTGGCGTCCATCGGTTCAGACTTCCTAACGGCCTCGATACCTGAAAACGTTTCGAGCGCCTGACTCGATCAAAAGTTATTGATCAGTAATTATTGGCTTGGTCGATCGTTGCTGACCGGTGCAATCTTTGAAAATCCAATTGACCTAAAATAATCTGGGAGAACTCTCGTGGCGATTCGTGTTGCAATTAATGGTTTTGGCCGTATCGGTCGTTTAACGTTTCGTAATCTTATGGAACGAAGTGATGAGTTCGACGTAGTCGCCGTCAATGATCTGACCGACAACAAAATGTTGGCAACATTGCTCAAGTATGACAGTATCCACGGACGTTTTCCTGGCACCGTTGAATTTGACAAAGAAAACTTGATCGTCAATGGCAACAAAGTTCGCGTCTACGAAGAGCGCGATCCTTCCAAATTGCCATGGGGCGATTTGAAAGTCGACGTTGTTGTCGAAAGCACCGGAGTCTTTCGTGGGCGAGCTGCCGATGGCAAGCCTGGCTATGATTCTCACATCGCCGCCGGTGCCAAGAAGGTCGTCATCAGTGCTCCAGCCAAAGACGCTCCGGATTTAACTTGTGTTTTGGGTGTCAACGATGACCAAATCACTGACGACATGAAGTGCATCTCCAACGCCAGTTGCACAACGAATTGTCTTGCTCCGGTTGCCAAAATTCTTAACGAAAAATGGGGCATCGTCTCTGGCCTGATGACAACGGTTCACGGCTACACGAACGATCAAAACGTTTTGGACGCGCCGCACAGCGATCTTTACCGATCTCGCGCTGCGGCCCTGAACATCATCCCGACTTCGACCGGTGCTGCGGAAGCCGTTGCGTTGGTCATTCCTGAGCTAAAGGGCAAATTGACTGGTATGGCACTTCGCGTTCCTGTTCCGACGGGAAGCGTTGTTGATCTGACTGTGAATTTGGGCAAATCGGCAACGGCTGATGAGATCAATGCCGCCATGAAAGAAGCCGCTGACGGACCACTGAAAGGCGTGCTTTGTTACTCAGAAGATGCTTTGGTTTCGACCGACATCATTGACGACCCACACAGTTCTGTTTTCGCCGCACCGCAAACCAAGGTCATTGGCGACAACATGGTGAAAGTCATCAGTTGGTACGACAACGAATGGGGCTACAGTTGCCGAACGGCTGATTTGATCGCCAAGATTGGCTAGTCGGTGAAGTTGCTGGCCCGCAGTATCCAATCAAGCAAATTGGAATGATCGGCCAGATTGAAGTAAAATTAAAACGGGCCGTGATTCTTCCAAGGGTCGCGGCCTTTTTTATTTGCGGTCATTCATCGCAATGAAAAAATGGCAATCAAGCCTCCGGTAGTGAATTGAATTTTGAATTTTACGGTTCTAAAAATATGAACTTAGACACACAAAAGATTCTCTCGATTGACTGGGACAATCCAGACGGAGTTGAGTCTCAGGTTCGCCGTGAGCCCGAGGTCACGCTACGGCGACCGGATCAATACGGCGTTTGCCTGTGGTGGTCCGATGAGTTGCCGTGCTTTGTGCATCCGGACGATCAAGGATTGGTTGACCAACTGGTGCCAGGCAATCGCGTGTTTAAGAAACAAGAATGCCCGAATTTCGCTGATCGAGAACTGGGCTACGCCCAACTTTCATATGGCGATCAGGTATTCCGTGCCTTGCCAGCGATCTGGTTTCCGCTGGCCTTTGAAGGATACGAGATAGGAGATCGTGTTGAGATAAAGTCTCGCCTAGGCAAGCACCAGGCGATGATTTGTACAATCCGCGAGATTCAGTGGAATCAAATTACTCGCCGAATCGATTACTTGGTCGAATCGAAGGGGGCGAAGATTCGCAAACCATTTGTGGCCGATGATTTTCAACCGGCACTCAGGTTAAACGGACATTTGAGCGAGAGAGAACTTGATCTCGTATCGAAGAGTCGATTCTCTTGATTGTTGGTGGCTTCGTTTGATGTGACTCGCTGGCGGAAGAATGCTCTTGGGATTCTGCTGTTGAAGCTCCGACCGGATCGTGTTTTCTGCTTAGAGGACTCGCATCGTTCCGCAGCAGACACAGCGAGAAGGCCGAACGAACAGAATCAGGCCGAATGTCACGATCAACAGGAATCCGAAAACGAACGGCGGGATAGGCACATTGAAGTGGATATCATCGCGCCAACATGACCGGCACCGCTTGACGCTCTTGCCGAGTTTCTCAGTTTCTTCGGGGTGAAAAATGTCCATCTGTGACATAGCGTTTAACGTTGATTAGCAAGGATTGACTGCAAAAGGACGGTCAAAAGATAAGGCGTCCTACCTATCATCATTTCGGCTTTTAGAAAGTCAATCATTACGTTGCAGCGAAGAAGGAACAAAATCACCAGAAACAGGTTTGGCGAAACAAAGAGCGTATTTCCTTTAGGCGCAAAATCTTCCCATGCTGCTCAAATCTTGACTAAATCATGGGAAAAATTTGCCAAAAGTAGAAACTTTTTGACACATAACACAACAATCTTTACGGGTAACAACATGCCTTTATCGAGCTGCAATCAATGGAACGATCGAGATTGGCATGATTGGGCACCGATGTTGAGCGATTCGTCTTTACGATGGGTAAAAACCTCTGTTACAGTGAAAAATCCGCACGGATCTGAACAGCGATCACCTGCAGTAAATCTGCCGATTTTGATACACTAACAGTGTTTTCGTGTGGTTCGCGGGCGGTTGGGCCTCACACCTAGAACGGCGTTTCCGTCCCCAGTAGACCTCCGGAGTAATAAGCTAAGTGGACCTCAAGCAACTCTTTGAACCGTACTCGCCACCCGAAACGAACTTCGTCGAACGCCTGCGATATTGGGCCGTTGCGCAACCAGATAAGACGGCATTTCGTTTTCTTGAAGGCGAAGATGACATTGAGTCGTTGACGTATTCGCAGCTTGATGAGCGGGCACGCTCGGTCGCTGCTCGATTGGTGTCATTGGGTTACGCTGGGAAACGCGCGCTCCTGATGTATCCGCCGGGTTTGGAATTCCTTTGCGCGTTTTTTGGCTGCCACTACGCGGGCGTGACGCCAGTTCCTGCTTATCCGCCGCGGCGTAATCGAAACATGGGGCGTATCAGCGCCATTTCTGATGATGCTCAAGCGTCAGTCGCGCTGTCAGTTGCCACTGTAGTGAATCGCTGGCAGGGCTCTCTGACTGATGGTGAGCAACTCAGCCGAATTCCTTGGCTGACGACCGAAGACATCCCGATTGAAATTGCTAATGATTGGATCAAGCCGCAGATTGCTCCCGATTCATTGGGGCTCATTCAGTACACCTCCGGTTCGACGGGATCCCCCAAGGGCGTCATGCTTTCGCATCAGAACTTGATCGCGAATTGCCGCATGATCACACGCGCATTCGAAATGCCTCGCGCCGGTGGAGCCTGTAGTTGGTTGCCGCTTTATCACGACATGGGTTTGGTCGGGGGAATTTTGAATCCTTTGTATTGCGGAATTCCGGACACCATGATGTCGCCGGTTACATTTTTAACCAAGCCCATTCGTTGGCTGCGGGCGATTTCGCGATTCAAGTCTACAGCCAGTGGCGGGCCAAACTTTGCGTACGCTTGGTGTACGATGAAGATCAAGGAGGAAGAATGTGAAGGTCTCGATTTGTCGCATTGGGAAGTGGCCTTCAACGGAGCGGAGCCGGTTCGCGCGGATGTGATGGAGCGGTTTACCCAAAAGTTCTCTCCATACGGCTTCACGCCGAAAACATTTTACCCTTGCTATGGAATGGCCGAGACGACGCTGATCGTAACCGGTGGTTCAAAAGACGAAGTGCCAATCGTTCGGCCATTTAACAAGCATGATTTGGTCGAGCACCGTGTGGTTCCAACAGCAAGCGATGACAAAGACGCTCGACTTTTGGTCGGCTGCGGCCAGGTTCTTGAGGAAGAAGAAGTGCTGATCGTGCATCCGGAAACTCGCCGGAAATTGCCCGATGACAAGATCGGCGAGATTTGGATCAACAGCCCAAGTTGCGGGCTTGGCTACTGGCAGCGCGACCAGGAGACCCGTGAGACCTTTAAAGCAAGACTGAAGCCGGACAACGGCAGCATCTATGTTCGCTCTGGCGATTTGGGGTTCATGGATCGCGGCGAACTTTTTGTGACCGGACGCCTGAAGGACATGATCATTGTTCGCGGCGTCAATCGTTATCCACAGGATATCGAAGCCACTGTTGAGCATTGTCATGAGTTGACTCGGTCAGGTGGTTGTGCCGCTTTCGCGGTGACGCGCTGGGATCGCGAGCATTTGGTCGTCGTTTGTGAAATTGAGCGAGGTGAGGGTAAGGCTCGTCGCGATGAGAGTTGGGACGAAGTGATGCAAAGCATCCGCGCTGCGGTGACCGATGAGCATGAATTGCCGCCCGATGCGATTGTTCTTGTGCGTGCTCACAGTGTGCCAAGAACGTCCAGCGGTAAAGTCCAGCGGCATGCTTGTAAACGCAGTTTCGAAAACGAGGATGACAAACATGTGTTCGCCCGCTGGACTGCTTGGGAGGAATCACACACCGCTGATATGGAAGCTGATACAGCCGGAGAGATTGCCGGCAGTAAGGATGCCGCTGATTCCGATATTTCGCCGGTGGTCGTCAAAGCTGTTCTTCATTTCGTAAAGAAATGGGGCAAAGAGCGAGCCAAGAAAATCGATATCGACACCAATATCGTTCACTTGGGGCTCGATTCACTCGAACGATTGGATATCGCGGTCGACTTGGAGAAGGCCTTTGGCGGAAAACTACCAGAGGACGTCTTGCAGGAAGTCGAAACGGTTCGGGAAGTCGCCGAAGCAATTCAAGAGCATATCGGGACTGAACCGGTTTCGACTGATTTTGAGAATTTGGAAAATGCGGCCGCAAAGAAATTCTCGGGCCCGATTCCAGAATCTTATTACCAACTTGAAAAGATGCCGGAATTCGTAGCGTTGGATGGGCAGCGTCGCGGCATCGAAGAAACGGGAATTCGAAATCCGTTTTTCACTGTGCACGAGGGGCGCGTTGGCGACACGACAACCGTTGATGGCCGTGAATTAATTTCCTATGCCAGCTACAACTATTTGGGGCTTTCGGGCAATCCAGTTGTCAACGAAAGTGCAAAAGCTGCGATCGATCATTACGGAACGAGTGTATCGGCCAGTCGAATTGTTTCTGGTGAGAAATCGATTCACAAAGAGCTTGAGTCGGAGCTTTCGAAGTTTCTTGGTGTTGAAGACCTGATTACGTTTCCAGGTGGCCACGCTACCAACGAATCCGTAATCGGTCACTTGGTCGGCCCTGGCGATTTGATTATTCACGATGGTTTCGCTCATAATTCGATTCAACAAGGCGCGAAATTATCCGGGGCACGACGGCGGCCGTTCGAGCATAACAACTGGAAAGAATTAAATTCGATTCTGAATGAGAATCGCCGCGACTATCGGCGAGTCTTGATTGTTGTCGAAGGCTTGTACAGCATGGATGGCGACTTTCCCGATCTGCCTCGATTCGTTGAAATCAAGAACAAACATAAAGCTTGGCTGTATGTCGACGAAGCGCATTCGATCGGTACACTTGGCGATACTGGTCGCGGGATTGCGGAGGTTTACGGCGTTGACCGTGCAGATGTTGAGTTTTGGATGGGAACGCTGAGCAAATCGTTTGGCAGTTGTGGAGGCTTTGTTGGCGGCACTCGGAAGCTTATTGAATACTTGCGGTATACAACGCCCGGCTACGTGTTTGCTGCAGGCATGCCTCCCGCCAATGTGGGCGCAGCGTTGGGTTCACTTCGAGAGCTTGCCCAAAACCCAAGTTTGGTGACAAAGCTTCAAGAGAACTCGCAACTGTTTCTGAAACTGGCCAAGGAAGCTGGGCTCGATACTGGGATGGCTCAGGGGACGCCTATCATTCCAATCATGACACACGGTTCGATTCCAGCGCTGCAGTTGTCCGCTGCGTTGTTTGATCATGGTATCAACGCGTCGCCGATTCTGTATCCTGCTGTTCCAGAGAAGGAGGCCCGTTTGCGGATCTTCATGACTTCCGCACATAGCGAGAAGCAAATCCGGGATTCGGTCAAAATTCTTGCCGAACAGTGGGAGCGAATCATTAGCGGTGATGGCTTTGAAAAACTTCAGCCGGTTGGTTAGGTTTCGATCGCTGATTTACCTATAACGG
>CAZPTT010000191.1:7291-11177 GCA_964589435.1 uncultured Pirellulaceae bacterium
TGCCTTAAGACGGGTGCCATGCCCTCGCTTGCGTGGGCATGCGTCGTTTCCATGGGCATGCGTCGTTTCCATGGGCATGCGTCGCTTTAACAAGTTGTCATCTCCCAAGCGATGACTCAGCTTTCCATGTGTCTGGTTGCAAGCGATTCAACTCCTCGTTTGTTCACCCCTTTGCCGTCGGATTTCCATCGCTCGCTTGCGTATCCGACGCTTCAGTTCTACGATGGTGGGCTTCTAATTGCCGGTTTTACGTGGCTCAACCGGTGAGTTCTTTGTCGAGCTCTCAATCACCATCTCGTATTTAAGGTTGTTTCTCAATCGTGCAACAGGCGATTCAAAAAGCGGACACATTGATCGAAGCTTTAGGGTGGATCAGAGAGTTCCGAGACAAAACGACGGTCATCAAACTTGGCGGAAGCTTGCTTGATGATGTCGATTCACTCCGGCACATTTTGCTGGACATTCATTTCATGGAGACCGTTGGTATGCGCCCGGTCGTTGTACATGGAGCTGGTAACCGCATCAGTGCTGCGATGAAAGCGGCCGGCATTGAGCCACGGTTCGTACAAGGCCGCCGATACACCGACCGACCAACTCTTGAAATCGTCGAGCGCGTGTTGGCTTGCGAAACCAATCAAGAACTCGCCGACGAGTATGAAAAGATTGGCGGGCGCGCCATGACTTTGAATTTCGAAGGCACGCCGGTTCTCTATGGAGAGCCCTTGAAATTAAAGGATGAGGACGGAGCGGACGTGGATCTTGGGTTTGTCGGTGAAGTCACCAAGGTCGAACGGCTGGTCATTGACAATCTTTGCTATGCCGGACAAGTCCCCTTCATTCCCTCGATGTGCGAAACGGATGATGGGCAGAAGTTAAACGTCAATGCCGATACAGTTGCTACCAAATTGGCTCAAGAACTGAATGCCGACAAACTTGTGATTCTAAGTGACGTTCCGGGCGTAATGCGCGAACCTGGTAATCCGGATTCAATCATTTCCAGTTTGACAAAATCGGAAGCCTTGCGATTGATCGATGATGGGGCGATTACCGACGGCATGATTCCGAAAGTTCAAGCCTGCTTGGATACGATTGATCGTGGCGTCAGGAAAGTTCACATCGTTGACGGTCACGTGCGTCACTCTTTACTGTTGGAGGTCTACACATCGGGAGGCATTGGGACGGTCATTTCTGCCTGATCGAAGGAGCGAATTGGCTAGGTGTTATTGGCCAGACGTTATTGGCCAAGCGTTGGCGCTGACTATTCCATGAAGCGCGTTTGATCGTCATTCTAAATCTTGATTCACTTTTGTTCATACAAGAGTTTTTCAAACGTTCACAAATCATTCATTTGAAGCCAGATGGAATCACGCTGATTTCATTTTGAAGGGTGTTACCATGCGTCACGTTTTATCTTTGACAGACCTTTCGGTCGAGGAAATCCGTCGAGTACTGGATCTTTCGATCGATCTAAAGAAACGTTTACAATCCGGCGAACGTCCGGCAATTCTGCAGCAGCATGTGCTAGGCCTGCTTTTCGAGAAACCATCGTTGCGAACGCGAGTTAGTTTCGAGACGCTGATTGCACAGCTCGGTGGGTCGAGCCTTTTTCTTGGGCAAGACGTTGGCTGGGGCACGCGAGAACCCATGCGTGACTTCATGCCGATTCTGTCCAGTTACCTCGACGTGTTGGTGATTCGCGCGAAGAGCCACGAAAAAGTTAAAGAGGCGATGAGCTTCAGCTCGTGCCCGATCATCAATGGATTGACCGATGTCTGTCATCCGTGCCAAGCCCTTGCTGACATCATGACCGTGATTGAACTTGAAGGTAGTTTGGAGAATGCTCGCTTGGCTTATGTTGGTGATGGTAATAATGTCGCCTACAGCTTGGCTGTCATTTGCAGCCGCTTGGGCGTTCCTCTCACGATCGGTGCCCCCAAGAAATATCAGTTCGATGCTGCTTTTGTGGATGAGCTTAATGAGTTTGCTGGTCAAAAGCTCATTTGCCAAACCGACGATCCTGCCGAATCAGTTTCCGACGCCTCAGCAATTTACTCTGACGTCTGGACAAGTATGGGGCAAGAAGCTGAAAGCAAGCAGCGACTCGCGGATTTAGGCGACTATCAGGTCAACGAAGCCTTGATGGCCGCCGCTCGGCCGGACGCAAAGTTCTTGCATTGTTTACCGGCCCGCCGTGGCGAAGAGGTTTCTGCTGAAGTCATCAACGGTGAATCCAGTGCGATCATCCAGCAAGCCAACAATCGCTTGCATGCCCAAAAGGGGCTGGTCGTGTGGTTGATGACCGAAGCCAACGCAGCTTGAACTCATGCCAGTGCCCCAATGCACTTGCAGTGTTTAGCAGAAAAACATAAATCAATTTAACTGAGCCTTCCAGAAAATGACTCGCAAACCTAATCAAATTCGTCCCGTCAAAGTCAAACGAAAATTTACCAACAAGACTCCCGGTAGCGTTTTGTACCAATGCGGCGGCACAGTTGTTTTATGTACGGCCAGCGTTTCCGAAGACCTTCCGCCTTGGATGAGGAATTCAGAAAAGGGCTGGATCACAGCTGAGTACAACATGTTGCCCGGCAGCACGAGCCCGCGAAAGCGACGTGATCGAAGCAAAGTCGATGGGCGGACAACGGAGATTCAAAGGTTGATCGGTCGTAGCATGCGAGCCGTTGCCAATCTCGATGCCCTCGGCCCTCGTCAGATCACTGTTGATTGTGACGTCTTGCAAGCCGATGGTGGCACGCGGACGGCCAGTATCACGGGCGGCATGATCGCATTGATTGACGCCATCAATTCCATCAAGAAAGATCTGCCGAACCCGAAAGTTTACCCGCTACGTGATTCGTTGGCGGCGATCAGTGTCGGCATCGTGGATGGTAAACCCGTTTCAGATCTGGACTATCCGATGGATTTTGCGGCCGCAGTTGACATGAATGTGGTCATGACTGGCAAAGGCCAGTTTGTTGAAATTCAGGGCACTGGGGAGGAGGCCACGTTTAGTGAATCGGAGCTGGGCAAACTTCTGAAATTGGCTAAGGCTGGAATCAAGGAACTGACTGGCATTCAGAAATCAGCCATTGGTGCGAAGTGGCCAAAGTTTTAGGCCCTCAATCTGGCAGCCACATCAGAAATGGGGCTGCGACTCTCATTGCCTGAATTGGCTTGTCTTTCCTGAAATCTGCAAGGTACTGCAATGTCTGAACGACCTACCGACCCGCTTGAACTTTACGCTTGGCTCAAACAACAAATCGCCACCTTGGACGCGGAGCTGGATTCGTTGAAGGAGTCCGTTTTTTCATCAGTCGATGCAACGGGCGGCATCTTCGAAAAAGATAACTACGCGATTCGCAGTCAGAAACGGCCGAAGTACAAGTTTTCAGCCGCTTACGATGCGAAGAACGATGAGTTGAAAGCGCTAAAGAAAACAGAAATCGACGATGGTATCGCGACCATCGAAAGCTATTCGGAATTCGTCACGATCAAATTCAAAAAGCCCGACGCTGATTGATCGCTTCGACTTTTTCAAAGGGCAGCTAGTTTAAGTTGAGGCAGTGATTTCAAATCGATGCGACTAGTTCTTAGTTCTAGTTTTGCAAATTTTGCCTACTGAGAAACGAGCGATTCTTTTGGTTGAGTTGGGTTTGATAAATTATGGGGTGTGTAGATCCGCGTGGCCCATGAATATAATTTGGCCGTTAATATACTTGTCCGGTATAGCTCCGAAGGAGCGGTCGCATTTAGCTGCGGGCGGGAGCCCGCAGGGTGGGTAGTCCATCGTAATTAAGTCACGAAGTGACGTTCGCAAGGAAGCTGTTGGTTTGCGGTCGCCACTTCGTGGCTAAGAAAATGCAAAACTAATTCTTGTTTGAGCCTC
>CAZPTT010000192.1:0-11161 GCA_964589435.1 uncultured Pirellulaceae bacterium
AGCTATACCGGACAACCTATTCATGGGCCACGCGAATCTACACACCCCATAATTTATCCAACCCAACTCAGCCAAAAGTAGCGCTCGTTTTCAACGGGCAAAATTTGCAAAACTAGAACTAAGCGAAGCCACTTGCAAGCAAGCGATGATTACCAATCGCTTGATTCAGATTCATCGGCAGGCCCAAGCTTGCCGCGCACGCTTTCTAGTAGCTTGGCGGCGTCGTAAAGCCGACCGCGAGTCATGACCTTTTCGACGTTACGAGCGTTTCGGATATTCTTCAAAGGGTTTCCAGACACAACAAACAAGTCCGCTGATTTCCCGGGCTCAATCGAACCGTGATCCTTTTCAATCCCAAGAGCTGTCGCACCGTTGATCGTCGCGATCTTTATTACATCCGATTCTGATATCCCACTCCGAACCAACGCATCCATTTCGCGGTGCACGCCGAATCCCGGCAGGTGCGTACCATTGCTAACGTGGTCGGTGCCCAGTGTTATCGTTCCGCCGGCTTTGTGAAAATCGTCAATCGTTTGCTGCTTGCTCAGATAAATTTTCTCAAACACCGGCATCGGCTGAATCGCCGGACGATTTTCAGCAAAGTCCTGAATGAAGGGAGTAAAAAACTTACTTTCGTCGATCCAGTACTCATACTCTTCACGCGGCGATCCAAAGTATCCATAAGCGGTCAGTGTCGCATCGAACACCGTCCCAGTCCTCAAATAAAGATCGACAACCTTCTTATATTCCGGCATGTCAGCGGTAATTGCGCCCAAAGAAGAATAAGCCGATTTTGAGTTCGGCATCGCATCACCACCAAGAAAATGCTCGACTCGATCAATGCCCATCTCAATGGCATCTCGCGGATTGACCGAACCTCGAAACCCCGAATCGAGATGCCCGGTTACCGTCAGGCCATGATGGTGCGCCCGCTCAATTAAAGACTTTAGCTCCTTAGGGCCAATGCCCTTGGCTTTAAATCCAGCCGCGCCTTTCTTTGCCCAGAAATCCACCTCATCAAAAACTTCTTGCTCCGTTTTGCCGCGCCAACCCGGACGGGCTCTGCCAAAATACGGGCCGCTGGTCAGGAGACGCGGGCCGATTTGTTCGCCTGATTCAATCCGCCTACGAAGCCGATACATTTCCTCGGGGGCATACTCCCCGCAGGAAAAGGTAACGGTCGCTCCATTGGCCAAATAGATGATGGGCATCACCTTAAATTCTTCGCGACGTTTCTTAATCAATTTAACATTGTAGTGTGCGTGGCAATCAACGATTCCTGGCAAGATAAATTTCCCATCCTCCAGCTCGATCAGTTCTTTCGCATTTGGCAGACCATCGGTCAGGTCGAATGCGATGAACTTACCGTCTTGAATTGCCAGCCCCGCGTTTGCTTCAAACGTTCCGGATTCCGTTTGAAAAACTTGTCCGCCCACGATCAGCAGATCAACCGATTCTTGAGCCGTGCCAACGTTGGGTAGCGACACGAAATGAAATAAGAATGATGTAAGGAGAATCAAAATTAAATGAGAAATTCTCACTCGGAAATTCCAAACGTCAAAGTTCGTCGTCGGGTGCCATTCTTCGCGCATTGGATATTGACCTTATAAGAAAAAAATCTCAGCTTGATTTACTTATGAGCTCAGCAAAGCAGCGGAACTTCACGAACACTGCGTTGCTATAATACCAAATACTCAAACGATAACCTTACAGACGAAAACCATCTGGTCGCCACTCGACGATCGCGCTAAAAGAAAAAACCGGAGGAAAACCAAGTAAACCAGTCGAAAAATCGTGCACCCAAGTCTCGCAACATGGGATTCTTCGCTACTGAACTAAGCAGAGCAACGGAATGCTGATTGGTTCTTTGCCACTCCGGATTCCGACAACCCTTGGGACAACCATGATCAAACTCATTGGGATGACATGGTCGATTCGGTAATTTTGACAAACACAGTTCCAGAACCGAATTCGCTCGGAATTCTAATTTTGGCTTCAACCGCGGTTCTGTCAAAGCGAAGAAGAAATCGACCATAAAGCAACTTTCGCGTCAGCGGCATGCTTGCATTGGTTGGAAGATATGATGACCATTACCCTTGCTGATACCTTGGGTTTCAGCCGAGGTCGAGCTCTCACGATTGTGACGTCGTGGAATTGAATAGCGAAACCGAAACTACAATTCGTCCAACCAAAGCTTTCGAGTCTCACCCTGCTCGTTGGCTTGCCAAATCATTCCGCTCTCGACACCAAGACACGTCAGCCATCCCTTGCCGTAAGCCCAAGTATCAATGCAAATCGCATTGCCATTGGTAATCGGCAATCCATTCTTTTGAGATGAATGGCCACAGACCATGATCTTGCCCGACTCATGCAGTGGCGGATCATCGTACTTTTCCCAGTACAACATAAAATCTGGTTGTTCGCAGATAGAAATTTCAGGATAAGCGTTTGCGTGCACGAAAAAATGAGACTCCGTTTCGTAGCTTGGCAACAATTCCCATTGAAGGAAATTCAGGTGAGCCTCTGGGATCTCTACGTCCTTAATGTCACCGCCTTCTTGGCTCTTGTCGCGATACGATCGCAAGGTCGCATCTCCTCCTACGGCCGTCCAGTTTTCCAACTCCCCATTTCCAATCAGCGCTTCGAGCATCATCACTTCATGGTTGCCACGCAGCGGATGCAGGCGGCCAGTTGCGGAAAACTCAACCAACCATTCCAACACGCCTTTCGAATCGGGACCACGATCGCAATAGTCGCCAAGGGTAATGACTTCATCGTCTTCGCGTAATCCAACAAATTTCAGTAGCGTTTCTAAAGCGACGTGGCAGCCGTGAATATCTCCAATCGCAAAATGACGCGTCATGACATCACCCAGAAAGCTTGAATTTCGAAGTTAACAAATTGGATCGTGCCAGCGCAAGACACCAACCGGACTCACAAGATCCAAACTTTACCAATCAAATGGTGAATGGCCAACGACCGTATCGTAGAAGTCGGAAACGATGGCCAGGCTTTCTTCATCCAGATAGGTCTTCGCCTTCTCTACCAAATTGGCTGGCACTCCACCAAAAAAGGGTTCTGCAATTGAGCCGGCGATGCAAGCCATCGTATCCGCGTCGCCGCCCAATGAAATCGCCAGTCGGATAGCATCCTCGTACGACTCGGATTCTAAGAACGCCACGATTGATTGCGGAACAGAACCAGCACACGAAACATCGAATCCATATTCCGGCCGAATCTCGGCAAGCGATTTGCTTAGGTCGTAACCAGACTCCACAGCGAAATTTCGAATATCAGATTTCGACGCACCGGTCCTTGCCAGAAATACTGCGCCCGCCGTCGCTTTGGCACCGCGCACTCCTTCTTCATGACTGTGCGTTACGTTGGCGGTTTCGGCTGCCAGTTCCAAAACTTCTTTGAGCGTATCGGCAGCATAAGCGACGGGCGAAACCCGCATCGCCGATCCGTTACCCCAGCTTCCATAGGACTCAAATTCTCGAGCCCTGGCCCACTTAATAAACGTGCCGCCGTAACCGGCTTGAGGATAACGCTTCACGTAGTCATGAAAAAAGTGTGCGAGCCCCCGCCGCTTTGTTCGATGCATGATCCAATCCGCGACGGCTATCGTCAAAACGGAATCATCGGTGACACTTGAATCCTCGCGGAATAAATCGAAGTCAGTTTGTTTAGTCGGAAAATGCTCGTAATAGGAGCCAACCACATCACCAACGATCGCTCCATACATCAGTACCGGCCTCCAGTTTGGGCCTGCAAAATTTTAAATAACGGCATGGAATAATCCCAATCAAAGGGTCGCGATCAAAAAACCGCCGTCTGCGTTGCCATTTCGATTTTGTCCTGCAGCCAATCCCGAGTAGCGATAAAGAAATAACTGCCCAAACTTTGGCGGTGAGTGGCGAAGAACGCTGTGCCTCGCTGCCCAGATTGTAACTGTTCTCCGACGTCAGCATGCAATTCCAGCTCAACGCTAAAGCGAGGATCAAGCAACTCGAACTGAGATCCATCATTCTCGCCCGAGGACGAAGCCGGCTTGACGGGAAGCGGCCCACCGACGTTGGCGCACATGGCTGGATGGGTTGGCTTCGCTGATGCACGCGGATCTACATGAATCAACTTTGATTCGAAAACCCGCATTCCTGGAAACGCCACCCGTAAAAACGTGCCTTCGCTTCCCCGTATGGACTCCGCATCGCGTTGGTCAATCGAAACCACCACCTCTTTCGTTTCGGCTTGGGCGATCGATAACAACGCATCGCCTCGGTTGGCAAAACTTTCCAACTTCATTGCCAAATTTCGCTGATAGACGAAACCGTCGAACGGCGCAGTCAGCGTCAATCCAGACAATTCTTCCCGCTTCTCCGCCAGCTGATCGATCAAGCTTTCGTACAACTCAGTCGCGGCTTGCGCCATCGCCAATTCGCCTGCCTGGGATTGAATTCGGGATTCAATCTTCGATTCTTCAGCCTTCCGCTCAAGCTCGAATACTTCAACAGCCAATTGATCGTTCCGTAACACAATCAATTCCTGGCCTTTGACAACGCGATCACCACTGGCGACCAAGACACGTTCGACAAAACCGCTGGCGTTGGCCCGCAGGACTTGCTCCTGTGCAAACTGAACAATGGCAGGAGCGGACTTCGTCGCGGGAGCCTTGAAGAACGAGAACATTCCAAACAGCATAAACGCCAGAATTGAAAAACTAACAACCATCCGCGCCTTGTTCACCGGATGCGCCGCGTTGGGCCCGAACAGGCTCTTTACCTGATTCAAGATCGGCAAGCCAAACCACAGCACAACGCCCAGCGCTGCCAACACAATTCCTGCACCATAGAAGAGTACCGAAGCGGCAATGATTAAGCCGAACGAAATTGTGAACTTCCAGAAATAAGCCAGTGTTCCGTAAATCGCGACACTTCGCAACTCAGACTTTGAACAGTTAAGAACCGGTTTCGGAATGCCGAAAAACAATCGCTTTAGCTGATCGCCAAACCACTTGGTTCCTTTGGTGTAGAGATTGGGAACTTGTACAAGATCCGACAGAATGAAGTAACCATCGAAGCGCATCAACGGATTGGCATTGAACATGATGGTCGTAACGCTGGACATGATGAAGACGTCAAAGGCGATATCGCCGACCACACCCGGAAATCGCTGCCAAACAACAAGCGACACGAACGAGATAAACAACTCGACGTACATCCCCGCCGCCGCGACGATGATCCGGTGCCAACGATTTCCAAAACGCCACATCGAGGTCACGTTTACATAAGCCATCGGCGTAAAGAGTAATAGCAGCACCCCCGCCTCGGGAACTTCTCCACCAAACCTACGGCAAGCGACACCGTGCGCCGCTTCGTGTACGACCTTGAGTACCGCCCAGATAATCAACAACCAGATCCAGCTCGAACCCGCAAAAATTCCAGTCGAGGCTCCACTGAGTTTGTCCCAATCCACCCACAAAATGGACATCGCGTAGACAGCCAATGCCAACCAGACGACGAACATCCAAATGGAAAACAGCCATTGCGTATACGGCTGAACGGCAGCCAAAAGCTTGTTGGGCGAGAACAGTTTGAACTTGCACGAGATCGGGTTCAGCAGCCCCATCATCTTTTGGCGGTTGACAATTTTTGCCTGCGACTCAAGCTGTTTGATGTTGTTGACGGCGTGACCAAAAACCAAATTGTTCTGCACCAGCCATTGGCAGACTTTCATCGCCGATTCTTCACTGATTGTTTGCCCGCTTCGCGATTGACCGGCTTGCAACAACTCAGCCAAACTTCTCTTGCCGTCCAGCAACGCGATCAAGCGATACTCATCGATTCCGACTTGAAAGAACTTTCCGCGAACTGGATCCTCGATGACGACTTGCGAACTATCCGCATTGGATCGAACGTCGAACCGCAACTCGCTACGCACCGCCAGCCGAGAATCCATCCATTGCGCGTTTGGATCTTGCGGCGGGCCCGCTTGGGGGGCAGCAGACGGCGTGCCAGCCGGACTTTTTGAATCATCCATGGCGTTTACCAGATCGTCCAGTATCGTACGGCTTCCCATGAACGATGAAAGAGGTTCCAACCAATCGGTGACCAAACCGTTTTGATTTTTGCCGTTCCCTTCATGCCTGGCCTCAAATCGATGCCGTCATAAGCCAGCTCAACCTCGGCAACGAACACGCTTTCGTCGGCAATAATTTCTGCACTAGGATTGATTCTGCGAATCTTGCCAGTCCAGGTCTTGAATGGGAACGCGCTCAATTTCACATCAACGTCCATGCCCGGTTTCACATAGTGAATTTCCGACTCAGGAATCGAAATCTCGCTGACCATTTCATTGAGCGGAGCGATCTCATAAAGCGATTGTCCCATTTCTAAAGGAGCGCCCTCGACCTTTTCGAGATCACCACTAATCACCATTCCAGTGATGGGGCTGCGAACTTCAAGGTTGAGAGACTTCTGATGCAACAAGTCAATTTTCGCTTGGTATCGTTCCATTTCACTTTTGGCTATTTGCTTCTTGCCGAACTCACGTTGAACCATCGCAGCGTCTCGCCGTTTGGTAGCGCCAGCCAAATCGGCCTGAAGCGCAGACAATTCCATGCGAATCGAGCGGCCATCCATCTGCGCAAGCAATTGGTCTTCTTCGACCAGTTCTCCATTTTCGACTAACGTCCGTTCAAGGATTCCGTCATAAGGAGCAGCGACAAAACGGCGCAACGTTGGCTGAACCTCACAATCACAGCCAACCCGATAAGGCAGCGGCGTCGCCATCAGAGCACCAACGCACGCCATTCCGATGAGAAGATGAGTCCGCCATTTGTTATTCACAGCCTGCCGAACACTCAGCACCGCATTCTGTAAGACGCTTCGATTCGCACGCAAGATTGTATCCAAATGCCCTGCAACCATCTCAGCAAGTTGCATTGTATATTCGGCGAAACTTTGATCGCGAAATCGGCTGGCGCGCCCAGCAAGTAAAACGGCACCAAACACATCGCCATCATTTCGACAAAGCGGAATCGAAACGCACGATTCAATCCGACTGGCTCGGCAATAGGTTTCCAACGCCAGTTTCTCAACGCCGGATTCCTCGTCACCATCAATGAACAAAACCGTTTTTCCGGTTCGCACAGCGACTCCGCTGGCTTGCTCTACCAAACGATTCGATTCGTTGTTTCGATCAATTTGCTCAACGTCAGAAACAGCGACCAATTTTCCGCCAAGATTTAGCCCCACCTGTTCGACTTGGCAAAGTCTTCGCATGTGATTAACCAACACCATGGCTGATTGATTTGTCGACTTCGTGAGATCAAGTTCCTTAATCATCGCCATCGTGTCGAGGAGGCTACGATTCTTGTTTTGAACCTGCTGTATGCTTTGCTGCTGATACCAGCTTGTCACCGCTTGGCCAGCCATACCCATCAACCATTGCAGCCGAAGACTGCTTTGGTTTTGATTTGAAAAGCACCCCAACACGACCAATTCAACACGGCTGGCCAATCCGCCTTGATCGGCCGGCTCGACTTCGGCCGCCGTCGAACTCACCGGCACAGCCAACAATTGCGACGTCGACTGAAAGGGCAGGGGGGCTGAAGCGACTTGTCGCGTCTCGCGAACATGTCCGATGATCTGCTGGCCCAAATCGCTCACCAAATCCCAGACCACCGCGTCATCGTTGTTGAACAGAGAATGAACTTTTGAAAAATTCCCGTCCGCTTCCGCTTGAGTTACCCACAGAGCCAAGCATTCCGATTGACTGCAGACGACCCTGGCAATGTTGCCGAACAGTTCATTGATGGCAGCGCTATTTGAAACGGCCAATTCAAGCTGGCGAGTCAGCTTTTGATTTTCGAAACTGTTCTGGTTAGAACCGGTCGGCTTCCCGGCTTTTGCAGAACTCTGATTCGAGGATTGTGAAGGAGCTACTGGATTCGCCGAGTGCGCACGCATCACCTTAATCGGCGTGGTGGCTTCATCCAAACTCGGGTGTGAGTGGGTCATGGATGTGAGTCGTTCTTAAATCCAGGGAATTTGAACCTGCGAATCCGTTCGGCAAGTCACTCATCTGGTTCCAGCATCTGTCCGGAACACTCCTCTAACATTTTCAATCTTCTAGATATTCAATGTGCAAAGTTCGCCACTTCGCAAATCAAGCTCTTGATTCTCAATCACCAATTTGATTTCGATCGTCATACTTTGGGCGTCGGTTTCCACTCCAATACTCTCAACCGTTCCCATCACGGTACGACCATTGGTAAGTTCGATGTTGAACACTTTCCCGATCTCAAACGCCGAGACCTGCGAGCTTGGAACTGCGAACGAAGCAATCAACCGGTCGACTTGAACCAGTGTGACGACCTCGGCTCGCAGTGGTGAAAGAAACTCGCCTTCACGACAGTGAATCTTGGAAACCACTCCAGCAAATGGAGCGACAATGGTGCGGCGGTTTAGCTGAACCTGGGCACGTTGTTTTTCCAATTCGCGAACAGTGATCTCTTCCTGCGCCGCCAACAATTTCGCTTTTGCAATTGAAAGCTCCATCTGTGAACGAATGATCTCGCTTTGACTAGCGTGCCCATTGGCTCCCAGTTTCTCAAGCTGCTCTGAAATTGCCAGCCTCTTTTTGTAAGCTTCATCAGCTGCAACCAATTGGCTGCGCGTCGATGCTAGATGATTGGCAATTTCAAATTGCAACTCTTGCACTCGTGTATCAAGACGAGCGATCGCTTCACCCTCTTCCACGTGCTGAGCTTCGGCGACCAGTAACTCACTGATCGATCCCGATTCGTCGCTCGCCAACTCAATCTTCCGATAAGGCTCAATGAAGCCGTCAATTTGGGCCGAGGCAACCGCCGTCAACGCAAAAAACGTCAAACAAAAACCCAAAATCACAACCACAAGTCGGTTAAAGGAAAATCGTCCGTATTGAATGAATGTCGTGCTCATATCGTAGTGCCGTAAAATACGCGTATTATCGAATTGCACCGAGAAACTTCCGGTGATCTGTCGAAACCTAGCTTACGACAACAAAATGCAACGCTCCTTCATTCAATTTGATGCGAAAACTCTTCATCGTTCCCCGTACACACCACTCAACTCGCAGAATCGGCACGACTGGAGAGGCTCTGCTCGCCACCCTTTTCATTTCTAAAACTTCACCTGACTCAAATACTTAGCATTGATACAAAACGCTGACACCCATCCCTGATTTCGTATCAAGAGACGGCCAATCAATGACCGGCTCCACTTCCTAAATCGTATCGCCCGCTTTCCATTGTCGTTGGCTGAACCGTTTGATCAAACGACTCGGTTGTAAGTGCCGCTCCATCCAACTGGTCAATGTAAAGTGACGGCACTCCGCCATCATAGGACTTACCGTAAGAAACGTTCTCGTGCATCAGAAGTGTTCCCATCGTTCGCTGCAAAGCGATTTCAGCGTTCTTCAATTCCAATTCGGCTTGGGAAAAGATCAACTCCGCTGACGAAAGTCGATCTTGTGAATCAAGTAACTGATCCAGGATTGTTGTTGGCGTTTGGCCATCAGCAAGATCGCCTTCCACCAATGCGAACGTTTCCCAGCGGCGGTAATTTTGCGTCAGGTCTGCGCGAGCCGCGTCGATGGCCTCTTCCGCCGCGGTCATCGTTTCTAGTGCGGAGTTGACCCGCCGTAACGCGACTTGTGATTCCGCAATCACCGTCTGCATGATCTCTTCGACTTCGGCTTTAATTTTCGCGACTTGTAGGCTTCGCTGCGTCAACCGACTCTTGGCGGCACGATTCCAGACTGGCAACTCGAATTCAATGCCAACCGAATAGCCAGGTTTGTTTTCACCAAACTGATCTTGAATCGCTTGCCCAAGCTGAGATTCACCTTTTAACGCGCTTACATAAGTCCCCATCAAAAACGACAACTCGGGCAACAGGTCGTTAACGCTAACATCTCGTTGGACACCAGCAATTTTCGCTCGCTGCATTGTTTCCTGGATTTCGTTTCGGTGTTCCAGCGCAGTGTAGACGACCTGCTCGAGGGTAAGCTCCATCGACTCTCGTGTCGGCCGTTCGATCGGTATCAATTCGATTGATTGATTGGACATCCAATTTTTGTCAGCGATACTACGTCGAATTTCTGTTTCCGAGTTTCGTACATCGCGGAATGCATTGGCAAGATCAGTACGACGCGATTGAACAGCAGATCGCGCCCGAACAATTTGGCTGGGGAGTGAATCAAGATGGATTCGTCCTTGCAGCATTTCTAAAACTTTTTGGCCACGCTCGACGTTCTTTTTCTTTTGCAAAAACAAACTGCGATCGTAGTACAAACGCCAGTAACCCTTGGCGACGCTTTCCAACTCGGTCTGAAGTTCTTCCTGAAAAGTGCTCCAGGCCGCGCCTTGAGTCAACTGAGCGATGAGAATTTGACTTTCGTTGATGTACTGCCCGCGTCCACGCAGCAACGGCTGAGTTACGTTGAGCGCCAACGTTGCAGTCCCCTGATCTTGCGGGACAAAGAAAGTTGAATTGCTGTTTTGAAAACCTAGACGCTCACTCAGGTCGACAGTTGCACCGGTTCTAGTCTTCTTTCTCAAACCAAATTCGCCAGACCAAATATGGTCTTCAAGAAAATCCGCGCCGCCAGTCGTCAAGGTGTTGCCGACCGGATCGTTGCGATCTTCGAATTGGCTTCTTACGAATGAAACCGGATCAAAATCTGCGGTGGCTTCGACAACCTGTGATTCGCGAATGAGCGGGTTCTGGCTGATCGCCTGAATGCGTGGTGAATTTTGCAATGCCAAAAAGACAAGAGAGTTTGTGTCAACCGTTTCCACTTGATTGGTTTCTTCCAGTGGATGTTCGACTGCCTGTTTCCACCAAGTCGCAGAGTCGGTCAAGCCCATCGAAGAATCCGAGAGACCATTGGTCTTGATACCTGACTGGGCAGTTGAATCAGAGCCTGAGTCCTGCCCGACTGGAATTTGAAACGAGTTGGCGTCTGACGTTGAAGCCGATTCGTCAGTCCAAGAAAATGGCGAATTGGAATTTAGATCGTCGACGCTAGAATTCGCTGCAGCCAATACCACGTTGTTCGGACCAGCGATTGGGCCAACGCTTCCCGTCGAGAGCGTTTCCGATCCTGCTTGATT
>CAZPTT010000193.1:0-11060 GCA_964589435.1 uncultured Pirellulaceae bacterium
AGCTACTTTGAAACAGCGGTTATATCCTTGGAAACAGGACGCGGCTGGCAGGATGCGCCCCTTTGTGAGCCTGGTCGCTTTCGCTGGGCGTGACTGCTTACAACGGCAACTATTCTGACTATAATCCTCTCAGAAAATCGGGCTAAATCGTTTCCAGGCCCACCTATGCCAACCCCCAACCCACAAGAAGCAGGAGAGAGTTTATGTCCATCGATATCATGGATATGGTCAAAGGTGCAGTTTCCAAACAGATCATGGGGAAGCTTGGTGGCCTCTTAGGCACCGACGAATCAAAAACATCCTCTGCATTCGAAAAAGCGGCCGGCGCGATTCTTGGTGGCTTGATGAAAAAAGCTGGAACGGAGGACGGGGCACGTGTCGTCTATGAGTCGGCTCAAAAACAAGACGCTGGAATTCTTGACAAGCTCGATGACATTCTTGGTGGAGGTCAAGCCACTGAGGAATTGGAAAAGTCTGGCGGCGGAATTCTTGAAACCATCATGGGAGGTGGCCAATCCGGTATTCTTGAAGCGCTATCCAAAGCGATCGGGCTGGACGGAAACATGGTTGGCAAACTGTTGAAGATGGTTGCCCCAATCGTGTTGGCTGTTATTGGCCGCCACATCAAATCCAAAGCCTTGGATATGGTTGGGATGGGAGATCTGTTCAACGGACAGAAGCAGCATTTGTCGAAGTACGTTCCGGCCTCGCTTGCGAGTAGCCTAGGGGTTAGCAATATGCTGGAAAGTTCTGGCGATGCCGTCTCCAATCTTAAAGGCATGGTGGATGATCAAGTCGGCAATGCGGGTGATGTGGCGGCAAAGAGCGGCGGGCTCTTGAAGTTCCTGCTGCCCATCGCAGCGCTTTGTCTGATCATGTGGGGCGTTTGGTCATACGTTGTCGTTCCGTGGATGAATCCTCGTTTGACTCTTACTCAATACGAACCAGATCCAACCAGAGATCGTCCGCAAGCGGTTTCAGTTGGGTCATCGGCCGCCGGAGGTGGTAACAGTCGAAGCGAACGCAACCCAACTAAGCAGCTTCCAAAATCAAAAGAAGTTGACCTGTCTTGGCTGCGTGGGAAAGGCGAAGCACTCGAGCAAGGATTTGGCGACATCTTCAGCGGATTCGAAGATCTAAAAGATGAACAATCAGCCAAAGATATCGCCGACAGCATTACGAGTTTTTCAGATGAAATTGATGGACTCGATCTTGAATCTCAATCTGGAATCGGCAAAGGCACTTTGCGAGTTTACCTCACTCAAATGTTGGAAAAAATGTCAAAGTTGATGGCCGGAGTCAAAGACGAAGCCCTGAAGAACATCATCAACGGCCCGTTGGAGGGCTTGAAAGAAAAGCTCGCGGCATTTTTGTAAACTTAGCCGCTCCGCAATTTCTGGCGCGACGCCTGCAAAAAAATCGCTAATTCAGACCTGAGTTGATCTGCACCTCACCCAAGCCAAGCTTTCGAGCTTGGCTTTTTTCGTGGGTGATGCAATCGTCCGCGAAGCACTCCACGAAATCCTATTTTAAAATCCTTAGTTCGGTCTCAGCAAGCTAGGTAAAGCCTGCCGCTTCTTCCGCAATCAAGTCACGCTAGCAACGTCATGCAAAGCCTAGCAATTCAGTGAATTAATGACTGATTAATCTCTCTTTAGCTATGAGGTTGGAATTGATTGGCGGCTGATCGAATTCGCTTCCGATACAGAGACAGTTGGAATATAGATCGACGCGGAAACCCGCTTGCGCCTTTCCCTACGTCGAGTCATAACTCAGGAGGAACATTCATGATCCATCGCCGAAGATTTATCGGTTCGATCGCAGCGTTTTGCGCTGCGGCAGGATCCGCATCTCGATTCGCACACGCCACATCCGCAATTTCCCCGATGGTTCCAGTCGGAGACCTCAAATGGGCGTGCCAAGTGGTGGAAACCATTCCGCACAACAAAGCCCAGCGCAACCCTGTTGTCACCAGCGTCGCGCTTCAATCCGGCGGCGACATGTTGGCAATTGTTGGTGATGATCACTTCGTCTGCCTTTACGACACACGGCGACAATCCTACGTGCGACATCTTGGTCATCATAAAGATTGGGTGCGCACGACCGAATTCTCTCCCAACGGTTCTCGCTTAGCCACTGCCGGCAATGACCGGACACTTTGCGTTTGGAACATCGACGACCTGGATCGTCCAGTGCTGGTGAAGCGCCAGCCGGAAGCAATTATCCACTTGGCGTTTTCTCACGACGGGACACAGGTCGCGACCGTCGGATTCGATTCTTGGCTTCGCATTTACGACATCGAATCTGGTGAGCAAATGACGAAACTTGATTGTGCTTGCCCTGACAATCACGCCGTCGCTTTCTCGCCGGATGATTCTCTCATCGCGGCTGGCGGTCGTTGCGGAACGGTTCGGGTTTGGAAAACCGGCAACAGCGAACGCACAAACCAATTCAAAGGTCATCGACAACGAATCCGCACCATTGAATTTACAGACACCAACCAAATTGTCAGTGCTGGCGACGACCAAGTCGTGCGAATCACCGATCCGGTAAACGCTCAACTAGGTCGCAGCTTGCCCCGCCAGCCGGCAAAACTCTACGCGACAAAACTGATGGACAACAACTTGTTTGCAACTGCTGGTAGCGACAATCGAGTCAATATTTGGCAGTTGAACGACCTGCGAAACATCGGAACTTTACGCGGTCACACCGGAACCGTGACGAGTCTGGACTATTCCGGCAGCCGACTCGTTTCCGGCAGTTACGACACGCACGTTAGGATCTGGAGTGCCGAGCAACACACTTCCGCGGTTCAACAACGACATACAGAACTGCACAACGGCTGGAACCGAAAACTGAAATAGTTTCGTTTCTGGTTGGCTGAGCATTTATTCAAATCATCGCGGCGCTTTTACACGGAGGTAAGAGAGTGGGACTTCTCAAAAAAATCACGGATCGAGTTCTTGGCACTAAGACGGAATCCGACAAGAACAAACAATCCAAGACTGACCTGCTGCGGCGCTGCTACTTTGAAGTCATGGAAGAGCGGCGCGTCCTCTCTGCCGACCCGGTCATTGCCGGCGTCACCTATCTCGAAGGCGATTCGGGGCAAGACACCACGCCTGACCACTTCGAAGTTTCCTTCGAAGGTGGAGCTGAAACAACTCAGTTGACTCAGTTCGTGATCAACGGTGACCAGGATCAAAGCGGTACACTTACCGACGGCGATATGTTCTTCGATGTCGACAGCAACCAACCAGGAACGGCTGACTTCCATGCGTTCCAGTTTGATGCTGCGAATAGTTCCGGAATCACAGCCGACGACATCGTCAGCTACAACGTCTCCGACGACGGACTTGCGCTAACAGTCGAGCTGCGTAATTTCGAAGCGGGTGACAAGTTCGCGTTCACGATCGACGTTGATGAAGTTGAACGGTTTAGGACTGATAAAATCGCGTCGGGCGTTGAGTTTGAAGGCTCGCTCTTTAACGCTACGTTTGAGGACGACAATTATGTCTTCGTCGACAAGACCGTTGCCGTCAACGCGCAACTTGAAGATGGCCCAATCCAGCCGCAATCCGAAGGCATCTTTTACGACGAGTACAACGAGTTGATCTCGGCCGGCGAAGGCTTGGTTGCGACCAACATCGATTTGAATGAAGACAACAACTTAGGGCAGAAGAACCGAACCGCCGCAGCGATTGATGCTTATGACCTGCAAGAAAAACCGATCACCATTTCGGGCTCGGTGTACCACGATGAAGATGCCGACTGCTACCACGATTCTGACGAAGGTGGTATTGCCAACGTCGATATTACGCTGCAGTTGCTGAACGAATCGACCGGCAACTACGAGAATGTTGCTACCACCCAAACGGACATCAATGGCGACTATGAATTTGGATTGGAATATGATCTGAAGCCGGGCACCTATCGCCTCGTCGAAACACAGCCCGATGGCTTCCTTTCGGTCGGTGCGAATGCCGGAACCGTTGATGGCGTTTCCGTTGGAAGTGTTGATCTCAATGGTCAAAGTGAGCCCAACATTCTTTCTGAGATCACTGTCGCACTCGGTGGCACAGCCGCAACCGATTACGATTTTTGCGAAGTCAAACCGGCGTCTATTTCCGGTAAAGTCTGGCACGACGAGAATGACGATGGCATCATCAACAACGGCGAAGAAGGCATCGCCAACGTCTTGATCCAGATCACACGCGTTGGTGCCAAAGACGGTGTCACTAGCGATCCGTTTGCGGATACAGCACCGATCTTCATTCGAACCGATGCCGACGGATGTTACGAAGTCGACTCTCTTCCGCCCGGCGTCTACGAAGTCGTTGAAATTAATAACTACCCGCCAGGCGAAGTCGATCCATTGGCTGGTTTTATCGACGGCAAAGACTCGGTGGGTAACGTCGGTGGAACAACCGTCGGGGTTGGCGAAAATGACAAAGTCAATCAAGTTGTGCTTTGCGCTGGCGATGACGGCGTTGAGTATAACTTCGGTGAACTCAAGCCGGCCGAAATTAGCGGCTATGTTTCGTTGACGACGCCAGGCGGGGACTGCCTTGACCCATCCGATCCGAACCATATTGGAATCGAAGGCGTTGCGATTGAGCTGTACGACATTGATGGCAACCTGGTCGCGTCCACGCTTACCGATGACACGGGGCACTACGAGTTCGATGACTTGAAGCCCGGCACTTACACGATTGTTGAAATTCAACCTAGCAGCTACATCGACGCTGGCCAAAGCATCGGTATGGTCGACGGTCAGTCACTTGGATCTGCGGCCGATGACAAATTCACCGCCGTCACATTGGGCTCCGGCAGCGAAGGCGTGATGTACAACTTCTGTGAGACGATTCCCGCAGAACTATGTGGAACCGTCTGGCATGACGCCAATGACAACGGCATCATGGAGTCCGACGAAGAGAGGATTGGCGGAGTCGTCATTCAGTTATTCGACGCCGATGGCAACATGATCGCTGAAACGCGTACCGATGCCGAAGGCAAGTATTGTTTCAAGGAACTTTATCCTGGCGAGTACTGTGTCAAAGAAATTCAGCCAACCGGTTTCACCGACGGACAGGATAGCCTGGGTTCGGTGGCACGTGGCACTGCAATCGGTCAAGTCGGGACAATGACGAACGACAAGTTCGCCAATATTACGCTTGAGGGTGGCGACCGAGGCATCGAGTATAACTTTGGAGAGTTGCGTTCCGCATCAATCTCTGGAATGGTTCACCAAGACGCCGACGGCAATTGCATCTTTGATGCGACCGAAGGCGATCGCCCACTTGTTGGAGCGGAAATCATCTTGCTCGATGCGAGTGGAGCCGAAGTCGCCCGTACCGTCACTGACGATCAAGGCATGTACTCTTTCGATGATCTTCGTCCAGGAACCTACTCGGTTCGAGAAATCACACCAGATGGTTTCCTCAATGGCGGAACAAAAGTCGGACAGGTCGGCGGCATTCAAGCTGGCGTGTTAGGTAATGACTTAATCAGTGGCATCACGCTGACGTCAGGGCAAGCGGGCGTCAACTACGACTTCTGTGAGCACGTTCCGGCCGAGTTGAAGGGGACCGTTTGGCACGATGCCAACGACGATGGCATCATCCAGGTTGACGAAGAGCGAATCTCTGGAGTCGTGATTCAACTGTTCGATGTTGACGGCAACATGGTTGCCGAGACCATCACTGACGCCGAAGGAAATTACTGTTTCGAAAACTTGTTCCCGGGCGAATACTGCGTCAAAGAAATTCAGCCAACGGACTTCATCGACGGTAAAGACTCGTTGGGAGACGTAGGCCAACAGGACTACATCGTGCCCCAAGTCGGTACAGTGGAGAATGACAAGTTCTCGAATATCAACCTCAAAGGTGGTGACCGAGGTGTCAATTACAACTTCGGTGAATTGAAGTTGGGGGCAATTAGTGGAACGGTTCACGTCGACAACAACGGCAACTGTATCCTCGAAGCCGAAAATGGTGAACGACCATTGGCTGGCGTTACGATCGAGCTATTGAATTCCGATTTGGAAGTCATCGCAACCACCACGACGGACGCTAATGGAAATTACTCGTTCGACAATCTGCTTCCGGGAACTTACTCAATCCGCGAAACGCAGCCTGAAGGATTCTTTACGGGCGGCGAAAAAGTTGGCGATGGTGGCGGTGCTGCTGCTGAAAATTTCCTCACAGACATCGTTGTTGGTTCAGGGCAGAAGTTGACCCAATACGATTTCTGCGAAACCGAAGCTGCTGAAATTCATGGACGCGTTTGGGAAGACGGCCCAGGATTGACGCTTGAAGAAACAGCGCCTGTTCCCGAAAACTACCGAGAGCAGTTTGACGGAATCTATGATCCGAGCGTTGATACGGCATTGGCTGGCGTTCGCATGCAGTTGTATTACTACATTGATCCGGCACTTGGAGATATTGCTCCGCGAGCGGTCACGCTGGGTGAAGTCGATGCTTCCCACTATTCGCACATGGGAACGAGCGACCCGGACGCACCAGTCTGGGTCGACACGATGGACAACGGCGAGTACTGGTTCCTTGGCTTGCAAGCGGGCAACTACATCGTCTTGGAAACCCAGCCCGATGGCTATTTGGATTCCAACGATACCGTCGGAACAACGACTGGATTTACTTTCAATTCGTTGGGGCAAACCGCAACTGCACCGGAAGCTGTCTTGCGTCAGTTCTCTGGCGAGCAAGTAATGGATTCGGTCGTCAACATTCGAGTCAATGCAGGCGGAATTTCTGAAGCCAACAACTTCAGCGAAGTCAGCGTCGAACGCTTTACGACTCCGGTTCTTCCACCGCCTCCACCATTTCAGCCACCAGGAACTCCTCGCGTTCCTAACCCAGAGCCGCCAAGTCCTGGCGTGACTGGGTATCCTGGACTGATGGGATCTGAGCCAAGTGCATTTACTCAATTCATTGGTAATTCACGTGGAGCCTCGTTCCAAACACAGGCTGCGGTTGCGTCTGATCCTTACACATGGCACTTGAGCGTCATCAACGGTGGTATTCCTCGTGGTGAAGACGAAGGCATGGGAAGCGATTCGGTTTGGCAGCAAGCTGGCTACATCAGCGATGGTGACTGGAATCGTTTTGATATGGACAACGCCGTTTGGTCATTCACTGAGACTCGTGGTGATGACAACGTCATTTCGGAAACAGGCAACAAACTTCGTTTTGGTGTGCTCGGCGGTACGCCGCTGGCCGGTGACTTCGATGGCGACGGAATCGACGAGTTGGCTGTCTTCAAAGCAGGCTACTGGATGCTTGACTTGAATCATAACGGCCGTTGGGACGAGACCGATCTGCTCGCTAAACTTGGTGATGCCGACGATCGACCGGTCGTAGGTGACTGGGATGGTGATGGCAAAGATGACATCGGGATCTTCGGTCCAATCTGGGAACACGATCCGGAAGCGATTGAACGTGATCCCGGTTTGCCAAACCCAGAGAACAGCCCGTTCACTAAACCGAAGAACGTTCCACCCGTTGACGAAGACGCTGCTCGCGGTGCCCGTGTCATGAAGCTGACCAGCTACGGACGCCAGCGGGCCGACGTTGTTGATCACGTGTTTGGTGTCGACGATGGTGAGGTCACTCCGGTGACGGGTGACTGGAACGGGAACGGTATCCGTTCCATTGGAACGTTCCTTGACGGTACTTGGCATCTGGATGTCAACGGTGATGGACAGTTTGACTACGAAGACATCACGGCCAATTTTGGTCAAGCTGGCGACGTGCCGGTCGTCGGAGACTTTGATGGCGACGGCGTCGAAGAGATTGCCGTTTACCGAGCGGGTACATGGTTGATTGATACCAACGGCAACCGTGAGCTAGACGCTACTGACAAGACGTTCGACATGGGTACCGCGGCTGATAAGCCAGTCGTTGGCGACTGGGATGGTGACGGACTGGACGAACCCGGCCTGTACACCGAACAACAGGATCCTATTTTCTAGTCGAATAGCGTTTTCGCGGATTTCGAGTTCGAATCGAAGTTGCTGAACAAATCCAACAAAACCAAGCGGGAGCAGCAATGCCCCCGCTTTTTTCGTTTTTCAATTGTCAAAATTGCCCATTCAATTCCTTACGTCAGCCTTCCGTTCCTATCGCGCGAGTGGTTTTTCAAGGATGACTGGGTAATAATTTAACCCGGCCCGCGAATAGTAGTTCAGCGTCGCCTCCGACGCGCCAAACCTGGCCCGTAGACTTAATTCACGGAAACCCTATTTTGTTCGGCAAACTGATTCTCCTGTTCATCCTTGTCCCACTCGCAGATCTTTGTCTGCTGATGGTGATGTCGTCTTACACAGGTTGGCCATTCTCAATCGCCATGGTGATCTTGTCGGGAATCATTGGAGCCTATCTCGCAAAGCTTTCCTACAAATCGGTTTGGAATAAAATGCGGGAACGGATGGCCAGCAACCAGATGTCAGCCGACTTGTTGACCGATGGGGCCATGATTTTTTTCGCCGCTGGACTTTTGCTAACTCCAGGTTTTATCACGGACGCCGTTGGGCTGACGCTTTTGATTCCGCCTTGTCGCAAATGGTATAAGCAGATTGTCACTAACTACATCAAGCGGAATTTCAAAGTCCAAGTCGTTCCGATGGGGCCAGTCCAAGATGATGGTGTCGTCGATGGCGAGGTTTTACGCCCGAATGAATCGGGAGCTGAGCAAAGCGGGACAAATCAGCCCAACCAAGATGAATATCGAATTGAAAGCTAACGGTTAGCATGTCGGTGATTTATTTTAAGCGGTATCGAATGCGGATTGATTTGCGTGAAAAGCAATTCGACGAATTCGAGATCCCGCCTGGCTATCACTTTCACCCCTGGAGCCATCGCCTCCTTAACGCTCACGCGGAAGCGAAATTTCGCAGCTTTCGACAAGAGTTAGATGCCAACGTATTTCCTTGTCTGGCGGACGCCGATGGCTGTATCAGGCTGATGAAGGAAATCAGTTGCCGGCAAGGTTTTGTCCCAGAGTCGACTTGGCTGGTCACTTTTGAAGACCCTGACACGGGCCGTCATGAGAACTGTGGAACTGTGCAGGGCATCAGCGAAAAAGTTGATGTGGGCTCGATCCAGAACATCGGAATCGTCACAGGGCATCGCGGAACCGGCATAGGATCACTAATCGTTTTGCATTCACTTAGAGGCTTTCGGTCTGCCGGAATCAAGTTCGTTAATCTTGAAGTGACTGCCCAAAACACCGGAGCCTGCCGGCTGTATCACCGCTTGGGATTTAGGACGCTTCGAACCGTTTACAAATCGGTCGAAGTTCGGAACGTTGTTTGATAAGAGCGGTTTGGCCACGTTTCTTCTTGGCGAATCGTTGAGGTTTGCGGCTAAATTGCCTTATAAGGCGAATAGGCATAGTACTTCGGCTTGTTGTCTAGTCCGATGTGTAGCCACGCCACCCCACCGCCCGCAGTGCTAAGCCATACTGGAGCTTTCGAAACTCGTCGAATCATTGCGGCACCTACCTGCTGCCACAATTGAGATTCATGCTTCGCGGAGCAAGTTTCAATAAAAGAAGCCAGGTGGCAATGCTTGACGTGCGAGCCGCTGGGTAGCGGCACAACGAGAACAGTATTTTTGCCGAGGTTCGTAAATTCAGTGACCCATTGCTCGTCGTCAGCGGAGTCAAAATATTGCTGGAATACTGATTGATCCTCAGGCCTTTCAAGATCAACGACTGGAGTTTCCCACCGGAAGGCTTTGAACGGAACTTGCGACAACACACTGCAGTGAAACTGCCGAAAACGCTTCCCATTGGCGTCTTTGGCTGCCCACAGGTTTACGACTTCACTGAATGAAATCGGTTCATCTTTATTGTCAACGTAAAAAAAACTGAAAAACACTGTTTCCGATCCTTGTATTCTGAAAGCGAAACTCCCCTTACCGATTTCCTTAATGCGAATTCAATTTACGACAACGTCCTGAGCAGGACCACGTTGACCGAGACGCGCTGAACCAAACGATAAAATCAACATCACTCATGGCTAAGGTCGTTCATCTTTGAGCGATTTCCATTTCGCCTATCCGGATCAATTGGGTTAGTGGTGCAACTGAGCCCCGCTGGTAATAGATTCCAAGGAAGCGTGGAGAGTCTCGCATAGGGCTGCGCATGCCTGCAAGTGAACTTCCCGACCACCGCTGCACAATATGTTCAGGCAAAATGGAAACTCGTCGGGGAAATGGCCAAGTTTAAGCAAATCGTCCTCCACGTCGAGTAAGCGATCTATGGTTGGGTTGACCGATACTTCAATATGAACCATTGGAAGATGAATAAACCAAACCCTACCTTTTCGAGTTTCGGTTGCCTGTTCATATTTTGTGCGAATGACTTGGGTAATTTGGCCACTCATTTTTGGCGTGAACTCTTTGAGATAAATGTCGGCCGCTGCAATGTAACCCATTCCACCTAAGACCTTTGACCACCTAAGTTGTTGCCGAGCCGAATAACGTCCGAGTCTATGTGTTCACCGCTTTTTCAAGTAAGCCGAGAACGCATCGAGGGATTTGCTTCCTGAGCAGGGCAGCGACCACGTTGACCGAGACGCGGAATAACTTCACGTGCGACCACATTGGTGCTCACTACGCGATGCCCAATCTTTACTTGCTAAATGCCGATGGACGATTTTGTCATTATCAATGCGTTTTGCTTCTGGCTCAAATCAATATTTCGCTTCAGTTTATCGCTAGCCAAAGCCAAGATAATTGATTCCTCGATTGCAACCCAGTTGTGAGGAAGAGAGCCACGACCTGTCCTCGGCTTGAATAGTGAAAGTGATTGCTTGATGTTTTTGGCAAAACCGTCTGCATCTTTATTCTCTGCCATGACTAAGACGTCTTAAAGCAATCTCGTACGACGTTGTCCTTTGCGAAATAGCTGATGATAAAACGGCTCAAGCGCTGGGTTCGGCGTATTCATGTACCATTCCACAATCGCCTTGTAGATAGTCGGCATCTGAGGATCGTGAGTATCTGCGCCGTTGACATATCCGGCCTCAAGATTTGGGG
>CAZPTT010000194.1:0-10784 GCA_964589435.1 uncultured Pirellulaceae bacterium
ATCACAAACTTGCACGTGCCCAGCGACGTGATCATCGACGCTTCCATGCCGGCCATGATTCGTACGTCGGGGCAAATGTGGAATGCCGAAGGCAAACAGCAAGATACCAAAGCGATCATTCCGGACAGCAGTTACGCTGGACTTTATTCTGAGACAATTGACTTTTGCAAAAAGCATGGCGCGTTCGATCCGACGACGATGGGGACGGTTCCCAATGTCGGTCTGATGGCTCAGAAAGCCGAAGAATACGGTTCGCATGACAAGACCTTTGAGCTTCCAGCAAACGGAACAGTTCGCGTGGTTGATGAATCCGGATCCACACTGTTGGAACATACTGCCCAAGCCGGTGACATTTGGCGAATGTGCCAAGTCAAAGACGCGCCGATTCAAGATTGGGTGAAGCTGGCCGTTTCCCGCGCTCGCAATCACAACAATGGCAAAGGTGCGCCGGCGGTTTTTTGGTTGGATGCGAATCGATCGCATGACGCTGAGTTGATCAAGAAAGTTAAGAACTACCTTGGCGATCATGATACCGATGGACTGCAAATCGAAATCAAATCGACCGTCGAAGCGACCAAGTTCACCTTGGAACGTGTGAAGGCCGGCGAAGATACGATTTCGGTAACTGGTAATGTGCTGCGAGATTATTTGACCGATCTCTTTCCGATTCTTGAACTGGGCACGAGCGCTAAAATGCTGTCCATTGTCCCGCTCATGAATGGCGGCGGATTATTTGAAACGGGAGCGGGCGGATCGGCACCGAAACATGTTCAGCAATTCAACAAGGAAAACCATTTGCGTTGGGATTCGCTCGGCGAGTTCTTGGCGTTGGCAGTTTCGCTGGAGCACTTGTCAGAAAAGACAAACAATCCACAGGCAAAAGTCTTGGCCGACGCGCTGGACGTGGCGACGGGCAAAGTCCTGTTGAATGGAAATTCGCCGTCGAGAAAAGTTAATGAGCTGGACAATCGAGGTAGCCATTTCTACCTGGCACTTTATTGGGCGCAAGCTTTGGCGGAACAAACGACCGATGCGGATCTGCAGGCGAAATTTACTCCGCTCGCCAAAGCCCTAGCTGACAACGAAGCGAAAATCGTTGAGGAACTGAACGCCGTCCAAGGCGCCGAGCAAGACATTAGCGGATACTATTTTGCTGATGCCGATAAAGCTTCGCAAGCGATGCGTCCGAGTTCGACGTTCAATACGGCGCTCGAGCAAATTGGTTCCTAGGTTCACGGTCGCGTGATGTATACGCCGACTACCTTGAATTAGAATGTGGGCATGGATTTTCAAATAAGTTTGCCAGCTTGGGCGGTAAAAGAGCACGACTCATTGCCGTCCCATATTCCTGATCTCGAAGATCGCATGCGAACCGTCATTCGGTTTTCACGTTTGAATTTCGAGCAGGGAACCGGCGGCCCGTTCGCGGCAGGAATCTTTGAAAAAGAATCCGGTAAACTCGTCGTGATTGGCGTCAACCGCGTCGTGCCGATGAACGTCTCATCGGCTCACGCCGAAATCGTCGCGATTTCTTTAGCCCAACAGTCACTCAAGACTTTTGACCTGGGTGGCAATGGAATGCCCGACTACCAAATTGTCGTCAACGGTCGCCCCTGCGCAATGTGTTTTGGTTCGATTCCTTGGTCGGGATTGCGCAGCGTTGTGGTGGGGGCTAGTGGCGAACAAATTGAGAAACTGACCGGTTTTGACGAAGGCCCAATCCATCCCAATTGGCAATCTGAATTAAACCGACGTGGTATTGAAGTCGTCGAGGATGTCTTAGCCGCCGAAGCTTGCAAAGTGTTTCGTGATTTTGGCGACAGTGATCAACCCGTTTACAACGGCCGCGCCGGCGGGTGAAGGCAGTGTTCTATCTACTACAATCTCCTTTCCCCCGTCGAACGTTTTGTTAAGTCTTCTTCATCGACCTAGTCAATTGACAATCCTCTAAGGCCTTTCAAAGCAACCCTAAGAATTAGTTGTAGACGCGAGTTTTGCGCGGTCACATTAAATTCGGCCACCCCTTGGGGCGCGACTAGAATGGCTTTAACATTCTTTGATGGACAAGTCTTTTCATATCACTGCCAATTTTGTTGATGTTGTTGCAAGGACAATCACTCCAGCAACCATCGAAGTAAGTGATGGAAAAATTGCGTCGATTACGCCGGCTGACTCCGCCGAATGCTCTGGATTTCTGATACCAGGTTTTGTCGACTCGCATATTCATATCGAAAGCTCGATGCTGCTGCCCAACCAGTTTGCAAAAGCGGCTGTGCGTCACGGAACTGTTGCTACCGTTTCAGATCCGCATGAAATCGCCAACGTGTGCGGAGTCGAAGGCATTGAATTGATGCTTGACGATGCCGCGAAAACGAACTTCAAGTTTTACTTTGGTGCTCCGGCTTGCGTACCGGCGACACAGTTTGAAACAGGCGGAGCGAAATTGGATGTCGACGCCGTTACGAAATTGCTTGACGATTCGCGGATTCATTACCTCAGCGAGATGATGAATTTTCCGGGCGTACTCAATCGCGATCCAGAAGTGATGGCGAAAATTAACGCTTCGCTACAACGCGGTAAGCCTGTGGATGGACATGCGCCCGGTTTACGTGGCGAAGACGCAGCCAAGTACGTTTCCGCCGGGATCACAACGGATCATGAGTGTACGACTCGCGAAGAAGCAATCGACAAACTGAAAGCAGGTTGCAAGATCGCAATTCGAGAAGGATCCGCAGCACGAAATTTCGACGCGCTCGAATCGTTGATCGATGATTACCCAGGTCAAGTGATGTTCTGCAGTGACGACAAGCATCCTGACGAACTTCTGCTTGGGCATATTGATCAACTCGCTGCCCGCGCCGTTGCCAACGGACGTGACGTCATGAACGTACTGCAGGCTTGCTCTCGAAACGCGGTCGAACATTACGGCCTGGATGTTGGTTTGCTGCAGCCGGGTGATGCGGCTGATTTTGTTGTCGTCGAGAATTTAGAAACGTTTCAAGTACGCGAGACGTTTATTGCCGGAAACTGCGTAGCGCGAAACGGAATGAGCTTGCTACCTGAAGTTGAGCCAACGACTGTCAATCATTTTAATGCTAATCCAATTCAAGCCCCTGACATCGGAGTCTTGGCCAAATCAACGCGTATCCGAATCATCGAGGCAATTGATGGGCAGTTGATCACACGTTCAATCGTCGGCGATGCAACGATCGTCGACGGGAGGGCCATCGCTGACCCGCAACAGGATCTCTTGAAGTTAGTGGTGGTCAATCGCTATGTCGCCGCGCCACCAGCGGTCGCATTCGTGCGCGGGTTTGGAATCCAACAAGGAGCCATCGCTTCATCGGTGGCGCACGATTCTCATAATATATTGGCGGTGGGTGCTTCGGATGTTGAACTGGCGACTGCAATCAATTCAGTAATCGAATCGCAGGGCGGCCTATCGGTTGCGTGCAGTGAAGCCGTCCAAATCCTCCAGCTTCCAGTCGGCGGCCTGATGTCAACGGAATCCTGCGAAGCTGTTGGGAAGAAGTACGGAACACTTGATCGGTTTGTGAAGCAGCAAATGAGTTGCACACTTCGGGCGCCGTTTATGACGCTTTCATTTTTGGCGCTGTTGGTGATTCCCTCGTTGAAGCTTAGCGACAAAGGGCTCTTCGATGTCGATCGATTCGAGTTCGTTGATTTGTTTGTCGACTCGTAAGAACGTTCGACGTCAAATTCGGCGAATCACTAATTAACGCGCATTTTTCCACAACAAGAACATCGCGAAGGACGGTAGACCGCAATCAAGCCGAGCGTGGCCACGAACAAAAGCCAGTAGACGATCAGTGGAAATTTCACTTTCAAGTGGACATCGTTTCGCCAGCAATTGCGACAATATTTTGTCGGATGCCGGTTGGATGGACGACTGGAGTCAGATTGGGGAATTTCTATTTGCGACATGTTAGAATAGGGAAGCAAACAGTATGCCGATTCCGACAGTAGCCAATTTTCCGGCATTTATGCGGAAAAAGCACTGCCACAAAATACCCCAGCCACCCTATCTGTCTCATTTCAAAACATCGTCCTGATTTGAGAGAACGCAAGAACGAATCAAGATCAGCTCTTTTTCGGACAGCGAGCCACAGCAGCTGCGAATTTGAACCACTGATGAACGCTAATGCAAAACGGCAATCAAAACGGCATTAGTAGGCGGGCAACTCTGTTTCGAAGAACCTCAGCTTCCGCGATAAGTCGAATAGCCGAACGGGTTCAGCAGCAATGGCACGTGGTAGTGCTGTTCCGAATCCTTAATTTCGAATTCGATTTGTACTTGCGGGTAGAAACCTTCAACGTTTTGCGCGGCAAAATACTCTGCCGTTGCAAACGTTAGCCTGTAGCTCCCGGTTTGCAAAGTTTCACCCTCAAGTAAATCGGTGACTCGGCCGTCATCGTTTGTCTTGCCGGTGCCCAGCGTAGACCATTCGGCTGCATTCTTTATTTCAATTTGAACGGCGACGCCAACGGCAGGTTTGCCAAGCGATGTATCAAGGATGTGGCTTGTGATTGGGCTCATGAAAGCTTTCGGAGAGTGATTGTTTCGTGTTGAATTGACGTGGCAGCTTGGGGGTTGGTTTGTTTTCCTACGAATTGACGTTCGCAAGCTTTTTCAATCGCAGCAACGTGATCTTCAGTTGTTCCTGGCTGGCGATTTTCAATTCCGCTTCCGGGTCATTGGGCAAACGTGATTCGAGAATCTCAAGCATCTGTTGGGCGGATTTTCCAGTTGCACAAACAATAAATATGTAGCCGAATTTCTCGAAATAGCGATCGTTGGCCGCAGCCAAATTGGAAATCGTTTCTTCGTTCGCGCTCGTCGCGCCAGCCTGTTCGCCGGCGGCCCAATCAGAAGTGTTTGCGTACTTCTCCTGCAAGCTTTCGACGTCCCCAATTTTTGGATGGGCTGCGAACGCCTCCAGTATCGACTGCTTGGTTTGTTTGTGCCACAAAACGGAGGCAGTTGTAATCACCTCCGTGTCGGTCTTGAATGGGCGAGCGAATGTCATCGCAACGACCCATCGACGCGCGGCGCAACACTTTTCAAAAACTGAATCTACTTCAGACTCAGAAAGTTTATTGAGATGATTGGCAAGGTCGTTAGTCAAACGATTGATCCGGTGAAGTAAGTTAACGAGAGTCGCAGCGAGGTCGCCGTAAAAGTTGGCCTACCGAGTCTCCGATTTGATTGCCATTTTGAAACACGAGGTTTCCACGCAAGTAGGTTCGGCGTACCCGGCCAAATAATCGTTCTCCTGTGTACGGCGTCAGTTTATGACGGTGAAAAACATCCTTTGGCTTGACCGTAAATTCTGCTTCCGGATCCCACACGACAATATCCGCGTCCAGCCCGGCCAGCAATTGGCCTTTCCGATTTTCAAGTCCAACAATTCGGGCGGGATTAACCGAAAGCCACTTTGTGATTTCTTCGACCTTCACTCCACGGCTCCTCGCTAAAGTCGCGATGACGGGCAGAGAAAACTGAAGGCCGGCGATACCTCCCCAAGCATCACGGAACACGCCTGTATCCATCGACTTCATATCAGGCGGACAAGGAGAATGATCCGAGCCAATTGTGTCGATCTGACCATTACAAAGCATACTCCATAGCTTCTCATTGTTGCTTCGCATGCGAATGGGTGGAGCGCATTTGAATCGCGTGTCGCCACTCTTGACTTGCTCCGCATGAAAATAAAGATAATGCGGACAAGTTTCAAAGCTGATCGGCAACTGATCTTTTTGCGCATCATCAATCAATTTCGCCGCGCTACTGGTTGCAACATGTACGACATGAATGGGCGTTTGGAATTTTCGGCACAATTTAATCAGCATCTCAATTGCGTCGGTTTCCCATTTCGCGGGGCGAGACAATAGATACTCGACATAGCTACAATTGTCAGTAACCGTAGCGGCAAGGCTTTGGTCGACTAACTCGGCATGGACGAGAAGAGGAACTCCAGTTCCCTTCAATCGAGGTAAGATTTCACGAAGATCTGATTCACTTGTGGCGGGAAACTCGGGCAATCCCGAATTGCAAAGAAACGATTTGATACCAAAGACGCCACCGGAAACAAGCTTTGTGATTTCATCGGAGTTGTTCGGTACAACACCACCGTAAAATCCAACATCTATGCGGCAACTTAATGCTGCCGCTTCTTGCTTGGCTCGGAGAGCCGCCGCGGTCGTCGTGACCGGCAAGCTATTAAGAGGCATGTCGATCAGTGTCGTCACGCCGCCGGCAGCCGCTGCCGAAGTCGCCGTTAAAAACCCCTCCCAGTCGGTGCCGGGTTCGTTGATGTGGACATGTGTATCCACCACGCCCGGCGACAGGACGAGGTCGCCAAAATCTTCGCAGGGGATGTCGTCAGAAAATTGCGATGGCGAAACAATAGATTCGATGCGTTCACCATCCACAATGATGACCGCTGGTTGAAGGCCTGCGGGCAAACAGGCTTTCGAGCTCTTCAACGCGAATCGTGGCGAGGAGGCCCGTGAAAGAGGAGAACTGGATTCGGAAGGTCGCTCAGACACTAAACTAACTCACTCTTCTTCCCGACTGACCGTCGCAGAAATCACACCGAACGGTTCACCGGTCGGCACGAAGACTTCATTGTTGTTTTCAAGATCCAGTTTGCCAATGTCCGCCAGCAAGTGATGCTGGTTCGGCATATTGAGTGAAATCATGTCAATTTCTGGGCAGGCATTCAAAACCGATTCAGCCATTTCGTAAAGTGTTTTCTGAACGGATGGGCTGTAGTTGTGACAGAATACATCAAGCATCAGATTGCGAATCGTCGCTCGCGTTGATGTCCAATCATGCTCGATTTTGTTGCAGGCCCACTCAGCGGTGATCGTCGTCGCAAAAATTCGGTCTTCTGTTTCTTTCAGCGAAGTGTACTCGTCTTTCAAGAATCCAGAAAAACCAGACTCCGTCGTTTTAAGAACTTGGATGCCAGAAACGCCCGAAGACAAGTCAACCAATTGTTCGGAGGCGACCACGTGACAGGTGTTCTCTTCTTTTCCACCGCCGATAAACGCATGGCCATGAGCGTTGCCATCCAAATCAATTCGCTCCCAAAGCTGTTGCGTGATTCCAACATCAGCCCGTGTCACATGTTCGAAATTTTGGACAAAACGTTGAGCCAACGCGATTGCAAAGGACTCAATATTCTTAACGCCATGAATTTTCGCGATCGCGTAAACCGTATTCTTCATCGTGTCCGTGGGAACAACATTGGCGTTGTCACCCTGCGAGTAAACGGCGTCGAAGTCTCCATCCAATAAGATCTCGGCCGTCAGTTGCACAAAGTGGTGCTGGTCCCCCTCGCGCGTCAAATGCGAAAGTCGCACACAGGATTTTCCATAGGACTGTTGGATGAGTGTTAGATTCATGAGAAGCCAAGTCGGTTCTTGAAGGTTGGGATGATCGTTGGTCACCGTTCGGATTGCCACTGCCGCTTAGGGCCGTTGCTTACAGCTTCGACAACTTTTGGATTCCAATTGGGTGCGGAAGTATCAGCTTGGTTCGCTAAGCCGGTCACGGTGAATGTCTTTGTAGTAGATGTAGCTGGCTGGTTGCTTGCCCATCGCTACGAACCATTGTGGACAAAAGGAAGCCATCCAAATGACGTCGCCAGCCGCGACCGGGTAATACTGATCCGACAGACGATAGACGCCCATACCACCGATCATTTGTAGTCCATGTTCCATCGTGTGAATTTCAACCTGAGGTAAAGTCGCACCAGGCTGATAAGTAAAAATGTTGACGGCCATGTCAAACTCTGGAGAAACGGGCATCAGCGTTTGTAGGATTGCGTCGGGGTCACCCATAAAAGCTTCGCCTGCAATTTCATCCGCGCGACCAACGACCGCTTCTGGGGGAGCCACGGACTCAAGCTTGGAATAAGACTTTTCGAAAACAATCAGGCTCGCCGTTTCCGATTTAGTCGTTGTGATTTGATGAACGCAGCCCGCAGGAATGAACGCGAACGCCCCCGGGCCAAGTGTTTGTTTTTGAAGACTCAGTAGTTTGGAATCGATTTCAATCTCGATTGAACCTTCCTGCACGTACAAGAAACGCTCAATTCCATTTCCCGGCGAATAGCTGGCGGCATTGCCTTCCAAAACGGCAGTGTACTGAAGAAAACGAGCACCCATCTCGGGCGAAATGTGAACAAACGAGGTCGCGTTCTTCCATCCTACCAGTGGCGAAGGAACGTGTGTGTCAGGCGTGATCAAAGCATGGTCGCGCGCCAAATGACTGCGAGTGTTTCCAAATACGTCCATATAGCCGTTTGTTTTTGGGTGTAAGTTTATTGTTTGATAATTTGATTCACCTACCAAAGCGAATCGACCGTGAGTCAAATTGCGTTAGATCGGCGGAGCGATCCGCGATTTCAAGATTTATAAACTGGTTCTAGGATTCTAACATTAAAACTGCATTTAGCATCACGGTCAGTGCCACCAGCGTGTCTTGAGTTTCGACGTGCTCGTCTGGGTGGTGGCTGACGCCGTCTCGACATCGAATGAACAGCATGGCAGACGGAGCAAGTTGAGCCATGATGGCGGCATCGTGCCCGGCACCACTAAGCATTTTCCGTGGGGCATGTCCCGCGTCTCGGATTGCGGTTTCCAATGCGGAGCCAAGTCGGCTGTCCATCGGGACGGCTGCTTGATCGAGAAGAGTTGCGATGTCGAAGGTGACATTGCGTTTGTTGGCGATCTCTTTGATGGTTTGGCAATATGATTCGAAACTCGTTTTCCTCACTGAGTCGAAGGCGTGCCGGATATCGACGGAGAATGCAACTGCTCCTGGAATCACGTTTGGCGCGTTGGGGCGAACATCCAATTTGCCAACGGTTGCAACCAGGCCTTCTGTTTCTTTTCCAAGCGTTTCAAGTTGCAAAACTAATTCTGCCGCCGCCGCCAAAGCGTCGGCGCGCAAGTGGTGCGGCACTGTGCCCGCATGGCCAGACTTGCCACTGATCGTGACGACGGCTCGTGTCTGACCGGCGATGGCTGAAACGACGCCTACTGGTTGAGCTTCAGATTCGAGCAAAGGGCCTTGCTCAATGTGAGCTTCAAGAAAGCCAATGACGGTTCGTCTAGTGTCGGGGTTTGCGAAAGACGCAGTTGACCATTGCGTTGCGTTGCAGCCAAATGATTTCAGCGCAGATTCGACTGAAATTCCAGCCGGGTCTTTCAGGCCCAAGAATTCTGACTGAAAAGTACCAGCAATTCCACACGAACCTAAGTAAGGCCGGTTAAACCGAACGCCTTCTTCTTCCGAGAACCCGACGACCGCCACATCGAAGGGAAGTTCAATCTCGGATTCTCTAATTAGCTCAGCGATGGCCAAGCCCAGCATGACGCCCAATACGCCATCGTATTTGCCAGCCGTGACCACCGTGTCGAGGTGCGATCCAATCATCAAGACAGGTCTTTTTGAATCTTTTTTTGGCGATGGCATCCCCATCAAATTCCCAACTGCATCCAACTCAACCGTTAAATTGGCAGCTCGCATCCATTGCTCAAGTTCGGTGTGAACGGTCTTCATGGCCGGCGAGCAAAACGTTCGTGTGGTTTCGCCCACCACGTCGCTCATGGCAGCGACTAATTCACAACGCTGCATGACTCGTTGCGCAGCCGCGTCCAGCATTTCGTCTGATAGTCTTGGTTGGTTCATTCAGCAATTCGTTTTGAATTTATCATTGTTCTTCGAGCGTCGTTGGAGTTCTTTTTTACTGGAAACAGTTTGCATTCAATACTGATCAATGGACGATGCGGCGACAAAAACAGTTTAACGAAAAGCACGGTAGCGACTCGTTTCAGGGTGCTGAGCCACTAAAGCTGGCCGAGTTGGCAGAAGAAATAGCAACAGCAGGAGGAGCGGAAGATTCTTCATGGTGTTATTTTTTTTGATTTATGTTTTGGTTTGACTGGTCAAGGCTTGATCAAGCACAAGTATGACGGTTGCCGTCAATTGAGTATATTGAACGCAGGCGATTTTTTGCAAAGCAACGTTGTTTTTCAGAAGTAGCTTATTTGCGAAGATCCTTGGTTCACCATTATTACCTCCTTTCCTGATTGCTCGCATCGGAAGAGTTTGCATGCGCGATTTCGTTTCGTTTTTTGTCAACGGTGAAAAACAGGAAGTCCGCGCTCGCGATGCGTTCATGACACTTTCCGATTTCTTGCGAACGCGATTGGGGTTGGTCGGTACCAAGATCGTTTGTAGCGAGGGCGATTGTGGCTCTTGCACGGTGCTTTGTGGATTCCCGGACTCATCCTCACGTACATTTCAATATCGCTCACTCGATTCCTGTATCCGCTTCGTATTTCAGCTCGATGGCGTTCACATTGTTACGGTAGAAGGCCTGGTGGAACGAACGTCAGAGAACCTAGGTGAGGATTCCATTGCACTCACCGGAGTCCAGCAATCCATGATCGATTGCCATGGATCTCAATGTGGATTTTGCACGCCGGGATTTGTAATGGCGATGACGGGAATGCTCCAAGACAAAAACGAGTTGTCGACCGAGGAGGTTCGCCACGGGCTGACGGGAAATCTGTGCCGCTGCACCGGTTATTCGCCAATTATTGATGCCGCTCAACAGGTTGAAGTCGAGCGTTGCGCGAACTTGAATGAAAAATATCCAGCAGAGGATCTGTTCAATCAACTAGGTGGCGCGAGCGAGCAAGCAATTTCAATCGCCACACCTGAAGTGGATGGCATGACTCCCGCG
>CAZPTT010000195.1:0-6127 GCA_964589435.1 uncultured Pirellulaceae bacterium
CTACAAAAAGGATATGGAAGAAGCTGGAATCGGATTCCACGTGCCGCTTGCCGCAGAAGCCAGCCTGCCGACGGGAACTTGCGTTGTTCTCACAACACCGGATGCCGAAAGAACAATGTGTACGCATTTGGGAATTTCGACGACACTGAACAAATCTGAAATCGACGTCGATCTGTTAGCCCAATCAAAATGCAGTTACATCGAAGGCTATCTTTGGGATGCCGAAGATCCTCGTGCCGCGTGCGTCGAAGCGTTCGAGCAATCGAAGAAACTGGGCGTCAAGGCTGCCTTCACTTTCTCTGATGCATTTTTGATTGATCGCTTCGCAGACGATTTCAAGAACGTTGTTTCGGAATACTGTGACATTCTGTTTTGCAACGCCGATGAGGCGAAGCAATTTTTCGGCACCCAAGACATTGACGAGTGCAATCAAAAAATGGCCGCCATCTGCGACCTGGCCTTTATCACCAACGGCTCTGAGGGCTGCAACGTCATTGAAAACGGGAACGTCACAAAAGTTCCTGGTTTCCCTGTCACAGCCATCGATACTAATGGAGCGGGCGATTCATTCGCCGGCGGTGCTCTTTATGGATTGACCAATGGCTTGACTGCTGCTCAGTCCGCCAAATGGGGCAACTACTTCGCTTCTCGCGTCGTCGAAAACATCGGGCCTCGTCAAAGCGACAACATGAGTGAGCACTTGAAATCGGTGATCGGCTAGTTCGACGAATCGGGCATCAAGAAGTTAAGCGACTACTGGCTGCAACATGGACATCGCTCCGTGCTGCAGCTTTTTTGTTGGCCTTTTTTGTTGGCCTTTTTTGTTGGCGTGATGGTAAATACAAAAATGCGACGACCTATTCTCTGCCATTCCAGCCCTACAAACCCGAATCGACTGGCTGTCTGGCTGGCCAGGCAGCGTGAAGCAGGCTTTTTGCAGGCCGCTCAAAACAATTCGTGCGTGGGAAAGGGCTCGCCTTGGCAACCCGATTTCCGATCCGGATACTTACTGGCCGCCGTGAATAAACTGTGGATAACCGAAGACTTAGCCTTCTTCACGCCTAAGAAACAAAAGCACACCACTAACGGTTAACAGCGACACCGAACCTGCCCATAAAGACCGTTTTCTGCTTACACAACTATTACATGGCACATACACGGCCGGGACTGCCAAACCCGATAGATCTTTTATACTTCTGCACTTACTTTGCAACACAAATCGTCGTGTCTGACGGTTTGCCAAGCCTCCGCTAACCCGGGTGCTCACTGAGGATGATCGGCATTTAGATCGTCCAATTTTGTGTCCTACTTTGCGGCGTGTTCATTGAAGGAACTGGCTCTAAAGGAATAAGAATGGCATCGGTTACCGAAACAAAAAACAAGTCGCGCAGACAGTCAAAGAAATTTGCAGAGGCGCTCGCTGAACCTGGTCAAAACCTGGACACCGATGCCCCACTGACTGAGTCATTGGATCCATCTCATGACGATCACGATCATCATGACGATGAACACAATCACTCGTGGAAACACAAGGCAGCAGTTCTTGGAGCTGTCGTTTTCCCACTGCTGGGAATGATTGCCGCCATCATCATGGCTTGGCAGTACGGCATGATGAACTGGATAAATCTGACGATGCTAATCGGCGGCTGGTACCTGACCGGCATGGGAATCACCATTGGTTTCCACCGAATGCTGACGCATCGTTCATTCGAAGCGAAACCAAGCGTCTACAAATTCTGGACTGTGCTTGGCTCGTTGGCCGTCGAAGGTTCTCCGATCGACTGGTGCATGGTTCATCGCAAGCATCACCAATTCAGTGATCACGAAGGCGACCCGCACTCTCCCCACCTACACGGTGAAGGAATCTGGAATTCGATCAAAGGTTTCTACCACTCTCACACCGGCTGGATGTTTCAAAACAACTGGTCACGCAAAGAGCGTAAGAAGTACGTGCCAGATTTGATGGACGAGCCATTATTAAAAGCCATTGACGACAAATATTACTGGTGGGTGACAGCGACGCTGGTCATTCCATTGGTACTCGGTGGATTGGCTGCTTTGTTTTACGAGCCGACTTTGATGGGCGTCTTGAAAGGTGCTGGCCTTGGATTCCTGTGGGGTGGATTGGCACGGGTTTGTCTTTCTCACCACATGACATGGTCAATCAACTCGATCTGCCACATCATTGGTTCGCAAGACTACAAATCGTCTGACGATTCAAAGAACAACTTGTTCTTTGGCGTACTCAGCCATGGTGAAGGCTGGCACAACAACCATCACGCATTTCCAACCTCTGCTCGCCACGGACTGAAGTGGTGGCAATTTGATTTGAGCTGGGTGATCATTCGAACCATGGCAATGTGTGGCTTGGTTTGGAATGTCAAACTGCCGACAGAACGACAATTGGAATCGCGAGCGATTAAGCAATCCTAAGTCAACGAAATCTCAGGTTAAACTTTTAATCTAGATTCGGCGGCATCTGATCGACTGCTTAGATTCAGTTGAGCGGATCAAAATCAGAAAGGACTCCAGCCTTGATTAAGCTGGAGTCCTTTTTTCGCGCAATTTCAATGACCTACCAACGGTCTTATTCGATTACCGTAACGCCTGCGTTGGATGCGAGTTCTTCGAACACATCTACTAACTCATTCGCGTTGGACGCATGGAAATGCTTCCCATTTCCCGTCGCTGCGACTGTCGCCATGGTCGCTTGATCAGCGCCGGCACCAAACGTGATTGTATAAATAAGCAAATCTGGATGCGCGGTCATTGCCGCAGTGGCAGCGGCTTCCGGGGTGCTTTCCTGATTATGCTGGCCGTCGGTCATGACAATCAAAATCGGCGTCGCAAATGAACGACGGCCCGATCCAAAAAGGACTCCTGCACCTTCAGAAATCCCTCCCGCAATATTGGTCGCAGCACACCAGCGGGTTCGCAAATAGTTGAAATCAAAATTGTCATAGCTATCCGCATCGCTCTCCAGAGCGGAAGCCGTATGTTCATGCGATGCAACCACAGGGTCATTCACCCATGGTGTATCGGTAATTGAGTCGTCGACGATGGCCGCAACAACTGCAGCAGATAGACCATCCTCAACATCGACCGCACCCGTTGGTGTCGACACAGTTACATCGGCAGGCGCACTAGCCTGATCCGCATAGGTAACTAAACCTAATTGCTCTTTGCCTCGAGTCGCATCAATCTGCTGGCGAAAACGTAGGATCGCCAATTTCAAAGCCTGAATGCGTGAAAGATTTAATTCTGTTCCACTTGAAACGTATTCGAATTCTGTATGGTATCCAGGCCCCATCGGCATGCTGCTGCTATGAAACAGATCGCTACTGCCATAAAGGGCATCTTCCAGTGACAACAGGTTCGCGTCGTAGTCCGCCACTAACATGGTGCCCGCGTCATGGTCCAACATGGAAGTCGAACGGTCGATTACGACCACAATGTCACGATCCTGAACCTTCGCGGTCGTCGCCGAATTCAAGGCAACTGAATCTCGCCCAGTGAATCTTCCAAAAATCATCGGAAACTGCCCCAAGTTCGGATCGACTCGCAATGAGTTCGTCACCGAGTCCATCTTCCCATCGGACGTTGGGGTGAAGTTGAACTTGTCTCCATTCAACGTCGATTGACCAAACTCAACCTGGGACGCCGAATTGAAATTAACTTGAGATCCAAAAACCAGATTGCTTGCCATCAACATGCCAACCTCGTCTCGAATCGCATTTTCAAAATCAGTTGGATCAGTAGGATCCCCCACGCCTCTGGACATCGCTTCGGCCCCAGCTCGGGCCGCGAAATCAGAGGCGACTTGCAGCTTCAATTGAGCGACTTGGACTCTTCCCAAATCAATTGCGAAAGCGACGAATAGAAAAACGACGACAAGCAGAATCAGCATCAAGACAATGGTCGCGCCTTGTCGGTTGCAACTCATCTTTCGGTCGCCAAATTCACGATTGACCAATTGATTGGCTTTACTAGTCATTTGATGTTTCTCCGCGGCTTCGAATTGAGATTATTTGAGTGGCAAAATTTGCAGGCAGGAAATCTAAAGGGCCAATTTAAACGAACGATTGATACTGGAGCCCCCAAAGAATCGCCCCAAGAACCAACTGTTTTGCGACAATGGAATCGCGATCGTTACTGACGATTCGGTACTGGAAATGTCACCAGTCACTGTGGCATCGGAAACAGAATAAACATCCAAAATTGCATTAGCGCTGGATTCAATTTCTGCGTTCGTCATGCCGGGAATCGTGCCTTCACGAGCCGCATTGAAAGCGGCGGTTGCGGCTGCTTGACGAATCATTTCAAACCGAGCCCACTCCATCAGGCCAAACACGATTAGAAAAATAAATGGCGCGATCATAGCAACTTCGACTGCGACCGTACCGCGCCGTTGGTTTCGAGAATTGCGAAGTTTTGAGCGTTTGAGGCTCTTTATAGTCTTGTACATCTGATTTGCTTCGAGGAAGGTTTGGAAGTCGCTTTAAAATTCTTTAACAAACACGCATTCAGAACTGACTTGAGTCCCGAGTGTCGCGCTATAAAAATCAGTAACTGAAGTTGGACGGTCAGCCCTCAATGTCATTCGCAGCATCGTTCCGCGCGGAACATCTTCCAGTCCGTCCGGGGCTGTTTCCCCCTCTTTGATTCGAAACGCTGTAACTGCAGGCGCTTCGACAGAACCAGAATTGACAGTCCTCGCGATCACCGCGATATCAATCACGTAGTTCGTGAAACCCCATTGAGGCAACATCTGATCCGCCAAAACCTTGACGTCGTTGCAGGATTTTTGGGGTGCCAGCGCTGTTTTACCAAGCTCGTAGACGCAAGATTGAGCGTTGTATTCTTGAAAAACGCCGCCGGAGACTTCTACGGCTCCAAAAACGATAACGGCCAAAATCGGCAAGCAAATGGCCGCTTCGACGGCGGCCACGCCACGTCGGAATTGAAATTTAGATTTCATCAGGTGAGACCGCATTTAAAAATCGTTGTAAAACCAAAGGCTTTCCGGGAGAAAGTGCTTTCAACCGAACCTTAGTTTTTTTGATTTGCCAATTCGTTCAAAACCCTTTCACGAGTACCAGATTTAACAAGTAAGATTCGGGAAATGACAGTTCGTCCAAATTTACAAGTGGTAACGACCGGTGGCGAACTGCAATTCTCCAACCAATTTCGGCTGGAAAGACAAACGAAAACCGAGCCGACAAGACCGCGCAGCGATCGAGCGAAGCAGCGTGATAAGACGTCGTCAGAGAGCTTATACCCGCCGTGCTGCAGACCACAGCACGTTTGATCAGCCCGCTACGAATCGCTACGAATCGCTACTTGGCTGACGTACAAAGCGGTAGCCGGCATCGCGGATCGTCAAGAAGTGAAGTGGTTTGGCGGGATCGACCTCAAACGTCTTGCGGAGTTGCCGCAAAACCTGATCCGGCGCTCGCGTATTCATATGGCCCGGCATTTCCCAGACGTCTTCGAGCAGTCGATTCCGAGGAATGACTTGACCTTCATTCTCAATAAAATAACGAAGCGTTTTCATCTGAAGCTGAGTCAAACGAACTGGCTCGCCGGAGACCGAAACCTCGTAAGTCGCAAAATTGATCTTAGCGCTACCAAACTCGTATTCGACGAGAGCCTCGGTGTTTGACTTGGTAACCGGCGGTCGACCATTGAATTGAGAAAGCAGGTTCTTGATTCGACTGATCAACTCTTCCAGTTCGAACGGCTTGACCAAATACTGATTCGCACCGACATCGAAACCTCGCGTACGATCCTCAGAAAGCGTACGGGCACTCAACATCAATACCGGCATGTGGCGTCCCGAATCTCGAATCTGCTCGCAAACTTCGTAACCGCTCATCCCGGGCAACATCAGATCAAGAACAACCAAATCAACGGGAGGCTCGGCATCATCAACCACGCGCAGCGCGGCCGGACCATTTCCGACAGTCGTCACTTGAAAGCCTTCTGCCTCAAGGTTGAACTTGATACCAAACGCAATATGCTCCTCATCTTCAACCAACAAGATGTGGGTGGTGGATTCCGTCATACCCCTCGATTCCTGATCATCAGTTACTCCACTCGCCGCCAATCCGCATTCCCAATCCGCATT
>CAZPTT010000195.1:6227-10700 GCA_964589435.1 uncultured Pirellulaceae bacterium
ATTCCTGATCATCAGTTACTCCACTCGCCGCCAATCCGCATTCCCAATCCGCATTCCCAATCCGCCAGCGACTTACCCAGCACCTTGACTAACACCTGATACCGAAGTGTCCCGCGCATCCGATCCAGCCAGTTTAGAATCATCAAGCTTCCCTCGCAATGAACGTGACGAGTCAAGTTTCTGCCCCGGCAAACGCACCTCAAAAACCGTTCCCATTCGCTTGTCACGATCCAGCACCCGAACTTTGCCGCTCAATTGCTTGACTAACGTCCTCACGATAAACAGCCCCAATCCGGTTCCTGGTTTCTTCCGCTCCAGCTCTTTCCCAAGCCGGACAAAACGCCCGAAGACTTTGCGTCGTTCTTCCTTGGCGATCCCGGCTCCGTTATCGGCAATTTCCGTCACCAACATGTCTCGTTCGGCTCGCAACTGAATGTTGACACGCGGTGGTGAGCCAGCATATTTGACGGCGTTATCAATCAGGTTTCTAAATATCATCACCGCATCGACGCGGGCTGCCTGAATCTGACTGGGAATCAAATCAAGCTCCACATTGGATTCCGGAATTCGATACCGAGAACAAACCGTCGTAACACAATCCTGAATCAACTCGTGAAGGTCGATGCACTCGCGGTCTTTCTCTAGTCCACGTTTGTCGATGGTTCCCGCATCAAGCAAATGGCTGATCAACGAATCCAATCGCTCAACATCGTCCATCATGAATTTATGAAACTGCTCGCGTTCCACGTCCGTGACTTTGCGCATGTTGAGCGTTTGCAAATAAAGCTTCAGCGAAGCAATTGGAGATTTCAGTTCATGGGTCACGCTGTCGATGAAATTTGACTGACGACGGTTCAAGTTGATCGCCTTGATCGACAGGGTCAAGTACATAACCACACCAACCAAAACCAAACCGAACAGCAGCGAACCGACGGCCAGCAAAGTCCAGTTGGCGCCATAGATATTGATTAGAACCCAACCAACCATCAACGGCAGCAGCACAGCGATCATCACCACGCCAAGCGTAATGGGCAGCCGTAAAGATCGTCGTTCAAACATGTGAGTTCTCAGCCAATTAAAATTCCCGGTGCAACAACCGGCATCATCTGAGAATAGCCACCCGCAACTCAGATGGTCAAGCGAAAGCCGAATTCAACGCGGAAACCAGAGAAATTCGCCGCTGAAGGCTTCGTAAAGCCTCGCTTTAACTACGGCCGCCGATCTCCATTGCCAACGTTGTCTTTCCAGTACCAAACCCGTTCCTCACCCACGTGGACGGATTCCAATGTATAGAGTTGCTCTACCCAAGCCGCTTCAAATACTGAGCCTGCCGGCAATCGTAGTCGCGTTAACGCTTTCGCTTTGCTAAGCCAGTTGAGCATCGCCGGGTCTGTGATGGCCTCACCTTCCAATGACAGTTCGGTCAAGGATCTCAAGTTCAACCAACTTAAACCGTGTGTCACTTTGAACCCAGTCAACTCCAAATAACCTAAACCTTTCAACGTCTTCAAAGGAAAGAGGTCGTTGGCATGCTCACAGTTCAATTTCAATTTGAAAATATCAACAGGGATGTTCGTCATGTCAACGATCTGTGTAGCTGAGACGTCGACGACTCGCGTCGAAAACTCCTCACTTCCAAAACCAAACCCGCGTTTTTTTACTCCAAACCTAGGTAGATCCTGCCAGTCGACGAACCGATTTGACGAAACGTTGACGCGGTTGAGGCACTCTAGTTTAGCCAGCGGAGAAAAATCGGTAACTTGCGTGTTAGACAAATCCAAATCGCTTAATCGACGGCAATATTTCAATCCGGAAATATCCGCCACTTCGGTATTGGCTAAAGATAATTTTCGCAAGTTGGACAAATACCTCAACTCCGAAACGTCACGGACTTTTGTACCAGAGAGATCCAGTGATCTTAGATTCGTAAGTCGCCCAATGCGAGTCACGTCATCCACTGACAAGTCCGCCAACGCCAGATGCTCGAGTTCATGAAATTCAAGCACTCGCGAAATGTCAGTGACTTTCGATCCCGATAAATTCAGCCGCTTGAGAACGATCGGAACTTCAGTCAAATCCGAGACCTGCGTATTCGAGAGATCGAGCGTCAACATGCGATTCTTGTTCAAGGCAAATTTCTCGACCGGAGTATTGGCGCACGAAAAAGTTGACAGCTTCGTTGAATTCCGAATCGGCTCCAAATCAATGACACTTGTATTGTCGATCGTCAAAGAATCCAGTCCTTTCATCGCTTCAAATCCGTCGATGTTGGTCACACCGGTATTGGCAAGATCGACGCTCGTCAATTTCGTGAATTTGGCGATGCCAGAAGTGTCGTCCACCAATGTGCCGGCCAGCCACAGTCGCTTCAAGTCAGGCCATTTCAACAAAGGACTGATGTCCGAAATAGGATTGCCATTGAGATTGCAAAACGTCGCCAACGTAAATCCAGAAATTGGCTCGACGTCGGTTATTTGGTTGTTACTCAAATTGACGGCAGCAACCAAGCGTGGCGACTTTCGAACAAACTCCAAATTCCGAATCTGACAGTTGGGAATTGACAGGGTCACTTTGGAAGGCCCACTCATCGATCCCATTCCATAAGTTCGCCAAATTCCTGAGCTCCCGCGTCGAACGTCCTCTATTGTCAGTTGAATGCTATCCAATATCGAGAATTCGAACGGACTTCCATTGCCCAAGCCGAGTGACTTCAGCTTGGTAAGATTCAACAATGGAGAATGATCATCGCATTCGCTGTTTTGAATGTTCAGCTCTTCGAGATTGGTCAAGGAAGCTGCCCAACTCAAATCGTGAATCTTACCGTCTTTCAAACGCAACGATTCAAGGTTGGTCAATCCACTTAGCGGATCCAATCCTCGAAATTCGAATCCTTGAACGTTGAGAGTCAGCGACTTCAATTGCCGCAAGTTCCGCAATGGCTCTAGGCTTTCCACAACCGAAGCGATTTCCAAAATTTCAAGATTGACCAGCCCTGACAAAACCGAAACATCCGGGCATTCGAGCCCGCGCAACCTCAACTCTGTTAGGTGGGTTAGTCCTTGAAGTTGATCTGCCATTTCGGGCGTTAGCTCCGAATAGGTACTTAAGCTTTTCAAAGCCAGTAGATCCTTAACCACGGAAAGTCCATTTCGGTCGTCTAAACTTAGTTTTTCAAGTTTTGTGTGCCGCCTAATGGGTGCAAGTTTTTCGGGTTCAAACTTTTGATTGCTCAAGTGAAGTCGCTTCAAACTTCGAATGCGATCGAGAAACTCCAAATCTTTCAAGCCGCGACCATTGATCCTCAACTCTTGAAGTGTTGGTAGGTTGCCAATCTGGTCGAAGAAAACTGGAGCCGATTGGCCTCCGCTTGCTACGAGTCCGACAGGCGTCAAGAACCAGTGTCTACCCAAGATTTTCTTGAGCCATTCCGCACCGGGCTCGACAGGATCTGAGATGCGTTTCCCGTCTTCATCGAATTCATGAGCGTAACTAATTTTGCATCCTTGCAACTCGAGAACGCCAATCGTCTTTTCCTGCAGCTTCGTTTGACGGTAGGCGGCATAGGGCCCCAGAACCAACGCAAACAGAACAAACAATAGCAGCAACGAGCGAATTCCAAACCGTTGGTAATTCCTCACAGGCTGCTTTTTCATCACGCCCAGCGTATTGGCAACTTCGGTATCAAACTGCCACTCCGTTTCTGAAGAATCTTCGGATTCAGTTCGGACAATCGCTTTGCCCTGGGATGTGACCACGCAAATGCGACCGTCTGACAACGTTCCGATGGAAGTGATATTTGAAAGTGAATCGACTTGCACCCATTCACAGTGTGTTGGCTTTCCTTGCAGGTGAAAGACTTGGCCGCGAGAGTCGTGGCACCAAAGCCCACTTTCGGCCAACGCGATCTGAACAATGCCGGGGCGATCTTCCAACACGCCAAGGAGTTGTCCGTTCACTTCAAAACGAACTCTTCCGTCGTCGCGCAGAATCGCATGTGTGATCACATCTTGATGATCAATGACATTTGAAGGTGGAGAAAAGTTGACGAATTGCATGTGCGAATTCTATCAACTTTCGATACCGGTTGGCAAAGACCTAGTTGCCAAAGACGAAGAGCAAGCGACGAGACTATCACGTCACGTAGTGACCGGTCATGGTTAGCCACGGGTTTCAACCCGTGGGAAATCAGACAAAGACAACCCCGTCACGTAGTGACCGGTCAATCAAATCAAGTGGACGAAATAGAACGGGTCGTGATCGGTCGCTACGCGACGAATCTTTCGGAAATTCAAATCCACGGGTTGAAACCCGCGGCTACACGTGAACTGTCGCTACGCGACGACATTCGTATTTCGCCAAGGTGATCGGCAGGAAATTGCCTGACCTACGAAGATACCAATATCGAGAATCAAGGACTAACGTCACGTAGTGACCGGTCATGGTTAGCCACGGGTTTCAACCCGTGGGAAATCA
>CAZPTT010000196.1:0-8478 GCA_964589435.1 uncultured Pirellulaceae bacterium
CTTTCAAAGCCAGAGAGTCATTGAATGCCCAATTTGTTTTCGAGGGTTTTGGAGGTTAATGAGCCTTTTATCCGAAAAAGCCGACAAGTTTTACAGAAATAGCTTGATTTGGCTGGACGGTTTCTATCCTTGTTTTTTTGACTAATATGAGGGGCAAAATCTTTGATTCGCAACAAGTGAGCCCCCACCATGAATTCTCTTCGTCATCTATTTCCTCGCAGCAAAACTAATGCAGTAACTCATCAAGCCCATCGACTGGAAGTTGAAAGCTTGGAATCTAGAATGATGCTATCAACCGTTCAGGTCATTGCGGCTGGCACCACAGGTCAAGAAAATATCGAGCTCCAAATTGGAGGGCAAAGTGTTGCTGTGTATTCGGATCTTGGAACCGGGGCGTCCAGTGGGCAATTCCAAACACTGACGTATGAAACCAGCGATGACGTGGCGGCCAGTGATGTTCGTATTGCATTTACCAATGATCTTTTCGATAGCGACAATGGAATTGATAGAAACGTCCGGGTCGACGCTATCGTAGTTGACGGGGTTCGATTTGAGACCGAAGCACCGGACGTGTTCTCTACGGGCACGTGGTTGCCTGCCGATGGTGTTCAGCCTGGGAATCGTCAAAGTGAAACACTTCATGCCAACGGATATTTTCAGTATTTCGGAGATGGCGATGGCGACACAATCGAGATTCGTGCCAGCGGTGACGAAGGTGGCGAACAGTTCGAGCTAATTATCGGCGGCTCGTCCGCGGCGAGTTTTACAACGTCTGATAGCTTTCAAACATTTTCTTACACCGCGCCTGGAAGCCTGTCTGCAGACCAAGTTCGAATTGAATTTGTTAACGACGAATATGATCCAGACAATGGAATCGATTCGAACTTGAATGTTGACTTCATTTCGATCGAGGGCACGCGATACGAAACCGAAGCTTCCACAACCTTCTCAACCGGGTCTTGGCTGGCTGCTGATGGTGTCCAGCCAGGTTTTCGTCAGTCGGAAACACTTAACTCAAATGGCTATTTTCAGTATTTGGCGAGCGGTGGAACTGGTTCGACAATATCCGTTCGAGCGAGCGGCGACGAAGGTGGTGAGCAGTTCGAACTCGTTATTGGCGATTCAACTGTGGGTACATTTTCTACATCTACAAATTTCGAGACATTTTTCTACACTGCCAATGGCAGCGTGACGGCCGATCAAGTCCGAATTGAATTTATCAATGACGAATACGATCCAGCCAATGGAATCGACTCGAATTTGAATGTTGACTACATCGCAATCGACGACACGCGATACGAAACGGAAGCCTCGACAACATTCTCGACGGGGTCATGGCTGGCTGCAGACGGAATCCAACCGGGGTTTCGACAGTCTGAAACGCTTAACACGAGCGGCTACTTTCAATTCTTGGCGAACGAAGACTCTGCCGGATTCGTCGGATTGGGACAAACTCAAATAACTGCTGACGAGAATTCCGGCCAAGTTAGCATCGAAATCATACGCTTTGATGGTTCGTCAGGTGCAGCCAGCGTCTTCTATCAAACTCTTGGCGTGGAAGCGGAAGACGGATCTGATTTTGTCGGTCAAGCCAACGGCCGCGTCGATTTTGTTGATGGACAAACCTCAGCGTTCGCGACGATCCAATTGATTGACGACGATCAACTGGAGAACACCGAGACGTTTAGCTTCTCGTTATTTCGCTCTGAAGGGGCTGAGCTTAACGTACCTCGGACGGCGATTGTGACGATCGTTGACGACGAATCAGGTGCAGGGCTGATCGGACGTTGGCGATTGGATGAAACTTCAATTGGTGATTCTGTTATTGATTCGTCTGGTAATGGAAACAACGGATCTCACCAGAATATTGGTTCTCCCAATGGACCGACCAATGATACTCCTGATGTAGATTCAGCGAACCCGCGTGGATTGAATTTGGATGGCCGGAACGATTTTATTAGCGTCGCAGCAGATTCGTCGCTCAACCTGAACGGCAGTTCATTCACACAGTCGGTTTGGATTCGGCCCGAGCACACCGACAATGGATTTCACGGAATTCTTGGTTTTCAAGACAGCAGTGGCACCGCAAATCGCTACCCATCAATCTATGTTTACCAGCAAGATCGGATTCATGCCGGCTTTGGAGATGGCACCAACTGGAATTCGTTTGTCACCGATTCAGTCTTAACTCCCGGCGAGTGGAACCACGTCGCGACCACATTTGATGGAACGGCTTACGTTGTTTACGTGAATGGTGGTCAAGTCTATTCAACGATTGCTTTTGCCGGTCGAACCCCAGCCAATACAAGCCAACTGACGATCGGAAAAGTTGACAACTTTTTTGAAGGCGGCATCGATGATGTGCAAATCTTCAATCGAGCGCTCAGCGCTACGGAAGTCGAAGTTCTGATTGACGGTGCAACGCTGCCAGACGTTCCACTGTCTGACGGGCAATTCGTCACCAGTCAAATTGCCAACGGATTTGACACGCCGATTGAAGTTGAATTCTTGCCTGACGGAAGAATGCTGGTGGCGGAACAAGATGGCGTCGTCCGTGTCGTCAACATCGATGGAACGGTGCAGAGTACGCCTCTGTTAGACATTCGTTCGATCGTCAACTCGGGCACCAAAGATCGCGGCATGATTGGTTTCACGATTCATTCAGATTTTGAGAACAATCCGTACATATATGCTTCGTTCACCTACGATCCACCGGAGACGGCTGGTTTGAGTGGGCTGGCGAGGCCTGATGGCAATGGTGCTCGTGTCTCGCGCATCTCTCGCTTTACCGTCAACCCGGCAGGCACGTTCGCCGATCCAAATTCGGAAGTCGTATTGGTTGGGAACAACAGCACATTTGAAAATATTGGAGCACCAGAGTTAAGACCAGGCATCAACGATCCACACTCATGCATTGATGCAAGCGGAAATCCGGTTGAGGACTGCATTCCTGCGGACGAAACCAGCCATACGATTGGTGAGCTTGAGTTTGGGCCGGATGGTAACCTCTACATCGCTAGCGGTGACGGTGGGTCGTTTGGTCGAGTCGATCCGATCAACCTCCGCGCACTCGACGTCGATAGTCTGGCTGGAAAGATTCTCCGAATTGACCCAATCACTGGCCAAGCGCCGACGGACAATCCATTCTTCGATGGCAACCCCGACTCGAATCAGTCCAAGGTCTTCACCTATGGACTGCGGAACCCTTTCCGGTTTGCGCTCAACGATGACGCGAACAACCCGACTGTTTACGTTGGCGATGTCGGCTGGACACAGTGGGAAGAAATCAACGTTGGCAGTGGTGGCGAAAATTTTGGATGGCCCGCATTTGAAGGCGGAAGTGGCGTCAGCAATCAAACTGGCGGCTATCGCAATTTGGCTGCAGTTCAATCTTATTACGCCACCAATCCCGATGTGACAGCGCCCGCCTGGGCGAGGTTACATAGCGATGGCGGACGCGCGATCGTCATGGGTGATTTCGTCGGCTCTGCTTACAACAGCGTCTACGATGGGGCTTTGCTTTTCACCGACATCGGCGATCAGGTTTTGCGTGCGGCTACTTTTAATAGCGCCGGCGAAGTCACCAGCGTTGATGTCGTATCGCTACCAGTTGGCTTTATCGTAGACATCACGACGGGACTTGACGGCAGGCTCTACTATGTCGACATCACTGGGGCTGTTGGAAGACTCGACCTGATCTAAGCATCAACTCAGTCAAGAGAATTGCAGGCGATTTGTGCGACCCAACCCGATGCAAATCGACGGTCGTAATGGAATCTGCTACGCCCATTGGTGGTGAGAAAGAGATTACCCGCTGCCGAACAATTCGAAAGGCTTGCTCAAAATGCGATAGTTTTGGGTTCGCACCGAAGAAATTCCGCCGGCCCGACTGAAGCGGGAGAAAAGATGGAACCGGAGAAAAAGTAGCGGTGGAGGGATTCGAACCCCCGACACGCGGATTATGATTCCGCTGCTCTAACCAACTGAGCTACACCGCCGCACATTTTTGGGGCTGTTTTTTTAACGTTTTTGAAAAGCACCGGCAAGACCGAGAGCTCTCAAGGAGGCAATACTACGATCGGAACCGTTTACGCCGGTCTTGGAGACTTGCCGCGACTCTCGCTTCAAAAACGAATCGCGGATTCTAAACAAATCGTCGGTATAAATCCAGTGAAACCTTACATGGATTTGCCTTTTTCTAGCCGAAGTTTCGCATCTGGTGCAACAGCTGCTGCGTTAACAAGCACACTTGGTTGGCCACATCCCCTCAGGGTGCGTTTTGCGCTGAGCTTCTGAATTCAAAGAGCAATGAGGAACATTCGCTGGTTGCGGGCAGCAGGAACGGGAAATGCGTTGCTGCGGATCGACCTCGTTGTTCCGTAGAGGAGAGTTCAAACGAAGGTAAAGGGACGAGTTTGGGGTTGGCGTGCAGAATGCCTCTTTCTCTTGCCTGATTCGAATAACTGATGACGCCTCCGAGTTCGAAACCGGCCATGACCGTTACTCTTGCCTGGGGAAACTGACAGCAGCAACTGAGCATTCGTCAACGCTTGTTGACTGTTGCGTCAAATTACCGCCTTCCGATAAAATTTTCATGTAAGGAATCTCGTCCAACTTCGACCTCCTTCCAACCAAAGCGTTTTAATTGAGTGAAGAACCATGGAAGGAGTCCTAATGACAAACGGAATTGTAAAGTTGTGGGTCGCATCTTCGATGATCATATTCGCACTGACAGGCCCAGTTCTTGGTGGTAAGAAAGTGATTATTGGCAAAGCTGTCGCACAGTCTCAGCAAGTTTCAGTTGGCGACATCGGTCACGAGGATTGGACTCGGCTACTGCACAAGTTCGTTGATGCCGATGGCCAAGTTAACTACCGGGCTTGGAAAGCTTCGGATGTTGATTCCCAATCGCTTGATGCGTATTTGAATTTGCTTTCGACGGCAAATCCTTCCATGCAAGCTTCGCAAGAAGCCAAACTCGCGTTTTGGATCAACGCCTACAACGCGGTAACAATCAAAGGAATCTTAAGACAATACCCAACGAGTAGTATTCGAAATCATACGGCCAAGCTATTGGGCTACAACATTTGGCACGACCTACTACTGGTCGTTGGACAACAGAAAATTTCGCTCAATGATATTGAGCACAAGATACTGAGGAAGTTCGGCGAACCAAGAATTCACTTCGCCATCGTCTGCGCATCGCATAGTTGCCCAAGGTTATTAAACGAAGCCTATCGAGCCAGTGATTTGGAAACCCAGCTGGTCGAAAACTCGACTACCTTCTTTGCCAATTCGGGGAACTTTCAACACGACATAAAGAAACGACAGTTTCGCCTGAGCTCAATTTTGAGTTGGTTCGGTTCCGACTTTGGCCCTGACCAACAAACACAATTAAAGTCAATCGCGCCCTATCTACCTACCGAATCGGCCCAGCGAGCCGCTCGAAATAATTCCGTCAGTGTTTCGTATCTAAAGTACGACTGGAGCTTGAACGACCAAAAATGATAATTTGCTTTCCTGTTACGACTCGTTTCCGCTGGCTGATTTGCTAAACTCAATGAAGATCGGTGATGACCGGTTCAAAACTTCTCACAATTTAGCTTCGTCAAATTGCAGCGAACTTCGTCAAATTGCGGCGAATAGCAGTGAATAGCAGTGAATAGCAGCATGACGTTACTTGCACACTTAAAGAAATAAATGAAACCCAAGACTTCCCTCAAGCACCGAGGCAACCCACTCGCCAACGCGACCGAGCAACTAGTTGTTCTCACTCCCGACCAAGCAGGCGTTCGTTTCCAAATGAAATTGGCCGAAGCTGGCGTTGAAACTCTGTCGTCAAATCGCGTAGAAATTCTGCAGGTAAATCTTGGCAAACTTTGCAACATGACGTGCGACCATTGTCATGTCGACGCAGGGCCGGATCGACGCGAGATCATGCAAAGATCGGAAATTGATGCTTGTATAGATGTCCTGAAACGACACCCCCAAATCAAGACGCTGGATTTGACTGGTGGCGCACCGGAAATGAATCCGCATTTTAAAGAACTGGTGCTCGCAGCACGAGAATTGGGCCGGCATGTTATTGATCGTTGTAATTTGACGATCTTGTTAGCCAAGGGCTACGAAGATTACGCGAGGTTCTTGGCCGACAATGAAGTCGAAATCGTGGCTTCCCTTCCTTGCTACTTGGAAGAAAACACCGATGCCCAGCGAGGGGATGGCGCGTTTTCTAAATCTATGGAAGCACTTCGTCGCCTCAACGATCTTGGTTACGGAACCGAGTCCACCAATTTGACGTTAACGTTGGTTTACAACCCCGTTGGCCCCAGCCTTCCTCCCGATCAGCAGGAACTTGAGAACGCTTATCGACGTGAATTGAATTCACGTTACGGAATTAAGTTTGACCGATTGTTCACGATCACGAATATGCCGGTCAGCCGATATCTTGAATACCTGCTGCGAACCGGCGATTACCAGTCCTACATGACGAAATTGGTGGATGCGTTTAATCCAGGTGCCATCGACGGATTGATGTGTCGCAATACTTTATCCGTCGGATGGGACGGAAAACTGTTCGATTGCGATTTTAATCAAATGCTGGAATTGAACGTTGAACCGTCTTGTTCACAATCCATCCACGATTTCGATTACACGCAGTTGGCGAATCGCCGCATCATCCTAGGCCAACATTGCTTTGGTTGTACCGCCGGGGCCGGGTCCGGCTGTCAGGGCTCGATCACTTGATTTCGCGAGGCCTGATGGATTGGGATTTGCCAAACTGCGTTTGCGCCTCAGCCGATGCAAATGGCGTCGCTGACTGATTCGAATCGAGTGAAGGCAGTTGACTGAAGGCGCATTATCGTTCTTGGTGAAAGTCGGCCAGCGTCTCAATTTCTCAATCCGCTAGAAATGGGTATAAGTCGGCCCTGTGTCGCTGCAATGTGCCGTCCGTCGGTGCTTGCAAGTTTGCAAATATGTATCCGTAGGGCAAAACGCTTTTCTATGCCCCCGAGGATTTAACTGATGGCAGTTGGGCTGTTCCCGAAAAAGCCAGCGTGACTCTGATGTTGAGAAGTGCTTGCGCATTCCATTGACCCGCTTCGGAGTGCTCTCGTTCACAGTCGGGTAAAATCGTCAGGTTTCTTGACAGTCTTCGGTAAGCAATCCTAACGAGCTGCGTCTCACAAAGGGCAAAGGTTGTCGGTGGCGATTTTTGCGAGATATTAGCTTTGGTTAAAAGGGAGAATAGAATGGAATCTTCGTCAAAGATTGACGTCGGGCGAACCTTGGTTAAAGGGGCAGTGCTTTGCTTCGTGATAGCTCTGATGTTTTTAGTTGTGACGCCGGTTGATCTGTCGGCACAAGTTCAAGCCGACGCGGGCACGAATGATTTGAACCACCAAGAATTTTCAAAGCGAAATGCCCACGTCGCCAGCCATGCGTCCATTGATCTTAACCGAAGCCACCTCTCGAAAGCTTCGGTGTTCAAGCCAATGAAAGCAACACGGACGAGAGCTATTACGAAGTTGCGAAATGATGATGATTTGTTTGACATTGTTGACACCGCTTCTGGCGTCGTGCTGATCGATTTCTACGCAGATTGGTGCGGCCCTTGTCGGAAACAAAGCTCGGTCCTGAAAGACTTGGAGCAAACCGCGATCCGAAAGAACGCCTCGATAATCAAGATCGACGTTGATCAGCATCAGAAATTAGCGAAAGCCTTCAAGGTCAGTAGCCTGCCGACATTGCTGGTCGTCAAAGACGGAAAGATTCTTGAACGGAGAAAAGGCCTCTCGGGACACAAACTTGTCACTGAGTATCTTTCCAAATAACGATTTAGTGAAGTGAACTGTTAACGCAAATGAGGTTGAGCCGGCAAGCGGAATGCGAACTCGTCAGTTCAATTGGCATGACGGAAAGATCCTTGATTCGATCAACCAATCATTCGTGCAACGAACTACAAAAGAATGTCGTTGACAACCTGGCCGTGGACGTCGGTGAGCCGGAAATCTCGACCCTGAAACCGGTAAGTCAACTTTTTGTGATTGATGCCCAATTGATGCAGGATCGTGGCGTTCAGATCAAACACTTCGACTGGATTCTCCGTAACGTTGTACGAAAAATCATCTGTGCTGCCGTACGTTAATCCTGGTTTCACACCGCCACCGGCCATCCATATTGAATAATTTCGCGGGTGATGATCGCGTCCATAATTGTCAGCCGTCAGCTTGCCTTGACTGTACGCCGTTCGACCGAATTCGCCCCCCCAAACGACCAGCGTGTCATCGAGCATTCCGCGCTGCTTTAGATCGGCGACTAGCGCTGCCGATGGTTGATCCGTGTCGCCACACTGTTTCGAAATATGGTCAGGCAAATCGTTGTGTTGATCCCAGCCCATATGAAAAAGTTGAATGAATCGAACGTCGCGTTCTGCGAGCCGTCGAGCCAACAACCAATTTCTAGCGAAAGTCCCGG